>NZ_JAKMTD010000006.1:0-128118 GCF_025772965.1 Campylobacter sp. CNRCH_2013_0898h | reverse complement strand
TATATCAAACTGCTATTTGAAATTGGGAAGTTGAAAAGAGAGTATAAGAATAATAAAATTTGATATAATCTCTCTTTAATTTAAAGAGAGATTATGAAAATTTATACTACATCAAAAAAACTAAAGGAAAATGCTAAAAATTTTTATAAAATAGCCCTATATCATGCTTATAAAAACATCACAAAAGAAGATATTTTTGCAGGTTGGGGTAGAAAAAAATCCGGTTTAAAAGCTATAGAACTAGCTAAAAAGCACAATGTAAAATTTTTACTTTTAGAAGATGGTTTTTTGCGCTCATTGAATTTGGGTATAGAAAATAGTCCAAGTTTTTCTATCGTCAAAGATGATATAGGAATTTATTATGATGCGACTGCACCATCTAAGCTTGAAAATATTTTAAATACTTACGAATTTAGTTCTGAAGAGTTAGAGCAAGCAAAAAAAGCTATAGAGCTTATAAAAAAAGAAAAACTTAGCAAGTATAATAATAATCTTTGTTTACCAAAAGAGCTTTTTTATACTAATGAAGAACGCGTATTAATCATCACACAAGTAGCAAATGATGCTTCTCTTAAATTTGGCCTAGCTGATAGTTTTTCAACTCAAGATATCATAAATGAAGCTATCAAAGAAAATCCAAATGCTAAAGTATATATTAAAATTCATCCTGATGTATTAAGCGGTAAAAAACAAAGTGATTTTGATGTGCAAGATTTGCCAAGCAAATGTATTCTTATAAAAGAAAATTATAACCCTATGGACTTATTAAGTTGTTTTAAAAAAGTTTATACCAAAACTTCCGGAATGGGCTTTGAAGCTTTGATGTTAGGATGCGAATGTGTGTGTTATGGCGTGCCATTTTATGCAGGCTGGGGTTTAACTCAAGACAAGCAAGCGTGTAAAAGAAGGTTTAAAAAAAGAACTTTAGAAGAGGTTTTTTGTGCTGCTTATATTTTATATAGTGAGTATTTTAATCCTTACTTAAATCAAAAAAGTGATATTTTTGATACTATTCATACTCTAGCAAAGTATAAAAAGATAGAGCATGCTAATTCAAATACTTTGTATTTTTTAGGTTTTACTTTATGGAAGCGTTGGTTTATGAAGCCATTTTTTAAAACCAAAAATAATAAAATCATTTTTTTAAACTCATTAGGTGAACTTTATAAAGCGAATTTAAATCCTGAAGATAAAATTTTCATTTGGGGTAAAAAATATGATAAAGCTTTGCTAGCTAAAGATTTTAATAATGAAATTTTCTTAATAGAAGATGGCTTTTTGCGCTCGGTTTTTTTAGGTTCAGATCTTACACGCCCTTTTTCTTTGATAATAGATTGTAAAGGCTTGTATGTTGATCCAAGCAAGCCAAGTGATTTAGAAGATATTTTGCAAAATCATATTTTTGATGAGAGTTTAAAACAAAGAGCTAAAAAACTCATCTCTACCATCACGCAAAATAAATTTTCAAAATATAATGGTTTAAAACATGAAAAATTAAATTTTAACACCAATAAAAAAATCATTTTAATCCCTGCTCAAGTAGAAGATGATGTTTCTATGATCTTAGGTGGAGCAGGCTTTGATACTTTAAAACTTTTACAAAGTGTAAGAAAGGCCAATGAAAACGCCTTTATAGTTTTTAAACCTCACCCTGATGTTTTAAGTGGTAACCGCAAAGGTTTAAAAGATAAAAACATTATTTTAAAATACTGTGATGAGATTATAGAAAATATTAGCATAGATAGTGCTATAAATGCTTGTGATGAGGTGCATACTATAACCTCTACAAGTGGTTTTGATGCTCTTTTGCGTGGTAAAAAAGTAGTAGTTTATGGCAAGCCTTTTTATGCAGGTTGGGGTTTGACAAGCGATTTACATGAAATTCCAAGACGCACAAGAGTGCTTAGTTTAGAAGAGCTTGTTGCGGGGGTTTTGATCCTCTATCCAAGATACATCCATCCAAAAAGTAAAAATTTATGTGAAGTTGAGCTTGCATTAGATATAATGTTAAAAATGCAAAAAGATTATTTTTCTAAATTTTATTTGCGTTGGTTTATAGATATAAGAATTTATATATTAAGAAAAATAAGAAGATTAGTAGAATTTATTTTGATTAGATGAATTTAAGTAAAAAGTTAAAAAAATTTTCTGGTAAAAATGTTTTATTGCTCCAAGGACCTGTGGGTGGATTTTTTCGTAAAATTGCTACAAAAATTCCAAAAGCTAAGGTTTATAAAGTAAATTTTAATGGCGGAGATTTTTTCTTTTATCCTTTTAAAAGCATTAACTATACTAAAAGCTTAGCCGAGCTTGAAGACTTTTATAAAAAGCTTTTTGAAGAAAAACAAATTCAAGTTATCATTATGTATAATGATTGTAGAAAAGTGCATGAGATAGCCATTAATGTTGCTAAGCAAATGGGTATTGAAGTATGGATTTTTGAAGAAGGTTATATAAGACCAAACTTCATTACTTTTGAAAAGGATGGAGTAAATGCAAACTCCACTTTACCAAGAGAAAAAGAATTTTATCTAAGTCAGAAAAAATTTGATAAAGATTTTAAATTTAAAATTTTCTCAAGCACTTTTAAAAATATGGCTTTTTCTTCATTTTTATACTGGCTTTTTGCTTTTTTATTTTCTTGGTATTTTAATAATTCTTTACATCATAGAAGTTTAAAACTATTTGACTTTTTACCTTGGTTTTGCTCAGTATATAGAAAAAATAAATACAAAATCACAGAAAAAAGTTTAAATGAAAAAATTCTTTCTCTAAAACAAAAGTATTTTTTAGCTATTTTACAAGTGCATAATGATACTCAACTCTCCCATCATTATAAAAAAACTACAGAAAAATTTATAGAAGAGGTGATTATCTCTTTTGCTAATCATGCCAAAGCAAAGTCATACCTAGTTTTTAAACACCATCCTATGGATCGTGGCTATAGGGACTATACTAAACTTATAGAAGATTTGAGCTTAAAATACAATGTCGAGGGTAGAATTTTATATGTACATGACTTACACTTACCTACGCTCTTAATCAATGCAAGAGGCACTATAGTGATAAATAGCACAGTAGGACTTTCTGCTTTATATCATAATAGCCCTTTAAAAGTTATGGGAAAAGCCTTTTATGATATTGAAGGTTTGACTTATCAAAAAAGCTTGCATACTTTTTGGAAAGAATGCAGAGCATATAAACCTGATGCGGTTTTACATGCTAAATTTAGAAATTATGTGATATATAAAACCCAAGTCAATGGGAATTTTTTCAAAAATACTAGTTTAGATTAAATTTTCTTTTTATAGTTTTTTGCAATCTTTTTTAGTTTAAAAGGTAAGCTTAAATAGCCTATTTTAAAAGGAGTTCTTGAAGCTTGTAAAAGTGCATTACCTAAAAGATAAGGCAAATGTGTTTTGGCTATTTGAGCGTGTTTATAGTCTGCATAAGCTTTTAGTGGCGGTAGATTTTTTTGATCTTTTTGATTTTTAAAATGCTCTTTTTTGATTTTTCTCAATTCAAAAGGTATTTTAAAATACCCTAGATAACTTTTGCTATTTTTCATGATAGCTTCTCCAAGCTTATAGCTTAATCTTTCTTTTATCCTTAAGCTAGCTCCATAAAGTTTATTATTTTGGTGGATAAACATCTCATATTCATTTTTTAAGCCTTTATGATTTAAAAAACGCAAAAGATTATGATTTTGACTTTTTAAAAATGTTTGCATATCAAGTTTTTTTAGTTCATGGTATTCTAGCACTAATTCTTTATAAAATGCTATAGGTGGTATCAAAAGCTCATAAGCATTTATAAGTTGAATTTTACATTCAATTTTTTTATCATCATCTTTTTCTAAAAGTAAAATTCCTACTAAATCCACATAATCAAGCCTTGGTGTTTTTTCATTTGCTATGCTTAAGCCCGAACTTTCCTCACTTTGCTTGATAATTTGTGTATTAACATACAAAAAGGTTTGCTCATCACAAATTGCTTTTTCATTTTGTATATCTTGAAAAGTATTGATAAGTCCAAAATTTTTTACTAATTTAAAAGATGAGTTTTCAATGCTTATAGATGATATAGCATGGGTTAATGAGTTAGTGTGATTCCAAGTGTGTATGCCTAAGATTTGATAGTTTTTTAACTCTTTTGGGAAAATAATTTTTTCATTAGCTTTGATATTTATAGTTTTTTCACAAAAAAATGAGTTTTTATGCTCTATTTTAGTTGAATTTGAGGGCGTAAAGATATGAAATTTTCTTTTTGAGCAAATGATATTTTCTTTGGATTTTTTAAAGTTATGTAAATTTTTAACGATGTTTTTTCCAAGCTCTTGCATAGCTAGTGGCATAGGGTGGAATTTATAGTTTTGATCAAAATCATAAAGATTATTTTTTTGGTAGTAAAGATCTACATCGATTAGATTAAAACCATAATGAGCACAATTTTTCCTATGAGCTTCATTGATAGCTTTTGATTTATCATTACAAGCTGGTATGGGGAGTATAAGCACTATAGTAATTTTGTTTGCTTTGTAAAGTTCTTCGTAAAAATAATCAATATTTCTAAGTATAATATTTAAGCTCATAGGGCTTAAATAATCATTGATATTTGATTCACTGATAAGAAAATCACTTTTATTTATAGTATTTTCATGGCGTATTAACTCATAAAGATTTTGTAAAGAAGTACTAAGCCCTAAAGCGTAATTATGTAATGTAATGTCTTTATTTTCAAGACCTATCCTAAGACCATTTTTAACTACACTATTGCTACCACCTAGTAAGATTACATCCATAAATTCTTTCTTTATTTTTTTAATTTTTATTTATTTTATAAAATATTTTTTAATGAATAATTTCAGAGTAAAAACCCCTCATTTTATCTTTAAATAGGTATTTGACAAAGATAACAACTTTAGCTATATTTTTAAATTCAGTATTAAATTTACTTAGGATGTTGATGGAAAAAATATGCCAAAAAAGAGATGTTTTTTATATAGCTGGTTATGATCCTAGAGGATATAGGCATTATTATGCTATGTTTAAAAAAAATTTAGCCGAGCAAAATAAACTTTTAAATTATGATTATACTTTATCAAAAGCTCAAGTTAATATTTATCCTTTTTGGCAAATTCAAACTCCATACACAAACACTACTTATACTTTTTTAGGTTGGAATGATATAGTCAAAAAAAACTGGTCAGAGGGTATAAAAGATGCCTTGAGTGATTGTTATAGTTTTTTTAGAATTTATACTATTACAGGACTTTTTTTAAAATTTGGTAAAGAATCCCCGCACCAACTTATCACAGGTTATTATCCATTTTTTTATGTGCTTTTAAGTTTGATTTTTACTTTATTTTGTGCTTTTGGAAGTTTATTTTATTTGCAAAATTTTCATATTATTTTAGGAATTTTAGCTTTTGTTTTATCGTTAGTGTTTTTACCAAAAATGCTTTATAAATTAGGCAAGAAATTAGCTGTTTTTTGGATAGCTAGAATTTGTTCTTTTTGTGCAAACTGGGAGAAAAATTCTCAAGGTGAACTTGAGTTAAGAATGGATGATTTTGCTAGAGTTATTTTTGAAAAACTAAAAGAAAATGCAAATGATAAAAACTATGAGCTCATCTTAAGCGCACATAGCGTAGGAACGGTGCTTTGTATAAATGTTTTAGCAAAAGTACTTAGAAAATGTGAAAAAGAAAATATTTCTTTTGAAAATTTAAAAGTTTTAACTTTGGGTGAGTGTATACCTTTGGTAAGCTATCAAAAAAGATCTTTTGAGTTTAGAAAAGACTTAGAGTATTTGGGAAGTAAGAATTTAATATGGTATGATTTTACTTCTATTATTGATGGGGCTTGTTTTGCACAAGTTGATTTTATACGCACAAGCGGAGTGAAAGCACAATTTAGTCCAAAATACCTTTCGGCTAAATTTCATACCTTATATAAAAACAAAGATTATAAAAAAATCAAAAAAGACAAATATAAAGCACATTTTTTATATTTATTTGCCACACAAATTCAAGGAGTATATAACTTTTTTGAATTTGTCATAGGTAAAAATAAATTAGAAGTAAAAATCAAATAGGAGGAAAAAATGGGTCAGTGTCCTTTTCATCCAAAGCCTTATAAAAATAAAGCTTCTACATTAACTACTTTTTTACTAAAAAGAAGATCTTGGCTTGATGGACTTTATGAGCGAAGCTATAAAATGATGATGGGTAGAGTAAAAATGCCTGGATTTGATCTATATGTAGTAAATGATCCAAAAGAAGTTAGACGCATTATGGTAGATGAGGTTAGAGAATATCCAAAAAGCCAACTTTTACATGAGCTTTTAGAACCACTTTTAGGTATAAGTATTTTTACAACTAATGATAGAGTATGGGAAAAGCAAAGAGAACTTTTAAGACCTTCTTTTGAAATGACAAGGATTTCTAAGGTTTTTAATTTGATGAGTGAAGCAGCTTCTGATATGATGGCAAGATTTGCAAAGTATGAAGATAAAGTGATTATAGAAGTAGATGAAGCTATGACTTTTGTGACTGCAGATGTGATTTTTAGAACTATTATGTCATCAAAACTTGATGAGCAAAAAGGTAAACTTGTTTTGGATGCTTTTGTAACTGTGCAAGAAGAAACAGTTAAAACAGCTATGCGAAGAATGTTTCGTTTCCCAACTTGGCTTTCAAATCTTTTAGGTGAGAAAAAAAGACTTAAAGCAGGTGGAGTTATACGCAAGGTTTTATCAGATATTATAAAGCCAAGATATGATAATGCTCTAAATGATCAAGGAAAATATGAAGATATTTTATCATCATTGCTTATGGTGGTAGATGCAGATACTAGTGAGAGATTTTCTTTTAATGAAATTTTAGACCAAGTTGCCATGCTTTTCTTAGCAGGCCATGAAACCACTGCAAGCTCGCTAACTTGGACGCTATATATTTTAAGTATTTCTCCAAATGAGCAACAAAAAGCTTATGAAGAAATCATGCAAGTTGCGGGTGATGAGGAGTTTAAGATAGAGCACATTAGAGCGATGAAATATCTTACAAATGTGTTTAAAGAAAGTTTAAGACTTTATCCACCAGTTGGCTTTTTCGCTAGAGAAGCAAGAAATGATAACAAAATGAGAGATAAGCTCATCAAAAAAGGCTCAGGTGTAGTGGTAGCTCCATGGCTTATTCATAGACATGATAGTTTTTGGGAAAATCCACATGAGTTTGATCCAAGTCGCCATGAAGATAAAAGCAAGATTAAAAAAGACACTTATATGCCTTTTGGTATGGGAGAGCGTGTGTGTATAGGGCAGGGTTTTGCTATGCAAGAGGCTGTTTTGATTTTAGCTAATATTTTAAGGACTTATAAGTTAGAATTAGAAGAAAATTTTGTACCTGATATAGTAGGAAGACTTACTATAAGATCGGCAAATGGTATGAATATAAGATTTATAAAAAGGCAAAAATGAAAGAAAAATTAGCAGGAACTATACTACTTTGCGCTATCGTTCCTTTAGCGGTGATTAGTTATCTTTTTATTGTTATAGTGGGTACTTTTGGTAATCCTGCTAGGGTTAGACAAGGTGTGAGAGCGCTTGATCATTTTGTCAATGCTACTTTGTTTAATGGTTATGCTTGGGAGTCTTTATCGTCTCATGCTTGGAGAGAGCGTGATAAAAGATGGGCTAAAATAGTTATTAAAATCACAGATTTTTTTGATAAAAATCACTGCCAAAAGGCAAATAAAAGAGAACAACCTATAGTGGATTTAGTTTTAGAAAGAAAGCTTACCGAGCAAACTGTCGGTAAGCAGCTTTAGTTTTCTCCAAATAAAGCTTTAAGGTTTTTAAACGCTTCTTCTTGGTTATTAGTTTTATCTTCATTATTTACTTCATTAAGCTCTATCTCATATCCAAGAAGCATGCTAGCTAGGCGTATATTGATACCACTTTTTCCTATGGCTTTGCTTTTTTGCTCGCTATTTAGCGTTACAATAGCTTTTTTATCTTCAATGCTAACTGAGTTTATAATGGCTGGAGCTAGGCTTCTTGTGATTAAAATTGCCATTTCATTAGAATACTCAATGCAGTCAATATTTTCATTTTTTAATTCTTTGCTTACAGCATTAATTCTAACTCCTTTTATACCCACAGTTGCTCCTACTGCATCAACACTCGGGCTATTAGCTTGCAAGATGATTTTTGCTCTCTCGCCTGGAATTCTTGCACTTGCATAAATATTTATGAGACCATCTTTGATTTCAGGAACTTCAGCTTTTAATAAAGCTTCTAAAAATTTAGGGCTAGTTCTACTAAGCTCCATTCTCATACCCGATTTATCAATATATACATGTCTAATAACAGCTTTAATTACATCGCCTACTTTAAATTTTTCACCTTTGATACGATTTTTTCTAGGCAAATATGCACGAAACTCATCAATTTCCACATAAGTATTTTCTTCACTATCTACTCTTACTACGCTACCAAAAACCATATGTCCTACCATTTTTTGGTATTTTTCATAGATTTTTTCTTCTAAGAGTTTTTGAATGTTATATTCTAATTCTTTATGTAAGATATTTACAGCAGTACGGCCTAAATTTTCCAAAGAACATTCATAAGTTAGCTCATCGCCAATTTCTACATCTTTAGCTTCGGCCCTTGCTTTACTTAAAGCGATAAAATGCTCATTTTCATTTTCTAATCTTTCATCATTATCAGCTACTACGATGATTTTTTGATAAAGTTGCAAATTTTTACCCGAATCAACAAAAAATTCATATTTATCGCCATAAATTTTCTTAGCAGTATTAATAAGTGCTTTTTTAACTCTTTCTCTTACATCTTCTATTTGTAAATTTTTCTCATTAGCAATGGATTCAATTATATCTGTGATTTTTTCCATAATGACAATACAACCTTAATTTTGGATTTTAAAAGTTTGAAGAATAAAATTATATCTTTAATAAGTTTAATTAAAAGTAAAATTTGCTATAATTTCAGATTAAAAAAACTTGAGGATGATGATATGGACTTAAAAATAGCAAGAACCTCTGTTGATGAAAAGCCAAAAAGTATAAGTTTAGAAAGTATTGAAAAGGCTGTGGATAAAGAAGGTCAAAAATTTTTCTATTTCGATAAAGATAATGCCCATAAGCAATTAATCGCTTTGGTGGAGCATTTTGAAAAAAAAGGAAAATGTGTTTATCATAGAACAATCAAATATGGTTTAGATGATGCAGATTTTATGTATGAGGTACATATTCTTTGAGTAAAAAACTTTTTATACAAACTTTAGGTTGTGCTATGAATGTGCGTGATTCAGAGCACATGATAGCTGAACTTAAAGAAAAAGAAAATTATGAATTAACTCAAGATGCAAAAGAAGCAGATTTGATTTTAATCAATACTTGCTCGGTGCGTGAAAAGCCTGTACATAAGCTTTTTTCAGAAGTTGGAAGTTTTGAAAAAATCAAAAAAAATGGAGCTAAAATAGGAGTTTGTGGTTGCACTGCTTCACATTTGGGAGATGAGATTTTCAAGCGTGCTCCTAGTGTGGATTTTGTTTTGGGTGCTAGAAATGTTTCCAAAATCACAAAGGCCGTAAATACTCCAAAATTTTTAGGTAATGATATAGATTTTGATGAGAGTAATTATGCCTTTGCAGATTTTAGAAATAGCCTTTATAAGACCTATATTAATATCTCCATAGGTTGTGATAAGCATTGTACTTATTGTATAGTGCCTCACACAAGAGGAGATGAGATTTCTATACCTTTTGAGATTATTAAAAATGAAGCATTGAAAGCTGTTTCTAAGGGTGCTAAAGAGATTTTTTTACTAGGACAAAATGTTAATAATTACGGCAAAAGATTTTCTAATGCTCATGAAAAGATTAATTTTTCAGATCTTTTGGAAAAGCTAAGTGAAATTGAAGGTTTGGAGCGTATCCGCTTTACAAGCCCACATCCATTGCATATGGACGATAGATTTTTAGAGGTTTTTTCTAAAAATCCTAAAGTTTGTAAGTCTATGCATATGCCTTTGCAAAGTGGTTCAAGTGAAATTTTAAAGGCTATGAAACGCGGATATACTAAAGAGTGGTATTTAGATAGAGCATTAAAACTTCGTTCTATGTGTAAAGATGTGAGTATTTCTACTGATGTGATTGTGGCTTTTCCAGGTGAGAGTGATAAAGACTTTGAAGATACCATGGATGTGCTTGAAAAAGTGCGATTTGAGCAAATGTTTTCTTTTAAATACTCTAAAAGACCGCTAACTAAAGCTGCAACTATGCCAAATCAAATTCCTGATGATGTAGCTTCAAAACGCTTGAGTGTTTTGCAAGCAAGACATACAGAAATTTTAGATGAAATTGTTGTAAAACAAAAAGATAAAGAATTTGAAGTTTTATTTGAAGAATTAAGAAGTGAAGGTTTTGTAGCAGGTAGAAGTGATAATAATTTTTTGATTCAAGTTAAAGGCAGTGAAGAGTTATTAGGACAAATGAAAAAAGTAAAAATCACCAATCCTAGGCGTATGGTGTTAAATGGCGAAATCCTTTAAGATTAATCTTTTAGCTTTTGGAATTTTTTTATTACAATGGCTGATTTTTTTAACTTGTAGAAAGGTTTATTTAGGGCAAAAGCTTCCAAAAAGATCATGCGTGATACTTTTTTGGCATGGGCGTCTTGCTCTAATGCCTTTTGCTTATCGTAAAATGGGTATTAAAGGAAAAAAAGCTTATGTGATGATTTCACACCATAAAGATGGGGAGATCATTGCTAGAAATATTGCTTTTTTTGGTTTGGATACTTTAAGAGGTAGCACAAGTAAAGGTGCTTTGGCTTTATTAAAACAATCTTTTAAAATTTTAGATCAAGGCGATGATGTGATTATCACTCCAGATGGGCCAAGAGGACCTTATCATAGTGTTTCAGATGGTTCTGTGATGATAGCTTTAAAAAAAAATGCTCCACTTTTTTTGCTAAATTATGAAGCAAGTTCTTTTTGGGAATTTAAAAGTTGGGATAAAATGATCTTACCTAAGCCTTTTTCTAAGATTACTTATAGATTAAGTGAAGAAATCAAAATACAAAATTTGAATTTAGAAGAAGCTAAAGTATTGATAAAAGAAAAATTTGATATGATAAATCAAATAGATAAAGGATAAACACCATGTTATCTTTTTTTAGAAAGTATATTTTACAGCTTTTAATTTGTATTTGTTATGATGAAAAACAATACATTATAAGATGTCATACTTGGAAAAAATCTCAACCAGTTGATACTTTTGAAAAAAGTTTTGAAGATAAAGAAAAAGCAATAGAATATGTTAAAAATTTAAGTAAAGACTTTCAAATTTATTATATTTGTACTTTTTTTACACCTATTGCTCAAGGTGTAGTGCCAAGTTCAAATTTCAAAGAGCTTTCTAATTTTGGAGTAGAAGCAAATAATGTTAAATGTATTCCTTTTAATAATGCTTTGTTGTATGTTTCCAATCAATCTTTGAGTTCTTACAAAGAAGATTATGAAGCTTTTGGTGGTTTAGATTTGCTTTACTCACCTTTTTCTTTGCTTTATCATTGTATAGCAAATAGAGGTTTTGAAGAAAAAATAGGCCTTTATGTGTATAGATATCATGATTTTGTTGCGATGTTAATTTGTAAAAATGAGATTATATTATTTGGAAGTTATTTTAATATAGCTACTCAAAATTATGACGAAGTTGATTTTTTTGATGACATTAAGGAAGAATTTGATTTGCAAATTGATGATGAAAGCCAAGAAGAAGAAAATGAACAAAATTATGATTTAAAAAGTTTAGAAGAGATGAGTAAAGAACTTGATAAGCTTGAAGATTTAGATGAGAATGAAGAACAGCTTCCTATGGAATCTTTAGAAAATTTTAGTTCAGATATGAAAATGATAGAATACATCATTTCAAGTGTAAAAGAATTTTATCATAATCCTTTGTATGATAATAGTTTTTTAGAAGAAATTGTAATTTTTGATGAGGAAAGTTTTAGTGCAACCTCGCTAGATTATTTAGAAAATGAGCTTTTTATAAAGCCAAAAGTAGAGCTTATAGATACTTTAAATTTGATGAATGAGCTTGTAGTTAAGGATTTGAAGCTATGAGATATAGTTTAATAAAGCCGAAGATAAAACCAGTTTTTAATCTTTTTACTAGAATTTGGATTTATTTTACTAGTATTAGTGTGTCTTTGATTTTTGTGGTGTTTATTGTTGTTGTTTTTAAAAGCTACTATGCATCTGTGCAACTTGATGATAAGAAAAAAGAATTGGCTCAAATCATAGCTCAAATTAATTCCAATAAACTTAAATATCAAGAATTAGTAAGACAAAATAATAAAGCAGAAATGATTTTAGGGGATTTAGAACAAGAACGAGAGAATGGTAAAAATAAAGTTTTATTAAAAAGTATTCAAAACCTTTTTACTTTAGTGCCTAAAAATATATCTTTAGATGAGGTTTTAATGGAAGATAGGTCGCTTATTTTAAGAGGTATTACACCTACTAAAGAAATGTTTGCCTTGTTGTTAGAAGCTCCATTAAGAAGTATTTTTTCAAATTCTCAAACAAGCTATTATCAATTAGAAAATGGGTGGTATCGCTTTGTTAGTGTAAATATTACTATACCAGAGGAAATGTATGAACAAAAAAGATAAGAGCTTAGAAGAAGCTGATATATTAAAGATATTGATTTATTCTTTTTCATTTGTTGCACTTTGTGCAATATTGATTTTATTCTTAATTGTACCCTTTTTGAAGGATTATAAAATCGAACATTCCAGATTAGCCGCTCAACAAATTCAAAACACCAAAGCATTAAATGAATTACAAGCTTTGGAAAAGGTTATTAGAGATTTTCAAAGTACAAACGCGCAAAATTTAGCTCAAATCAATGCGGAATTTTCTCAAAAAGAATTAATGGATTTTATGAAAAATTATTTTGATGATGTTAAAATAAATCTTATTCCTATTAAAAAAAGACAAGAATATTTAAAATATCAATTTGGAGTTAGCGTAAAGATGAAAAATCCACAAGCTTTTTATTCTTTTTTAAATGATTTACAAAGATATAAAAATTTAATAGAAATAAGTACGCCTGTTGAATTTAAATCAGAAGAAAAACACATTGATCTTAAATTTAGAATCAAAGTGTTTCATGCTTTAGCTATTCAAAAATGATTACTTCATTATTTTGATAAGGAGAGATTTTTTCTTCCTTTTTACTATCTTGTTTTATATCTTGAGCTTCTAAATTTTCTTGTGCTTTTGATTCTTCCTTGATTTCTTTTATATTGGTTTTTAAACTAGAAGTGAATTCTTTGTAAAAAGCAATAAAAACTTTATCAATTTCCAAAGCACTAGCTGCAAGACTTTCATTTACTTGGGTTGGGACAGCACTATATACTTGTCTAAAACTTTCTATACTTGCTTGACCTTTTATAGGATAGTTCAAAATAATAGGATTGTCTAATTTTGCAGAGCTTGTTGTGCTTTGGAAAGTATCTTCTTGATGCAAATTATTTAAATGACTTTGAGCTTCTAAAATAATCATAAAAGAAGATTCTACACTATCGCCTCCAAGACTTGAATTTCTTGTAACTTTATCCTCATATAAGTTAGCACTGATGGTAATATTAAAAACATAATCAGGATTTTCATTATCTATAGTATATCCTTTACTTTCTAATAGTGCTTTACTATCTTTAAATAGCTGTTTTTTTAGTAATTCTAGGCTTTTATTGATTCTTTGATTTAGGGTAGATTGTTCAAAATAAGAACTATAAAAAGTATTTTTAATAATTTCTATTTCATTGATTTTAACTTTTGGGCCATTTTCTTTTGTATTGTTATGTTCTTCAAAAGAACTTTTAAAACTTGGCATAGAAATATAATAAGTTTTTTGATTACCAGTGCAAGCACTTAAAAATAAAATTATGCTAAAAAATAATAATATTTTTTTCATTTTCTCTCCTTGTTATTTTTATAATTATACAATTTTTTGCTATATTATGTGTTTTATTATAAAGGCTTTTTTATGGAATTTTGGCAAAATATTTATGCAAATTTTGATGTAGTGGCTTTTGAAATTTTTGGTTTAAAAGTGCATTGGTATGGTATTATGTATGTATTAGCCTTACTTGTTGCTTTAATGGTTGCAAAATACTATGCTATTAAAGACAATATGGGAATTTCAAAAGCTATGCTTGATAGTTATTTTATATGGGTTGAAATTGGTGTAATTTTAGGTGCAAGATTGGGTTATATTTTAATTTATGATGCAAATACTTTATGGTATCTTGCACATCCTTGGCAAATTTTTAATCCTTTTTATAATGGAGAATTTGTAGGAATTAGAGGTATGAGTTACCATGGTGCTGTTATAGGATTTTTAATAGCAACTTATGCTTTTTGTAAAAAAAATAAACAAAATTTATGGAAATATTTAGATTTGGTTGCTATTAGTGTGCCGTGTGGTTATATTTTTGGGCGTATTGGAAATTTTTTAAATCAAGAGCTATTTGGTAGAGCTACGGATGTACCTTGGGGTATTTATGTAGATGGGATATTGCGTCATCCTTCGCAACTTTATGAAGCATTTTTAGAAGGTTTTATAGTTTTTATCATTTTATTATTGATAAAAAAATATAAAAAATACAATGGAGAGCTTATTGCTTATTATACAATTTTTTATGCTTTAGCGCGTTTTGTTTGTGAGTTTTATAGAGAGCCTGACTTTGGTATAGGCTTTGTTGCTTTTGGTATGAGTATGGGCCAAATTTTAAGTATTATAATGTTTTTATTAGGACTAATTTTATCTTTTTATTTAAGAAATATTAAAAAAAATTTATAAATTTTTATTTTTTTTAAGAATAAAAGTTCTATAATTGCTCCGATATTATAAATTATCAACTTTTTAAAGGAGTAAATATGAGCCAACTCATTGAAGGTTTTTTAGGCAAGAGTGTTGATGGCAAAAAAAGCAAAATGCCAGCAAAACTTGACTATATTCAAAGTGCAACAGGCTTGATTTTAGGCTTGTTTATGTGGGCACATATGTTTTTCGTTTCTACCATTTTGGTTAGTGATGATTTTTTTGATTCAGTAGTTCACTTTTTGGAACTAAAATTTATCATTGATAGCCCTATGATGAGCTACATCACTTCTTTTTTAGCCGCCTGTGTTTTAGTGATTTTCTTTGTGCATGCAGGTCTTGCAATGAGAAAATTTCCTATCAATTTTAGACAATATCAACTTTGTAGAACACACTTAAAATATATGAATCATGGTGATTCTTCTTTATGGTGGGTTCAAGCTGCAACTGGTTTTGTAATGTTTTTCCTAGGTTCAGCGCATTTGATTTTTGTTATAACTAATGCAGATAAAATCAGTGCTGATATGTCAGGCGATAGAGTGGTAAGTCATTTTATGTGGTTATTTTATATTGCCTTATTAATCTGTGTTGAGTTGCATGGAAGTATTGGTTTATATAGATTATGTGTAAAATGGGGTTGGTTTGAAGGTAAAGATGCAAAAGAAAGTCGTAAAAAACTTAAAAAAGCAAAATGGTTTATTAGTATTTTCTTCTTAGTTTTAGGTGTATTAAGCTTAGCTGCTTTTGCAAAAATAGGTCTTAATAATTACCAAAACAACTCTGTAGCGCAAATAGTAAAAACTTATGATGGAGCTAAATATGAACATACAATATAGTGATGCTTTAGTTATTGGTGGTGGTCTTGCAGGTTTAAGAGCTGCTATTGAAGTTGCAAAAAGTGGTCAGAGTGTAACTTTATTAAGTATTTGTCCGGTTAAAAGATCTCACTCAGCTGCTGTACAAGGTGGTATGCAAGCAAGTTTAGGAAATAGTGTAAAAGGCGAAGGTGATAATGAAGATGTGCATTTTGCTGACACAGTAAAAGGATCTGACTGGGGCTGTGATCAAGAAGTAGCTAGAATGTTTGCACAAACTGCTCCAAAAGCGGTTCGTGAGCTTGCTGCTTGGGGTGTGCCTTGGACTAGAGTTACAAAAGGACCTAGAACTGTTGTTATAAACGCTCAAAAAACTACTATCGAAGAAAAAGAAGAAGCACATGGTCTTATAAATGCAAGAGACTTTGGTGGTACTAAAAAATGGAGAACATGTTATATAGCTGATGCAACAGGGCATTGTATGTTATATGGTGTGGCAAATGAAGCGATTAAACATCAAGTTAAAATCATCGATAGAATGGAAGCAGTAAGATTAATTCATGATGGTAAAAAATGTTTAGGAGCTATTGCTAGAGATTTAACTAATGGAGAATTAATTGCTTATGTTGCTAGAGGAACTATGATTGCAACAGGTGGTTATGGTAGAATTTATAAACAAACTACAAATGCTGTTATTTGTGAAGGTACAGGAGCTGCTATTGCACTTGAAACTGGACTTTGTAGACTTTCAAATATGGAAGCAGTGCAATTTCATCCAACTCCAATCGTGCCAAGCGGTATCTTACTAACTGAAGGTTGTAGAGGTGATGGTGGTATCTTAAGAGATGTTGATGGTTACCGCTTTATGCCTGATTATGAGCCTGAGAAAAAAGAACTTGCAAGTAGGGATGTTGTAAGTCGTAGAATGATGGAGCATATTAGAAAAGGAAAAGGGGTAAAAAGCCCTTATGGAGATCATTTATGGCTTGATATTTCTATCCTTGGTCGTGCTCATGTTGAAAAAAATCT
Source organism: Campylobacter sp. CNRCH_2013_0898h (assembly GCF_025772965.1). Classification (NCBI taxonomy): domain Bacteria; kingdom Pseudomonadati; phylum Campylobacterota; class Epsilonproteobacteria; order Campylobacterales; family Campylobacteraceae; genus Campylobacter; species Campylobacter sp. CNRCH_2013_0898h. The sequence continues at coordinate 111,351 of NZ_JAKMTD010000006.1, read as the reverse complement.
TCGTGATGTTCAAGATATTTGTAAAACATTTAATGGCATTGATCCTGCTGATGAGGGTCCAAAAGGCTGGGCACCAGTTTTACCTATGCAACATTACTCAATGGGTGGTATTAGAACAAAACCAACTGGTGAAAGTCAATGGCTAAATGGTCTTTTTGCATGTGGTGAAGCAGCTTGTTGGGACATGCACGGATTTAACCGCTTGGGTGGAAATTCATGTTCAGAAACTGTTGTTGCAGGTATGATCGTAGGGGATTATTTTGCACAATATTGTAAAGAAAATGGTTCAGAAATTGATACAAACATCGTTAAATCTTTCCTTTCTAAAGAGTATGATTATTTAAAATCTCTTGTAAGTAAAGAAGGAAAACATGATGTATTTGAAATCAAAAACAGAATGAAAGACATTATGTGGGAAAAAGTAGCTATCTTTAGAACAGGTCAAGGTCTTGAAGAAGCGGTTAAAGAGCTTGAAGAGTTATATCATAAATCACTTGATCTAAAAGTGCATGATAAAGAATTAAAATGTGCAAATCCAGAGCTTGAAGAAGCTTACAGGGTTCCAAGAATGCTAAAAATTGCTTTATGTGTTGCTTATGGTGCGCTTTTAAGAACAGAAAGCCGTGGGGCTCATTATAGAGAAGATTATCCAAAAAGAGATGATTTAAATTGGATGAAAAGAACAAATACTTACTGGGTAGAAGGTGAAAGTATGCCTAGAGTTGAGTATGAAGATCTTGATATTATGAAAATGGAAATCCCACCTGCATTTAGAGGTTATGGTGCTAAAGGAAATATCATTGAAAACCCATTAAGTGAAAAACGCCAAGCTGAAGTTGATGCGATCCGTGAAAAAATGGAAGCAGAAGGCAAAGGTAGATATGAAATTCAACATGCTTTAATGCCTTATGAATTACAAGCTAAATTTAAAGCACCAAATCAAAGAATAGGAGTTGATTATGAGTAGAAAATTAACAATAAGAGCATTTAAATATAATCCATTAAGTAAAATTTCTAAGCCTCATTTTGTTACTTATGAGCTTGAAGAAACTCCATTTATGACGATTTTTGTGTGCTTAACTCAAATCAGAGAAAAAATGGATGCGGATTTGAGTTTTGACTTTGTATGTAGAGCAGGGATTTGCGGAAGCTGTGCTATGATGATTAATGGTAAGCCAAAACTTGCTTGTAAAACATTGACAAAAGACTATCCAGATGGCGTTATAGAGCTTATGCCTTTACCTGCATTTAGACACATAAAAGATTTAAGTGTTAATACAGGTGAGTGGTTTGATGGTATGTGCAAACGCGTTGAAAGCTGGGTGCATAATGAAAAAGAAACAGATATTTCTAAACTTGAAGAGCGTATTGAGCCAGAAGTTGCTGATGAGACTTTTGAACTTGATCGTTGTATAGAGTGTGGAATTTGTGTTGCTTCTTGTGCGACTAAGCTAATGAGACCTGACTTTATCGCAGCTACTGGACTTTTAAGAACAGCTAGATATTTACAAGATCCACATGATCATAGAACTATAGAGGATTTTTATGAATTAGTGGGCGATGATGATGGTGTATTTGGATGTATGTCTTTACTTGCATGTGAAGATAATTGTCCAAAAGAACTACCTTTACAAAGTAAAATTGCTTATATGAGAAGACAGCTTGTCGCTCAAAGAAACAAATAATCCTAGCCCCCAAGAAAAGGGGGCACTTAAAACCTTACTAAAACAAATTTGGCAAAATCATAGTGTTTATCTTGACACAAATACACTTTTTGATGAAAGTTTAATTGACGCTCAAAAAGCAGCAATTGTTTTAAGTACTAATCTTGATAATTATGAAAGATTTAGCGCTTTAAATGAATTTAAAAATTTGATGAAAAGTTTAAATTTACGCTTAGATCTTTATGGTATACAGTATGCACAGGTTTGTTTTATTAATGCTTTAAATTTGGGAATTTTAGACAAAAACGAGCTTTTAAAAGCCTTGGAAAAACTTCAAAAAATCACCGATAATACTTTAATATGTGCTTTTGTATCTAGGCAAAAAGTTATTCAAAAAGATTACAAGCAAGAAGTTAAAAACTCACATCAAACACTAGATCTCATTAATCAAAACTTACAAGAGCTTTGCGAAGATGAAAAAGTTCAAAAACTCTTACAAGAAGCTTTGGTTAAATTTAGTAATATTGATTTTTCTATCGCGGTAACGGGTGTGGTAAATGCAGGTAAATCAAGTATGCTAAATGCACTTTTAAAAAAAGATTTTTTAGGTGTATCTAATGTACCTGAAACTGCAAATTTGAGTGTTTTAAAATACGGCAAAGACCAAAAAGCTAAGATATATTTTTGGAATGATGAAGAATGGCAAGATATTTTAAAAAGTTCTAAAGATAATCAAGATATGCAAGAGCTTATAAAACAATTAGAACAAAATTTTAATCTAAATGAGTATATTGAAAAAGAAAATAAAAATATAGAAATAAAAATTGAAGAATTAAAAAATTACACTAGTGCAAAAAACAAAATCTCAGCACTTATTAAAAAAATAGAGCTTTTTGCATCGCTTGATTTTTTAAAAGATAATGTTTGTATAGTTGATACTCCAGGACTTGATGATGTGATTATCCAAAGAGAGCTTTTAACAAAAGATTATATAAGTAAGGCTGATTTTTTAATCCACCTTATGAATGCTTCTCAAAGTCTTAGTCAAAAAGATTGTGATTTTATTATAGAATGTTTGATAACTTCAAGGGTAAGTAAGCTTTTGATTGTGCTTACTAAGGCTGACTTGCTTAGTCAAAAAGACTTGCAAGAAGTAATTAACTATACTAAAAATAAACTCAAAGAAAATTTAGCACAAAAGCAGCTTAGCCAAGAATTATTAGATAATTTAGATTTTGTGTGTATTTCTTCAAAATTAGCTAATGATTTTTATCAAAAAAAAGGTGGGAATTTAGAACAAAGTAATATTTTAACACTAGAAGAACTTATAGCTAAAAGCTTATATGATAAAAACAAAATCGCTCTAAGTGCTTATAAAAAAGAATTATTATTGCATTTAGAAAAAATAGAAGAAAAAATTAAATTTTCTAATAAAATGCTAAATTATGAAAACTTTGAGCTTGATAAGCAAAATCAAGCTATTGTTAATGATTTTAAAGCAAAAAAAGAAAAATTAATGCAAGTAAAAGCAGAACTAAGTGCTATTTTTAACACAAAAGATGAAAATACTCAAGAAATTTTAACACTTTTGCATTTACTAGCTAAGAAATTAAAAGAAAAACTTATAGATGAGTTAAAATATAATCAAAATAATAAAATTAAAAACAACACTCAAAGATTAAACACTATCATTGATACGACTTTAAAAGATGGAATTTTTGATCTTTTAAGAGAGCTAAAACAGCAAAGTGAGTATAAAATTAATGAGCTTAAAAACACTCTAAGTGTGAAATATGATTTTTTAAAAGCTATTTTAGAGCAAAATTGTGATGATTTTAAAAGTAAGGTTGAAACAAAAATAGAAAGCATTTTTACCAATGATCTTTTTATGGCATTAAAAGCAGGACTTTTAAAAAATTTAGAATCCACGCAAGATATTTATAAATTAGAAAGTTCTTTAGAAAATCAAATTTTAGAAAAATTACAAACATTTAATATAGAAAAAATCGCACTAGATTTAAAAAATAATCAAGAATTTTTTACTAATTTAGAATTTAGTTTAAAATTATACGAAAAAGAACAAGAAGAGCAAATCAAAGACTTAAAAGACTTGATTTTACAAATAGAACAAAATGAACAAAATTCCAAAGAGTTTTTAGAAAAAAACAATACAAAATTACAAAGTTTAAAGACTTTAAAAACGGAGCTTTTAAATGCAAAATGATTTGATTAATGATTTTTTAAAAGCTTATGAAAATGCTTATTGTAAAAGTTTTGATGATAGTTTTGAAGGAAAAATTTTAGCAATCAAAAATGCATTTTTAGAACCGAGTTTGCATTTAAATGATGTCTTTTTAAAAGATCTTGAAATGATTATAGCTAGCTATAAAAGAGCCATTAATGTGGCTATTATAGGGCAATTTTCTAGTGGTAAATCTACGCTTTTAAATTTAATTTTACAAAAAGAATGCCTGCCAACAGGCGTGGTGCCAGTGACTTTTAAGCCTACTTTTTTACGCTATGCTAAGGAGTATTTTTTAAGAGTTGAATATGAAGATGGCAGTGATGAGATTGTTGATATAGACGAACTTTCTAAATTTAGCGATCAAAGAAATGAGCTAAAAGAAACTAAAAGTTTGCACCTTTTTGCACCTATTGAGCTTTTAAAAGATATCACACTTATAGATACCCCAGGTTTAAATGCAAACACCACCGATACGCTAACTACTTTTAAAGAGCTTTCTTTTATGCATAGTGCTATTTGGCTTAGTTTGATTGATAATGCAGGCAAAAAAAGTGAAGAAGATGCTATAAAGGCAAATGCTAAGCTTTTAGAGCGTGGTGGAATTTGTGTGCTTAATCAAAAAGATAAGTTAAGTCAAGATGAGCTAGAAAATGTTTTAAATTATGCACATTTAGTTTTTGATAAGTATTTTGAAAAAATCATCGCAATTTCATGCAAAGAAGCAAAATTTGATTTGCAAAAGTCAAATTTACCTTTACTTTATGAGTATTTAAAAGAACTTGATTATGAGTGCATTAAAAAAGATTTTATTAAAGAAAAACTTAGTAATTTATGCGAGCTTTTGTTAAATCAATATGATTTGTTTCAAAATGCACTAGAGCAATTAGAGCTTAAATTTAATGCTATTTTGCAAATTTTCAAAGCAAGCAAGCTAGAGCAAAAAATCAAAATTCTAAATCATAATTGTTTGGATAAATTAAAACTTGTTGGAGAAAAAATTGCTCAAGAAATTTTAAAATTTATCAAAGAAAAAGATAGTAGTTATTATAAAGAAGCTAAGGGTTTATTTAAGAAAAATCTTTATGAAAAAGTTGCTTATAAAGCACCATATCTTTCAAGTGATGATGCGTTTTTGGCTATGTTTTATAACTCTGAAGCAATGAATAAGGAATTTAAAAGATTAAAAAATGAAATCGCTTTAGAATTTAGTCAAATTAAAGATGATTTTTCCTTATTTTTTACTCATTTAGAAGAGCAAATTTTGCTTTTTAAGGCTCAATTTTCAAATTTACAAAAAGAAAATGCCTTAGAAAGTGAAAAAGAATTTGCTAGTTTTAGAAGCTTTGCTAGTGCTAGTGAAGAACTTTTTTTAAAAGATTTTAAACAATTATTGTTTAAAAGCCAACTTGAACTTGATCTATTTTTAGAAAAGCTTAATCTAAAAGCTTTGGCAAATTATGAGAGTGCTACTAAGCTTACTTTAGGATTTTTTAGTGCTAAAATGAATGCGAGTAAAGAATTTTACGAGCTTGATAGTACCGAGTTTAGCTTGTATCATCCAAAAGCAAGTGAAGTGCACCAAAGAGTATTAACCGAGCTTAATGTATATGAATTTGAAGATTTGTTTTTAAATAAGCCTGTGGTTTTAAAAATTTATAAAAATTATATGCAAAGTTTTGTTGATTTTGCAGAAGCTAAAAGACAGATTATTTTGAATTTAAAAAGTGAATTTGAGGCTAAAAAATCAATGATTTCTAGCATCAAATCCCAAATTTCTAAGCTTTAAAAATTTTTTCTAAGTGCGCTTTATAATTTGTGAAATATTCTTGCACTTGAGGATTTTTGATTACATCATTTGCTATGAAAGTAGGTAAAGCACTCATTCCTAAAAACTCATGTGCTTTGTGAAAGTGTAAATACACTCCATTAACTCCGACTCCATTAAAGAATTCATTTTCATCATCAAAAGCTTGTATTGGAGCGTTCCAAGTTAGTGAAAGCATGTATTTTTTATTTTTTAAAAGCCCACCTGTGCCATAATTTTTAGTAGGTTCATTATGGCTTCTACCATCGTTTTTATAAAACACTCCATGTCCTGCTGTGAAAACATCGTCAATGTATTTTTTCACTATCCAAGGCTCTCCCATCCACCAACCAGGCATTTGCCAAATCAAAACATCAGCATTTAGAATTTTTTCTACCTCATTGTTTGTATCATAGCCTTGATCTATGTGTGTTTGTTGGGTTTGTAAACCAAGCTCTTGTAAAGTCTTAAGTGCAAGCTCATGCAAGCTTGTGTTTAATCTTCCTTTGGAGTGTCCAAAATCTTTTGCACCATTTAATAATAATACTTTTTGCATATTTTTCCTTTTTATGTTTTTAAAATTATAATTTAACTATAACTATATTTCAATGCTGAAGTTTATGTAAGATACTATATTATAAGAAAGTTTAAAACAAATATGTTACTTTTTATGATTGATTTTTTTAAAATAATACAAAAATAGTATTATTTTTTTTATTTAAGACTATATTAAAAAGTCAAGGAATAGAATTGATATGATTTGATATTGTCAATAAAAAGGAGGAAGATATGCAAGATAATGTCATTGATCGTAGAAATTTTTTTAAATTAAGTCTTTTAGGTGGCGGCGTGGTTGCTGCTAGCACTATGAGTGGTGGAGCTATATTGCATGCTGCAGAATTAACTCATGCGCACAAGAAAACACAAGGAGGTTCAAATAAAATAAGAGGAAAAATGTTTTTTCAAGTGCAGACTGATTTTGATAATCTAAGTGCAGCATGTGAGAGAATTTATCCAAAAGATGAGCAAGGTGATGGTGCTATAGGCTTAGGCGTACCTTATTTTATTGATAATCAATTAGCTTCAGCTTATGGTTATAATGATAGAGAATACTTACAAGGACCATTTATAGAAGGAATTGCTGAGCAAGGTTATCAAACCCCAATGAAGCGTAATGAGATTTTTTTAGAGGGTGTTAAAGCTTTGGAAATAATATCTCAAAAGCGTTATAAAAAAACTTTTTCATCTTTAAAAGGAGTTGAGCAGGATAAAATTTTAGTTGATTTAGAAAAAAATAAAATCGATTTCATAGGATTTAAATCTTCTGAATTTTTTACTCTTTTAAGGGATATGACAATAGCTGGAGTTTTGTCTGATCCAATTTATGGTGGTAATGATAATAAAAATGGATGGAGAATGATGCAATATCCTGGTGCTCAAATGAGTTATATTGATAAAATTGCAAGTGATGAGTTTTTTGACATAGAGCCTATGAGCTTAGCTGATATGGAGGGATGAATTATGGTAGAAGTATTAAAAAAAGTAGATGTGGTAACAGTAGGAGCTGGTTGGACAGGTGGTATAGTTGCAGCAGAACTTACCAAAGCTGGATTGACTGTCTTGAGCTTAGAGCGTGGTATGATGCAAACTACGGAAAATTTTGCAATGATTCACGATGAGTGGAGATATGGTATTAACTATGGTTTAATGCAAGATTGCTCAAAAGATACAGTAACTTTTCGCCATAATGTCAATGGTTTAGCTTTACCATATAGAAAAATGGGATCTTTTTTACTTGGAAGTAATGTTGGTGGTGCAGGGGTGCATTGGAATGGTTGGACCTTTAGATTTTTACCTTATGATTTTGAGATTAAAACAAAAAGTTTTGAAAGATATGGTAATAAATTAGGTGATGATTATACCTTGCAAGATTGGGGTTTAACCTATAAAGATATGGAACCTTATTATGATAAGTTTGAAAAAACTTGTGGAATTTGTGGAGAAGAAAACCCACTTGCTGAAAAAATGGGTTTGTTTAGATCAAGTCCTTATCCGCAAGAACCTTTAGAAAATACTAAAATGCTTAAACGCTTCGAAAAAGCTGCAAAAGAAATGAAATTACATCCATTTAGATTACCTGCGGCTAATTCAAAAGGCGGTTATACTAATCCAGATGGTCAAGATCTAGCCCCATGTCAATATTGTGCTTATTGTGAGCGTTTTGGTTGTGAGTATGGTGCTAAGGCTAGTCCTATTAATACTGTCATACCTAAAGCCATGAGTACAGGAAAATATACTATAAGAACTCATAGTAATGTTATAGAAATACTAAAAAAAGATGGCAAAGCTACAGGAGTTAGGTTTGTAGATACTAGAACTATGAAAGAGTATATTCAGCCAGCAGATATTGTAGTGCTTACAAGCTATATGTTTAACAATGCTAAGCTTTTAATGGTAAGTGGTATAGGTGAGCAATACGATCCAAATACAGGCAAAGGTACTTTAGGTAAAAACTATTGTTATCAAATCAATATGGGAACAACAGCATTTTTTGATGAGCAATTTAATACATATATGGGTTCAGGTGCTTTGGGTACAACTTGCGATGATTATAATGGGGATAATTTTGATCACTCAAAAGAGAAGTTTTTACACGGAGCTATGATTTATAGTGTGCAACTTGGAAATCGCCCTATCCAATCAGCTCCTCTGCCAAAAGGAACTCCAAGTTGGGGAGCTGAATTTAAAAAAGCTTTAAACTATAATTTTACAAGAGCCATTACAGTGGGAGGGCAAGGCGCATCTTTACCACATAAAAGTAACTATTTGAGTTTAGATCCAACCTATAAAGATGCTTTTGGAACGCCACTCGTAAGACTTACTTATAATTTTACAGATCAAGATCGCGCTTTGCATAAATTTATAACAGATAAAACAGCTGAAGTAGCTAAAAAAATGCAAGGAGTGAGATCAATTAAAAAAGGAACTTATTTAAAAGATTATAGTATTGTGCCTTATCAATCTACACATAATACGGGTGGAACTACTATGGGTGCTGATCCTCGAACAAGTGTTGTTAATACTTATTTGCAACATTGGGATATGGATAATCTTTTTGTTGTGGGTGCAGGAAATTTTCAGCACAATAGCGGATATAATCCTACTGATACAGTTGGAGCTTTGGCTTATCGTTGTGCAGAGGGTATTTTAAAATATCATAAAAATGATAGACAATTAGTATAGATATATGTGAAGCATTTTGCTTCACATATTATTTTTCACTACTATCTTTTTCTTTTTTCTTTTTCCATAAATGAAGCGCAGCCCTGCATGCCCCACCAACAATAGCAGCAATGATAAGATTTGTGATGAAATACATCGAAACCATTTTTAATTTGTTTTCATTTTGATAAAAAATGATTTTGGATTATAATATAAAAAAGCATGATGCTATATAAAAGGAAAGTATATGGAAGAAAAGTGCGATTTTACGGAATGCGGATTTAATTATACTTTATCTTTGATTTCGGGAAAGTATAAGATGAGCGTTTTGTACTGTTTATTTCGCTATGAAGTAGTAAGATATAATGAACTTAAAAGATATCTTGGTAATATTTCTTTTAAGACTTTAACACATACTTTAAGAGAGCTTGAAAATGATGATTTAATCACGCGTAAAGAATACCCACAAATCCCTCCAAAAGTAGAATACCGTCTTGCTAAAAAAGGTCAAAGTTTAATTCCTATTTTACAAGCGATGTGTGATTGGGGCGAGGCAAATCAAAAGGAAGAAAAATGATAGAATTATTAGATGGTATAAATTTAGAAAAATACATGGGCACATGGTTAGAAATGGCTAGAAAACCTGCATTTTTTCAAAAAACTTGCAAAAGTGCTAAGGCAGAATATGAGCTAGAGTATGAAGGCTCTACGCCTATAATCAAAGTCAAAAATATATGCACTAAAGAAAATGGAGAAATCTCTCAAGCAAATGGCAAAGCTAGGGTAAAATCACCAAGATCTTTAGCGGTTAAATTTAGTATTTTTATGAATGTTTTTAACAAGCCAAATTATGAGATTGTTTACATTGATACAAATTATCAAGTTTCTATCGTAGGTAGTCCTGATAAAAAATATCTTTGGATTTTATCAAGAGAGATTTTAGCAAAAGAGCAAATAACCTCTTTGCTTGAAATAGCCAAACAAAGAGGTTTTGACACTAGTGATGTGATTTTTGATGAGTATTAATCCTGCTCACTCATATCGATTACATAGCGGAATTTGGCTTTTCCTGAAGTGAGGTTTTCATAAGCTTTGTCAATCTCGCTTGGTTTGATGAGTTCAATTTCAGGATAAATTCCATGTTCTAAAGAAAAATCAAGCATTTCTTGAGTTTCTTTAATGCCCCCAATAAGCGAGCCATATACTTTTTTACCTGCTTTATGTACAAAATGAATGATATTAATGCTAGGGCTTACTTCATGTGGAGGTAATCCTACTATAGCCATCTCACCACCAAATTTTAATAAATCCATATAAGCTAGCGGATCATAAGGGGTTGGTATGGTGGAGATGATGAGGTCAAATCTTTCTTTTACTGTACTTTTATCTGTACTAGTATAAAAATTACTCACACCCATAGCTAGAGCTTGTGTTTTTTTGTTTTCATTTCTTGCAAAAACACTTACTTTTGCACCCATTTTCACAGCATATTTTACTGCCATCATACCAAGTCCACCAAATCCTGCTATAGCTACGCTTGAACCTTCTTTGATATTTGAAAATTTAAGCGGTGAGTAGGTAGTAATACCCGCACAAAGTAAAGGTGCTATCTTTTCAAGTGGAGCATTTTTTGGTACATTGATAGCAAATTTTTCACTTACTACGATGTTATTTGAGTAGCCTCCATAGGTGTTTTCATTATCATGAAATACATCTTTGCAGTTATAAGTGTAGATGGTTTTTCCATTTTCGCAAAATTGCTCTTGAGATTTTTTGCATGCTTCGCACTCTCCGCATGAGTTTACCATGCACCCAACCCCAGCAAAATCACCTACTTTAAATTTACTCACATTTTCACCCACTGCGATGACTTCTCCTGCTATCTCATGGCCAGGTACGCAAGGATAGGTTGCTTCGCCCCATTCGCTTCTTGCAGTGTGTATGTCGCTATGGCAAATTCCTGCGTACTTGATAGCGATTAAGATGTCGTTTTTGCCTACTTTATGGCGTGTAAATTCAAAAGGTGTAAATTTAGAATCCTTGCTAAGCATAGCATAACCTTTGCTCTTAACACGACCATTTTCTAAAAAGATTTTTGAGTCCATTTTCTCTCCTTTGTGGTTTTTGAAATTATAATAAAGCTAGGTTTTTATTGCAATAGGGAAAATAAAGTAAGATACTATACTAAAGGTGCGTTTGTGGGTTTTGGTTTGATTTTTATGGTATAATTATTTAAATTTTTTATCCATAAGGAAGCCATGGAACTTAAGCATTTTTCAGAAGATGATACTAGAGTTAAACTCATAGATGTAAAACTTCACGCTAGCTCTTGGAGTGAAGAAAATATCATAAGAAATTATTATTTTACCGATGGGCGTAAGCTTATAGGAAATAAAAGAGGCGAAAGAAAATTTGCAGATTATTTGTTGAAATTTCAAAACAATAATCTTGCTATTATAGAAGCTAAAAAACAAAGCAAAGATCCTTTAGATGGCCTGTCTCAAGGCATAGAATATGCTAAAATTTTAAATGTAGCATTTGTATATAGCACTAATGGCGATAAAATTCATGAATACAACCTAAAAACTTCAAGCGGTGAGTATATAGAAAAATTTCCAACCCCAAATGAGCTTTTTGCTAGGATTTATGGAAATTTAAAAGAATGGCAATACAAGCTTTTATCACAGCGAGAATTATACATACCCCAAAAAGAATTAAGATATTATCAAAAGATCGCAGTTGATAAAGTCATAGAAGCTTTGATTAACGGTAAAAATAGAATTTTACTCACTCTTGCTACAGGCACAGGTAAAACTACCATAGCTTTTGCTTTGTGTTATCGTTTGCTTGAAGCTAGGTGGAATAAAACAAATCAAGACAAAAAACCTAAGATATTATTTTTATGTGATAGGGTGAGTTTAAGAGATCAAGCTTTAGGAGAGTTTAATCCTATAGAGGGCGATTGCGTGGCAGTGAGTGCGCAAGAGTTGAGAAAAAATAATGGTAGAGTACCTACAAGTGCAAATGTGTTTTTTGGAATTTATCAAAGTCTAGCTTCAAATTCAAAAGAACAAGAAAACGCTAATGAAGAGCAAGAAAGCAAATTCTACTTACAATACCCCAAAGACTTTTTTGATCTTATCATCATCGATGAATGTCACAGAGGTGGAGCGAATGAAGAAGGTAGTTGGGCAGGGGTGCTAGAGTATTTTTCATCGGCTACGCATTTAGGGCTTACTGCTACGCCTAAAAAAAGCGATAATGTAGATACTTATAGGTATTTTGGTGAGAGTATATATGAGTATAGTCTTAAAGATGGTATAGAAGATGGCTTTTTAACTCCCTATAAAGTTAAGCGTGTTACGACTACGCTTAGTGAAGGCTATGTGTATAACCCTGATGATATCATAGAAGGTGAGTTAGAAAAAGGCTTTTATAAGATCAATGAATTTGAAAGAAATATTCACTTACCTCAATACAACGACTTTCTAGCTAAAGAAATTTTAAAGCTCATCAACCCTATGGATAAAACCATCATCTTTTGTGCTAACCAAGCTCATGCAAGTGAAGTAAAAAGATCCATTGATAAATTTAAAAGTGTAAAAAGAGATGACTACTGCGTGAGGGTTACAAGCGATGAGGGTAAAATAGGGCTTGAGTACTTAAAGCAGTTTCAAGATAATGACAAAAGCTACCCTGTGATACTTACTAGTTCTAAAATGCTAACCACAGGAGTAGATGCTAGAAATGTCCGCAACATAGTGCTTTTGGCAAATATAGGTTCTATCATAGAATTTAAGCAAATCATCGGAAGAGGCACTAGGGTATATGAGGGAAAAGACTTTTTTACTATACTAGATTTTACCGGAGTAACAAGACTTTTTTATGATCCTAAATGGGATGGCGAGCAGATCAAAGATGAAGAAAAAACCGAAGTAAAAATTATACAAAACAAAAGAGAGCAAAGCAACCCTAAAGAAGCAACCAAGCAAAAAGAAGTCACCGTGCATTTAAAAGGCACAAAGCTAAAAGTGCTTGATATAACGACAAGCTACATAGGAGATAGCGACAAGCCACTTAGTGCAAAAGAATTTTTGGAATTTTTAGTAGGAAAGCTAGCAGAATTTTATAACGATGAGACAAAATTACGCGAGATTTGGAGTAACCAAGCGAGCAGGAAAGAATTTTTACAAAAACTTGAAAAAGACCGCATAAGCGAGCAGGTTTTGGAAGAATTGACAGCTATTTTTGAGCAAAAAGACTGCGATGTGTATGATGTGCTAGCACACTTAAGCTTTAACAGCGAGATAAAAACACGCCATGAACGCGTGCTAAATGTAAAAAATAGTGCATTTTTAAAACGCTTCCAAAAAGAAAAAGCCTTAAAGCTTGTGGAATTTTTACTAAATAGGTATCAAGAGTATGGCATAAAAGACTTTGATAGCGGGTTAAAAACACTTATAGATCTTAGCTCTTTAGGCAGCGTAAAAGAGCTAGTGGGTGAATTTGAAGGTATGGAAAATTTAAAACAATGCATTGATGATTTACAAAGGGAGATTTATGCGAGGTAAAAAATGAAAATTTTAAATTTTGATGAAATAAATTTTGGCTCTTATAAAAATTTTAAATGGGGTAATAATCTTGAAGAATTTAAAACAATTAATATTTTTTATGGTAGAAATTATTCAGGTAAAACTACACTTTCAAGGATAGCTAGAAGTTTTGAGCTTAAAAAACATAATGAAGATTTTTTGGATGGAAATTTTAAAATAAAATTAGAAGATGGTAGTTTTTTAACCCAAAATAATGTGGTAAATTCTAATCTAGATATTAGGGTTTATAATAGTGATTTTGTAAAGGAAAATTTAAATTATTTATATGATAAAAAAGGAGATATAAAAGGCTTTAAAAGTATAGGGGTGGAGCAAAAAAACATAAATGAAATAATTGAAAAAAGAGAAGAAATTTTAGCAAAAAGATGTGAGAAGTTAAAAAATACACAAATAAATCAAGATGATATTTTTAAAAAACAACAAGATAAGATAAAAACTTTAAATGAAAACCTTGCAAATAAAGCTAAAGTTATAAAAAGTAGTTCAAATTTGACAAAACAAGGTAATGACTATAACAAGAGAAATTTAGAAAAAGATTTAGTTGTAATTAAAAATGATGTAAATATCTATATTCTTAACGATGAAACACAAAATCAACTTATAAAAATTTTAGAAGATAAAGAGAAACAAAATATAAATTTTACAATCAATTTTAATAAAAATAGTTTTCAAAATATTTTAAAACATTCATCAGAAATTCTTGAAAAAGAAATTATCATTAAAGAAAATTTAACAAGCGAATTAAGACAATGGTTAGAAGAAGGTTTAAAATTTCATAAAAAACATTCATCTACACAGCAATGTAAATTTTGTAATAATCCTTTAACATTAGAAAGAATAGCTTGGATTGAAAACAACACAAAAGATGATAGTGGAGAAAAAGAACAGATTGAAAAAGAATTAAAATATTTATTAGATAATTTTGAAAGTTATAAACTAGAATCAAAAAATTTATTGCTAGGTATTGAATATGAAAATTTTTATTCTAACTATAAAGATAGTTTTATTGACTTGAGAGAACAGCTAGGAGTAAGTATTGAAAAATACAACGAAGAGTTATTAAAAATAGAAGAAAAATTAAAGCAAAAACAAAAAGATGTTTTTACTCCTATAAAATTAGAAAACATAAATGATTTTTCAGATGAGATATTTTTAATATTAAATAAAATTGAAAATTTATGCAAAGAAAATGATGAATATACAGAAAAATTATTAACAAATCAAAATGAAGCAAGAGAAAGATTAAGATTGAATGAAGTAGTAAAGTTTGCTAAAGATAGCGATTATTTTGCTATACAAGATGAAATTGAAACCTTACAACAAAATATAAATACTTTGGATGAAAGTATTAAAACACAAGACAACAAAATAAACCTTTTAAATAAAAGAATAGAAAATTATAAGGCAAAGCTTAGTAATCTAGAAACTTCTACAAGCAATATAAGTAAATATTTAAAATCATATTTTGGACACAATTTATTAGAATTAAAAGCAAAAAAAGACGATAAAGGACAATTAAATGGAGAGTTTGAAATTTTAAGAAATGGCAAACAAGCTAAGAATTTAAGTGAGGGTGAGTGTAGCTTGGTAGCTTTTTGTTATTTTGTAGCAAGTTTGGAAGATGCAAACACCAAAGATAAAAATCCTATAATATGGATAGACGACCCTATCTCCAGTCTTGATAACAATCATATATTTTTTATTTTTTCTTTAATAGAAAATGAAATAATAAAAAAAGATTCTTTTGAGCAATTTTTTATATCTACTCACAATTTAGATTTTTTAAAATATATAAAAAGATTAAAGAAAAGCAAACCTAAACAAAATGAAAACGATAAAACAGAGTATGAGTTTCCACAATACTATTTTATTGAAAAAAGTGTCAAAGAAAGTATGGAAACAAGCGAAATTAAAAATCTATCAAAATGCTTGAAAAAATATACAACAGAATTTAATTATCTTTTTGAACAAATCTATAATTTTAAAAATATTGATGATATGCACAATGAAGATTTAAAAACTTCCATTGTTTATAATTTTGGAAATAATTTAAGAAAATTTCTTGAGATTTATTTATTTTTTAAATATCCAAATAATTTTGAGAGTTTAAATCAAGAATTAATCGAAAGATTTTTTAATGATACATATCAAAGTGATAATATTGACGAAAATCATCAAAAAATGGTAGCAAGTATTACAAATAGGTATCACAATGAATATTCGCATTTGAGAGAGATATTTAGCAGGGGGATGCAACCTATTGATATAGAAGAAAGCAAAAAAATAGCTAGTTTTGTTTTAAAAATGATGAAAAAAAATGATAAAAATCAATTTAAAGCACTTGTAAGAAGTATAAGCAATGATGGATAAAATAAGCTATTCAATGACAAAATTACCGCAGGGTTGGGAAGTTAAAAAACTTGGTGATATTGCTGAAATTTCAAGTGGTGGAACTCCGTCAAGAAATAAAAAAGAATATTGGGAGAATGGAACTATACCTTGGGTAAAGATAAAAGACATTAAAGAAAAATTTATTTCTACTACTGAAGAATTTATCACCGAAGATGGTTTAAAAAATTCTTCAGCAAAATTGTTTAAAAAAGGAACTTTACTTTATTCTATTTTTGCTACTTTGGGTGAGGTTGCTATTTTAGATATAGATGCAACAACAAATCAAGCTATTGCAGGAATAAATATAAAAGAAAATAACATAAATAGTTTATATTTAATGTATTTTTTAAGAAGTATAAAAGATGAAATTTGCAGTAAGGGGCGTGGGGCAGCTCAAAATAATCTAAATTTAACTATATTAAAGCAAATTAAAATCCCACTACCACCTTTACAAGAGCAAGAAAGGATAGTGGGGATTTTAGATGAGAGTTTTGCAAAGATAGATGAAAGTATTAAAATTTTAGAGCAAGATTTGCTAAATTTAGATGAGTTAATGCAAAGTACCTTGCAAAAAGCTTTTGACCCTTTAAAAGATAATGCTAAGGAAAACTATAAACTCCCACAAGGTTGGGAATGGAAAAGCTTAGGGGAAATTGGAGAAATAATTACCGGAACAACACCTAGTAAAAATAATCCGAATTTTTATGGAAATGAGTATCCGCTATTTAAGCCTAGTGATTTAAATGGAGATATGATAATAAAATTTGCTAGCGATAACTTATCAAAATTAGGCTTTGATAATGCAAGAAATTTACCAAAAGATACAATTTTGGTAGTTTGTATAGGTGCTTCTATCGGGAAAGTAGGATTAAGTGGAGTTAATGGGAGTTGTAATCAACAGATTAATGCCATTATTCCAAATTCTGCTTTTGTTTCAAAGTATTTATTTTTTGTATGCCTAAGTAACTATTTTCAAGAAATTCTTAAAAAAAATGCTTCTCAAACTACTTTACCAATTATAAATAAAACAGAATTTTCTAAATTACAAATCCCCATGCCCTCACTCAAAGAACAAGAGCAAATCGCTTCTTATTTAGATGAGCTTTCTTCTAATGTAAAAAATTTAAAACAAAACTATCAAATGCAGATAAAAAATCTACAAGAGCTTAAAAAGTCCTTGCTAGATAAAGCTTTTCAAGGAAGATTGTAAATGTTAAAATTTTTATCAAATTTTAACATATGGACTAAATATGCTAAAAAATTTTGATTTTTTTAGCATATTTTTTGAAGGATAAAAATGCAAAAAAATATAAAACGAAATCTTGCTATGGATTTTTTAAGTTTTAGTTTAGAAAATCAAGAAGATTTTTTAGAA
Source organism: Campylobacter sp. CNRCH_2013_0898h (assembly GCF_025772965.1). Classification (NCBI taxonomy): domain Bacteria; kingdom Pseudomonadati; phylum Campylobacterota; class Epsilonproteobacteria; order Campylobacterales; family Campylobacteraceae; genus Campylobacter; species Campylobacter sp. CNRCH_2013_0898h. The sequence goes on along the minus strand of NZ_JAKMTD010000006.1, from coordinate 94,037 downwards.
GTGATTTATAAAGATGATGATATATGGCTTAGCGTAGCTTTAATGGCTAAGTTATTTGAATGTTCTAGTGATAATATTTATCTACACCTTAGTAATATCTATAAAGAAAATGAACTTGATAAAAATTCAACTTCCGAGGAATTCTCGGTAGTTCAAAAAGAAGGAAAAAGAGAAGTTAAAAGGAAGATAGCATTTTATAATCTTGATGTTATTATAAGTGTAGGGTATAGAATAAATTCTTATAAAGCCACAAAGTTTAGACAATGGGCTACAACAATCTTAAAACAATTTAGCATTAAAGGATATGTATTAGATAAAGAGCGTCTGAAAAATGGTAGTGTGATAAATAAAAACTATTTTGATGAGCTTTTAGAAGAAATCAGAGAAATAAGAGCTAGTGAGAGGTTGTTTTATCAAAAGATAACTGATATTTATACAACAGCGATTGATTATGACAAAAATGATGAATTGACTAAAGAATTTTTTGCTAGTGTGCAAAATAAACTCCATTTTGCTACACATGGACACACTGCAGCAGAGCTTATAAAACAAAGAGCAGATCATAAAAAAGAAAATATGGGACTTTATTCATGGAAAAATGCTCCTGAAGGAAAAATTTTGCAAAGCGATGTGGTGATTGCTAAAAATTATCTTAGTCAAGATGAACTTTTGGAGTTAAATCGTATAGTTGGTATGTATCTTGACTATGCTGAAGATAGAGCAAAGAAAAACATAGCTATGACTATGCAAGATTGGAAAGATAGATTAGATATTTTTTTAGAATTCAATGAAAGAGAAATTTTAAAAGATAATGGCAAAATAAGTAAGAAATTAGCAGATGATTTTGCTAAGGAAGAATTTTATAAATTTAGAGTTATTCAAGATAAAAACTATAAGTCAGATTTTGATAAGGTTATTTTAAAAGCTTTAAAGGATAAAAATGCAAAGTAAAATCGATAAAATCACAGATATTCTAAGAAGAGATGATGGCATAAGTGGTGCTATGCATTATAGTGAGCAGATTAGCTGGGTGCTTTTTTTGAAATTTTTAGATGATTATGAAGAAGAGTTAAAGCTAGAAGCTGAGCTAGATGAAAAGCCTTATAGGGCTATTTTGCAAGAAAAATTTAGTTGGAGGGCTTGGGCAGCACCTAAAACAAGTGAAGGAAAGCTTGATGTAAAAAACGCTTTAAGTGGAAGTGATTTGCTAAGCTTTGTGAATGATGAGCTTTTTCCATACCTAAAAAGTTTCAAAGATAATGAAAATTTCAAAAGTATAGAGTATAAGATAGGCGGAATTTTTGAATTTATAGACAACCGCATAGCTAATGGCCATACTTTAAGAGAGGTTATAAATTTAGTTGATGAGCTAAGTTTTAGCAAAGAAAGTGATGTATTTGCTTTGGGTGAGGTTTATGAGAAGCTTTTAAAAGACATGGGAAGTGATGGGGGAAATAGCGGGGAGTTTTATACCCCAAGACCTTTGGTTAGAGCTATGGTGGAGGTGCTAGACCCTAAAGCAAAAGAGAGAATTTACGATCCTGCGTGTGGGAGTTGTGGATTTTTAGTAGAGAGTTTTTTGCATATTCTCTATGAAGATAGGGCAAAAAAGAAAAAAGCAAATTTGAGTGTGGAGGAACTTGAATTTTTACAAAATGATGCCTTGTTCGGTAAAGAAAAAACTCCACTTAGTTATGCAATGGGTGTGATGAATATGATTTTACATGAGGTTAAGTCCCCAAATATCATCAAAACCAATACTCTAAATAAAAAAATCACAGACATAACTGAAAATGAAAAATACGAAGTGATTTTGGCAAATCCTCCTTTTGGTGGTAAAGAAAAAGATCAAATTCAAAATAACTTTCCTGTAAAATCAAACGCTACTGAGCTTTTGTTTTTACAACATATTTTAAAGTCTTTGAAAAACAATGGAAGATGTGCCATAGTAGTGCCTGAAGGAGTGCTTTTTCAAAATTCAAATGCCTTTGTGAGTGTAAAAAAAGACTTGCTAGAAAATTTTAATCTTGAATGTGTTTTAAGCTTGCCAAGTGGGATATTTTTACCTTATAGTGCGGTAAAAACTAATGTGCTTTTTTTCTCTAAAGGGCAAAGAAGCATTTGTGGTGAAAATGATGAAAGTGTGTATTACTATGAGCTTGTACCACCTTTTAAATTGACTAAAAATAAACCTTTAGAATACACGCATTTGCAAGAATTTTTAAAATGTTATAAAGAAAGAAAAATCACGGCTAATTCTTATTTGGTAAGTAAAAAAGAACTTGAAGAAAGAAATTATGATTTAAGTGCTAAAAATCCAAATACAAAAGAAGAAAAAACTTTGCGTGAAATAGAGGAAATTTTAAGCGAGTTAGAGCAAAATCAAAAACAAGCAAAAATGCTTTTTGAAAAAATTCAAGCTAGTTTAAGAGGTAATAAATGATAGATATAAAAAAGAAATCTAAAAATGTGAGGGTTATAGCCCTTTTTTCTTTAACTTTTTATTTATGTTCTTTTATGCCTTATATGGGTTTTTTAAGTGTAATTAGCGCGACATTATATATGATAGTTTTATATCAATTAAAAACTTATACTAGTGCTAAGAATTTGTTCAAGAATTATTTTATAACACTTTTTATTTTATTTTTTTATTTTATTTTACTTTATTTTATGATTTTATTTTTTTATTATGTTTTTTTAAATGAAGAATATTTTTTATTAATGTTTTTTACTCCGTTTTTGTTGGCTATACATATTTTATTTTGTTTGTTATATTTTAAATTCTTAAAAAGAATTTTTTATGAGATAGCTAGAGTAGCTAATCAGTTTTATTTTATAAAAGTTTGTAAAATGTATTTTTATGGTTTTTTAACATTGCCTATTTTAATAGGATTTGTATTTTTTGTTATAGGATTTGTTTATAATGTCTTAGCTTGGTATAATTTTAAAGAATTTAATAAAAGCGAATTTATTAAAAATCAAGATTAAAAAATCTTTTTTAAAATTTAATAAAAGTTAAAAATTTATACCTTGTCATTAAAATTTTTTTTATATCTTTGTTATAGCTAATATCAAAAGCTCTATAAATATCAAGCGAGCATTTTTTTATAGCATAGTCGATTTATAAAATGATTATAAACTTCCTTTACATCCCATAGTTTTTGCTTTAGAAAAATCAAAAATATCAACTTTTTCCATTTTTGGTATGTGTTCATCAAAGAAAGTATAAAATTCTTTTCTTAATTTAAAAAAATCATTTAATTTTTTATCTATTTTATATCCTTGTTAAATTTTGCCTTAAATCATCAATTTTTAAAAATGATTAATCGGCTCTTGCGTTTTTTTGATATTATCGTCCTTCGATTTTAATTAAAGGAGAAAAAATGGCTATTACTTTGGTAGAAGTTTATGATGGAAATAGGAGGCTTTATAGTAAGCCAGTAAATACAAACAAAGGTGATGCTTTGATAGGATTTATAGGTTCTAGTGTTAGTATAAAAGAAGGTAGTTGGATTGTAACTTATGATGAAAAAGGACAACGCATAAGCTCTCATCCAGCGTAAATCAAGGCATAAAAATTATATCAACCAAATCATTTTCTTTTATATCATCATTTGCTATCATAAGTGCAGCCTTGTGGTTAAGGTTGTTGATGATAGCACTTGAGCCTTGTTTTTTACCTTTTAAATTGGCATAAATTTTTCCATCTTTAAATTCTATATTACAAGCTACAAATTCTAAATGCGAACTTTTTTTCTTATAGTCAGTATTTGCAAATGCTTTAAATATATAGTCTTTTTCTTGTAAAAGCCAAATATTTAAAAGTTCTCTTACATATAAATTAAACATTACCATAGCCGAGTATGGAAAACCCGGCAGGGCAAAGATGAATTTATCTTCAAATTTGGCTATTTTGATATGTTTTCCAGGTTTTACATCGACTTTGTCTAAGATGATTTCATACTCTTTAACAGCTTGTTTTAAAAAGTCAAAATCCCCCATGGAAACTCCACCAGTGGTAACTAAAATATCACATGCATTAAGTGCTTGTTTTAAAACACTTGGGGTTTTTTGCATATCATCTTTTAAAAGTGGAAAAATTCTAGCTTCAGCACCAAGTTTTTTCGCCATATTAGCTATGGCTATATGGTTTGATGAGCGAATTTGTGCAGGGTGCTCTAAGCTTTCGCCCAAGTCTTTGATCTCACTTCCACTACTTAGCACGCCTATGATAGGTTTGGCAAAAACACTAATGTGAAAATATCCAAGCTCGGCTAAAAGTGCTATCTCGCTATAGCCTAGTTTTGTGCCTTTAGTGAGTAAAATTTCACCTTTAGTGTAGCTCTCGCCCACCTTTCTCACAGCAAAGCCTTGTGGAACTTTTTCTTTTATATAAATCACACCATTTTTAACTTCAACTTTTTCCACAGGCACTAAGGTATCACAACCTTCACTCATCAAAGAGCCTGTAAAGGTTTTAACGCATTCTTTATTTTGTATTTTAAAGCTTGGGAAAATTCCAGCAGGTACTTCGCCTATGATAGACAAAGGCTCATCTTGTTCGCTAAATTTAATCGCATAGCCATCCATAGAAGCAGTAGGAAATTGAGGGTTGTTAGTAGAAGCTTTGATATCTATGGCTAAAATTCTATCTAAGCACTGTGTTAAAGCGATGTTTTCTATCTTTTCATACGCTTGTATGTGTGAATGAAGTATGTCTAAACTTTGGTTATAAGAAGTTAGCATTTTAGTCCTTAGTGCTTAAAATTCCTGCTCCTTGAAGTTTCAAAGAGCGTTCTTTAGCATAAATTTTTTCGCCATTAATGATATCATATTTCCATATAGGCGCACTTGCTTTAAAATCTTCTACAAAATCATTAATTAGTTTTAATCCTAATTTTCTTTGCTTGCTTAAAACCCCAGCAAAATAAGAACTCTCATGCACCTTAACTTTACCGATAGAGTGAGCAAACATCAAGCTTACATTTTCATTTACAAGTTTTTGGCACCATTTTTCAAACCAAGTTTTTAATAAAGGCTCATATATATCAAAACTTAAAGCCTCAATCTCATCTTCAGCCCTCACTATACCGCAAAATGTGATTAAAGCTCCGCAGTTTTTATCTTTAGCATATTCATACCATCTAGCATAAATGCTAGGAATTTCTAAGGCTCCTTGATGTAATTCAAACATAACTCATCCTCCACAAACCGGTGGTAATAAACAAATTTTATCCCCATCTTTTAAGGTAGTTTCATCATCAAAAACCATTTCATCATTTAAAGCAACTGCACAAAGTTCAAGCCATTCTTTTAAGCTTTCATCTTGTCCTAAAATTGCTTTTAATTCTTTAAGATTACTTACATTTAGTTCTAAGCTTTCTTTGTTAATTGGCCCTAGAAATTCAACTTTTACCATTTTTTTACCTTTATTCTTTGATTTCTAAAATTCCCATCATTCCAAGATCTTCATGCTCTAAAATATGGCAGTGAAACATTCTAATACCGGTAAATTTTTGACTCATTCTAAGTTTCAATTCTTCTCCAGGTCTTACATTAATCGTATCTTGCAATGCTCTGAATTTTGCTTTTGTTATTTTACCCTTAAAATTAGAAGATATGAGTTCAAATTGTGTTCCATGTATATGGAAAGGATGATCCATATGCGATTTGTTTTTTATTACCCATTCTTCTACTTCATTTAATTTTGAGGTTAAATCCGTTCTATTCATATCAAATGTTTTACCATTGATTAAAAACATAGAGGCAAGGCTTTTTTTGATTTCTTCTTCACTTTTTTTACTAATACCATGCATTTGCATATGATCTTCACTCATAATCACTTCTTTAAAGCTTGTAGCTTCTTTTAAAGGTGGAAAATCGCGTAATTTTTCAGGTATGTTTTCTATAGTTTTTTCTACTTTAAGATCAGCTAACATAAGAGTGTAAGGTTCTTCTTTAACAAGCATTTTATCGCGGTCATAATAAGTACTTTCAAGTTTAAATTCACCCTTGCTTGCTTTGATTAGCACTTCTACTCTTGAAGCAGGACTTAAAAATAACTCATCTAATTCAACACCTTTTTCTATAAGCCCTCCATCAGTTCCTACTAAAATAAATTTAGCACCTTTAATGCGTAAAATTAAATATCTTGCCGCACAAAAATTATAAATACGAATTCTTTGAGCTTTGTCAAGTGTTATTTTTGGTTTTAATTGTCCATTGATAAGAACTAAATTTCCTTCTCTACCATTTAGCCAATCAAATAAATTATTATCAGGAATTTGTGCGTTTTCATCTAAACGCAAATCACTAATCACCCAATCTTGTTCTTGTAAATGCGACAACGCATCTTTTCTAGCTTTTACTACAAATACCCCTGCTAAGCCTTTATAAACTTGCTTTGCTGTGGTGTAGTGTGGGTGTGGATGATACCAGTAAGTTCCTGCTGAATTTTCTCCAAGTTTAAAGCGATAAATTCTTTCTCTACCAGGCATGATAGGATCGTGTGGGTTGCCATCTTGCTCAGGTGGTATGTCAAGTCCATGCCAGTGGATTGTAGTTGGTTCTTTTAAACTATTTTTTACCAAAATTTCAACCGTATCACCTTCATAAACTTCTATTTTAGGTCCAGGTATAGAGCCATTGTAAGTAAAGCATTTTGTTTTTTTACCTTTAACAAGCTCTATTTGACTTTCTTTGATTTCTATACTTGATCTAAAGAAATTTTTCTTTGTGCTTGTGTTTTTTAGAAGTTTTAAATTTGCTAATGTTTGTCCGCTAGGAAAGTCTTTTTCATCGAGTAGTTTAATGTTTGGATTTTCTAGTTTGATAAAAGAAGTATCGATTTCTTTTGTATCTTTTTGTGTATGTTTTGAGTGTATATTATGATGAGAATGATCCCCCATTGCATAAGCACTGCTAATACTTGCTAAACCTAAAGCATTAAATTTTAAAAATAACCTTCTATCCATTAAATTTTTACTCCTAAATTAATTTTGATTTGGATTTTGATTATAGCTATTATTTGATTAATGATTGTAAATTATAAAAACAAGATATAATTTTAATATGATTTGTTATACAAGTGGTTTTAAATCAAAAATTAAGGACAAATAATGCTAATTAAAAATCATTTAGATAAAGACTTTCAAACTCCTGCTTATATTTTAGAAGAAGATAAGCTTAGAAAAAATTGTGAGCTTTTGGCTAAAGTGAGTGAGCAAAGTGGAGCAAAAGTCTTGCTTGCTCTAAAGGGTTTTGCTTTTTCAGGTGCTATGGATATAGTGGGTGAGTATCTATCAGGTTGTACTTGCAGTGGGCTTTGGGAAGCTAAATTTGCAAAAGAATATATGAACAAAGAAATTCATACTTTTTCACCTGCTTTTAAAGATGATGAAATAGATGAAATCATAGATCTTTCACACCATATAGTATTTAATTCTTTTAATCAGTTTAAAAAATTTAAAGATAAAGCAAGCCACAAGTCTCTTGGTTTGCGTTGTAATCCAGAGCTTTCAGTGGCTCCAAAAGAACTTTATAATCCTTGTGGTAGATTTTCAAGATTAGGAATTCGTGCGATTGATTTTGAAAATGAAGATTTAAGTGCTTTAAGTGGGCTTCATTTTCATGCTTTATGTGAAGAAAGTGCGTATTCTTTAGAGCTTGTGTTAAATGCTTTTGAAGCTAAATTTTCAAAATTTATTAAAAATATGAAATGGGTTAATTTTGGTGGAGGTCATCATATTACTAAAGAAGGTTATGACACGCAAAAACTAATTGATCTTTGTAAAAAATTTAGCGATAAATATGGAGTGCAAGTGTATCTTGAGCCAGGTGAGGCTGTGGGTTGGCAGTGTGGGACTTTAGTTGCAAGTGTAATAGATATAGTAGAAAATGAGAAAAAAATAGCTATTTTAGATACTTCAAGCGAAGCTCATATGCCAGATACTATCATTATGCCTTATACAAGCGAGGTTTTAAATGCTAGAATTTTATCAAGTCGTGATGGACAAAATTACAGCGAGTTAAAAGAAAATGAATTTGCTTATTTACTTGGTGGCAATACTTGCTTAGCAGGGGATATCATGGGCGAGTATGCTTTTAATCAAGAGTTAAAAATAGGACAAAAAATAGTATTTTTAGATCAAATTCATTATTCCATAGTTAAAAACACTACTTTTAATGGAGTAAGACTTCCAAATTTAATGTTCTTAGATAAGAATGAAAATTTATCTATGATAAGAGAGTTTTGTTATGAAAATTATTCAAAAAGAAACTAAAAATTGAGTTTTTTTGTAGTTTTTTGCAAATTTATGTTTTTTAAATAAAACTTTTTTTAAAATAAAAATGGAAACTGAAAATTAACAAAACTACAATGCTAAGCTTTTTCTAGCGTGTAATGTTTAGGAGTAATTTATGCATAGAGTTATACTAGCTCTTTTAGCCTGTTTTAACTTTCTATTTGCTCAAGAAAATTTTGAAGTTAAAAATACTCAAATTTGGGATGTGCAAAGAGTGATGAATATAGAAAGTTATCAAAATTTTGGTGCTTTGTGGACTAAACTGCAAGGTGAGTATATTGCAAGTGCTGTTTTGATTATACTTATAGTCGTAATTTCAGCTTTTGCTTTGCATTATATGGTCATAGGTCCAAAGAAATTTTCTCATGATGGTAAGAAAATTTACGCTTTTTCAGTATTTGAAAGATTGTTTCATTTTGTAGCAGCAATCTCTTGGATTATCCTTGTGCCAACCGGACTTATTATGATTTTTGGATCGTATTTTGGCGGTGGATTTTTTGTAAGAATGTGTAAAAACTTACATGGTATTGCTACTATTTTATTTATCATTTCCATCATTCCTATGCTTTTGTGTTGGATTAAAAGAATGCTTCCTGCGAGTTATGATTTAAGATGGATGATGATAGTAGGTGGATATTTAAGCAAAGAGAAAAAACCTGTGCCTGCGGGTAAGTTTAACTTTGGTCAAAAATCTTGGTATTATATAGCTGTTTTTGGTGGCTTTTTGATGATAATCACTGGTGCGTTTATGTTTTTCCTTGATTTTAATTCTACTTCTTTGCAATCTATTTTTGGAATTTCTCATATAGATATTTTAAGAGCTTCAGCTATCATCCATAATATTTTGGGTATTTTATGTGCAGTATTTTTTGCTATTCATATTTATATGGCCGTATTTGCTATTAAAGGAAGTATCCATTCTATGATTAGTGGTTATAAAGAAGAAGAAGAAGTTTATATTTTACATTCTTATTGGTATAAAGAATTAAGCGATAAAAAACAAATCAATCCATCGTTTACTTACGATTCTAAAACAAAATTTTAAAATCTCACTTGATTTTTTTAAATTTTCCTTGTTATAATCAAATAAAAATAACAAGGAAAATTAATGATACAAGATATTGATCTTTCGCGTAAATATTTTTATGAATTTTTTTCAAAAGCTTTTAATTTTATCGATGAAAATGAGTTTAAAATTTGGCATGAGCAGGTTTTAGTTTTAGCTCAAAGTCCTTTAGATGATAGTTTAAAATTTGATTTTGAAAAACTTAGTGTATGTGATTTTGCAAGTTTTAAAGAAGAACAAAATGGAGTGTTTTTTGATTTTTCTTATGTGAATGTGCCTATTAGTGCTTCTTTTTATGATGAGGGTAGGGATGATGGTAAAATGAAGCTTCAAGCCTGTGAAATTATTAGAAAAACCAAATTTAGAAAAAAAGAAGATTGCAGGCAAAGTGAAGATGAATTTGGCTTTTTGTTTGCTTTTATGGCAAGTATTATTGAGCATGATTTAAAAGTTGCACAGCAATTATTTCGTTTTGTGATAAACCCTGTAATAGATGAGTTTATAGAAAAATTACAAATCCACAAAAACTCAAATTTTTACATTGCTATTGCCAATATTATGAAAGTCTTTTTTGCAAATGAAAGAGCTTATTTGGAAGTACAAGCACCTATAAAAAAAGAAGGTAAAAGTGTAGCAGATGAGGCTTTACAAAGACTTCCTTATGAGCCAAGACTTCCTACTAAATTTAGCAAAACAAATATAGAAGAACTTAGTAAATTATAAAAATTAATATGTATTTTGTTACCAAAATACATATTATCAAAATCATCTTTTTATGAAAATAGAAATTAAATAAAATCTTAAGTGAAAATATGCAAAATTTATTTTGTTAAGTGTATAAATACTTTGAAAATAAGTATTTATAGTTATTCTTTACTTTTATTTCAAAGGAGAGAACATGGAGGCCAATCAAAGAAGGGATTTTTTAAAAAAATCTTTGAAAATTGGTGCTTTAGGGGTAGTAGCTGGGGCAAGCGTGAATGCTTTAGCTAAAGATGATTACCAAGAGCAAAATACCGTAGTTTTAGGAAAAAGTACTAAAAAAGAAGTGCTTTATAAAAAAACTATGCATTGGGAAAAATACTACAAAATAGCTTATTAATTAAGAAAGGAAGAAGATGGCATTAGCAAGAAGAAATTTTCTTAAGCTTGCTGGTATTGCTGGTCTTGGAAGTGCGGCTTTTGGTAGTGAAAACAAAGCTATTAGAGCTGCAAGTGAACAAGAAGTAGCAAATCCTTATCCAGATTCTAAGATTGTTAGAACAATCTGTAGTATCTGTAGTGCAGGCTGTGGAATTAAAGCAGAAGTGCAAGATGGAGTTTGGGTGCGTCAAGAAAACGCTATAGAACATCCTATTTCTCAAGGATCACACTGCTGTAAAGGGATAGATCAAATCGATCTTACTAAATCAAAGCAGCGTATTAAATATCCTATGAAAAAAGAAAATGGCAAATGGGTACGTTTAACTTGGGAGCAAGCTATCAATGAAATTGGCGATAAAATGCTTGAAATCCGTAAAGAAAATGGACCTGATAGTGTTATGTTTTTAGGTTCGGCTAAATTTAATAACCAACAAGCTTATTATTTTAGAAAATTTGCAGCATTTTGGGGTACTAACAATATAGACCACGTTGCTAGAATTTGACACAGCGCAACAGTCGCCGGTGTGGCGAATACATGGGGTTATGGCGCTATGACAAATCATTTTGGTGATGTGACTAAACACTCAAAAATGATGATTATTTTTGGTGCAAATACTGCTGTGGCAAATCCTATCGGATTTAAACACTTATTACAAGCAAAAGATCGTAATAATGCTAAATTGGTAGTTGTAGATCCTGTATTTACAAAAACTGCAGTACATGCTGATGAATATGTAAGAATTCGTCCAGGTACAGATATAGCTTTAGTTTATGGTATGCTTCATTTGATCTTCAAAAACGGTTGGGAAGATAAAGAATTAATCAAAACTAGAACTTATGGGGTTGAAGAAATAAAAGCGGAGGCTGTTAAATGGACTCCTGAAGTTGTAGAAGATGTAACAGGTGTTCCAGCTGCTCAACTTGAAAAAATCACAAGAATGTTAGCTACAATCAAACCTGCTACGCTATTTTGGGCTTTAGGTATTACTCAACACTCGGTAGGTAGCTCCAACACAAGAATTCTAGCTATCTTACAACTCGTTCTTGGTAATATAGGCAAACCAGGTGCAGGAACAAACATCATTAGAGGTCATGATAATGTTCAAGGTGCTACTGATATGGGCTGTTTGGCTGATACTTTACCAGCTTATTATGGGCTTGATGATAATGCATGGAATCATTTTGCTAATTTTTGGAATGTAGATAGAGAATATTTAAATTCAAGATTTTATTCTAAAGAATGGATGCATGAAAAAGGTTTTTCACTAGCAAAATGGTGGCAAGGCGTTTTACATGAAGAAAAAACTTATTCTAACTCACCTATCCGTGTGCTTTGGGTGCAAGGAACGGGTATTACTTCTATGGCGCATACGGTAAAAATTCAAGAAGCGCTTAAAAAACTTGATATGATTGTAATCGCTGAGCCTTTTGTAAATGAAGTAGCAGTTTTAGCAGATCGTTCTGATGGTATTTATATTATCCCTGCTTGTACTCAATTTGAAACAGAAGGTTATGTCACTGCGACTAATCGTGCTATGCAATGGCGTTCTCAAGTAGTAAAACCAATTTATGAAAGCAAAGAAGATCAAGAGATTATGTTTGCTTTTGCTAAAAAATTCGGCTTTTATAAAGAATACACTCGCGGTATGAAAATGGAATTGAAAGATCATAAGCTTGTACAAACAAGAGATGATAATGATGATAATTTTATATGGCCTGATGATGCTACAAGAGAAATGAGTAATGGTCTTTTAAGTATAGGCTTAAGAGGTATTTCAGCTGAACGCTTAAGAAAACACCAACAAAATTGGGAACATTTTGATCCTGATACTCAAAGAGGTCTTGGTGGTGAAGTTAAAGGCGAATACTATGGCTTACCTTGGCCTTGTTGGGATGAACAACATCCGGGAACTTCTATATTATGGAATACTGATGTGCCTTATGAAGAAGGCGGTATGGGCTTTAGAAACCGCTTTGGTTTGGAGCATGAAGGACATTCTCAATTAGCAGATGATGCCTTTACTCCAAAAGGATGTAAAGTTAAAGGTGGTTACCCACAAATCACTAAGGCAAATATTGAAAAAGTATTTAATATCAAACTAAGTGATAGCGAAAAAGAATTAATGGGCGCTAGCTGGAGTACAGATATTTCAGGTATTATTTTAGAAAAATGTAGAGAAAAGAGTGCTTGCTGTTTAGGTAATGCAAGAGCTAGAATGAAAGTTTGGGAATTTGCAGATCCTATTCCACTACATAGAGAGCCTATTCACTCACCTCGTTGGGATTTGGTTAAAAAATATCCTACTTGGGGCGATCAAGAGAAAAACTTCAGAGTTGAGAGTAAATTTATCAGCGAGCAACAAAAGAAAGATTGGAGCAAAGAGTTTCCAACTATCATTTCAAGTATGCGTTTAGTAAATTTAAGTGGTGCAGGTATGCTTGAGAGAACTAGTAAATATCTTGCTGCAATCACACCTGAAATGTTTGCTAATGTTCACCCTGAACTTGCCTTAAAATATGGTATAAATGATGGAGATATGATGTGGATTCATTCACCGCAAGGTACTAAGATTAAAGTAAAATGTGTGCATAATCATTCTGTTACACCGGATAGAATTTGCTTGCCTTATAACTTTGCGGGTATTATGCAAGGAGTGGATTTAAGTTATAATTATCCTGAAGGCACTAGACCTTATACTATAGGTGAAAGTTCTAACACGGTTACTAACTATGGTTTTGATATAAATACGCAAATTTCTGAATTTAATGCAGGACTTTGCAGACTTGAAAAGGCTTAAGGGGTAAGTTATGGCTAGAATGAAATTTTATGTAGATAATAATCGCTGTATTTCTTGCTTTGCTTGTCAAGTGGCTTGTTCAAGTGCGCACGAAGTGCCAGTGGGGATTAATAGAAGAAAGGTAATCACTCTAAATGAAGGCATAGAAGGAAAAGAGTTTTCAACAACTCTTGCCTGCCAACACTGCACAGATGCTCCATGTGAGCAAGTTTGTCCTGTAAAATGCTTTTATATTAGAGCTGATGGTATTGTTTTACATGATAAAAAAACTTGTATAGGTTGTGGGTATTGTCTTTATGCGTGTCCTTTTGGTGCTCCACAATTTCCAAGAGATGGTGCTTTTGGTATCAAAGGTCAAATGGATAAATGTACTATGTGTGCAGGTGGTCCTGAGCCTACTAACTCTCATGAAGAAAGAGAACTTTATGGACAAAATCGTATCGCAGAAGGTAAAGTACCTATGTGTGCTGCGGTTTGTTCTACAAATGCACTTTTGGTTGGTGATGCAGCTGAAGTTAGTGCAATGTATAGAAAAAGAGTTTTGCTTAAGGGTCAAAATTTAGGACTTGATGCAAAATAACCCAAAGGGTGTTTACAGGCACCCTTTTTTACTACTTATAATCCAAGGTTAATTCATGGAAGAATTAAATTTACAAATTCAAAAAAATCTTGATGAAAATAATAAACTTACTTGTAAAAAAGCACTAGAGCTTTTAAAACAATACTCCAAAGAAGATTTTCAAGCTAGTATAAAAAAAATGGATGTAAAAATTTCAGATTGCGAGTTAGGTCAATTTGGAAAGTTAAATAAAAATATAGCAAAAAGTGAAATTTTAGAAAAATTAGAAACAAAACTAGATTCTAAGCGTCGCATATCATGTAAAGATGCTTTAGAATGTGCTAAAAACTTTAATATGGTTGATATGAGAGCTACGCTTAAAACTTATAAAATTGATGTTAAATACTGCGAACTTGGTTGTTTTGAAGAAAAAAAAGGTAAAAAATTTCATATAAAAAGCAAAATTTGGGTAGAAAATCCTGATGGAGAATTACTTTTTGGTAAAGGGAAAACAGATATTTTAGAATTAGTTGGAGAATGCGGAAGTATTTCCCAAGCGGCTAAACAATTAGGGATTAATTATAAAAAAGCTTGGCTTTATATACAGGATTTAGAAAAAAATATGAAAGAAGAATTGCTCATTGCTAAAAAAGGAAGGGGAAGTGAAGCTGGTAGTAAGCTTACTCCTAGAGCTTATGAGCTAATTCAAAATTTTAAAATTTTACAACAAGATGTAGAAGAATACACTAATAAGCGCTTTAAAGAATTATTTTTCAAGAAAAATCAAGAAAAAGATAAAACTTAATTTGAATACAAGTTATAAAAATATATCATTAAGTAAAAAAGGTAAAAAATGAAAATTGATTGTAGAGATTTAGCTTGTCCGCGTCCTGTGATAGAGACAAAAAAGGCTTTAGAAGAGTTAAAAGAAAATGAAAATTTAGAAATTCTTTTAAATTCTCAAGCTTCTAAAGAAAATGTAATGAGGTTTTTAAAATCTTTAAATTTGAACTTTAGTGTGAAAGATGTAAATGATGAAAGTATTATTAGCATTATAAAAGATGGTGATATAGTTCAAATTCAAGAACAAAATTTACAAGAATATAATGTGTTGTTTTTAAAAAGCGATAAGGTAGGTGAAGGGGAGCTTGGGAAAAATCTAATGCTAGGTTTTTTAAAAACCTTAAAAGATTTACCTAATAAACCTGTAAAAATCCTTTGCGTTAATGATAGTGTTTTAATGAATACTGATTGTTCTCATATGGCTTTTGAAGCTATGAAAGAGCTTGAAAATTTAGGGGTTGAAATTTATAGTTGTGGGGCATGTTTGGAATTTTTTGGTAAAACTAAAGAGCTTAAAATAGGCAAAATAGGTAATGCTTATGAAATTTTAAATGAACTTTTTGGAAAGGCAAAGATTATTTCTTTATGATATATAAAGACCAAAAACTAACTCAATATGTAAAAGCTGCGGGTTGAGCTGCCAAACTAGACTCGGTGGGTCTTGACAAAATTCTTGGCATTTTAAAACCGCATGAAAACATTTTAAGTGGTATTGATAATAACGAAGATGCAAGTGTTTATAAGCTAAATGAAGATTTAGCTTTAGTGCAAACACTTGATTTTATCACACCTGTGGTTGATAGTGCGTATCATTTTGGTGCTATAGCTGCTGCCAATGCTTTAAGTGATGTATTTGCTATGGGTGCTGAGGTGATTAATGCCTTAAATATTGTAGGCTTTGATACTTGTCATTTTAACAATGAAATTTTACTTGAAGTTTTAGAAGGTGCTAGAGCTAAGGTTGAAGAAGCTGGTGCTGTGCTAGTAGGTGGCCATACTATAGAAAATGATGAATTTATTTTTGGTCTTAGTGTGACAGGTGTAGTTCATCCTAAGAAATTTATAGCTAATAATAGTGCAAAAGATGGTGATGTTATTTTACTTACTAAGCCTATAGGTAGTGGCATTATTAGCACTGCTATCAAGGCTGGTTTGCTAGAAAAAGCAAAGATTTTAAAAGCAATAGAGCAAATGAGTTTTTTAAATCTTTACGCAAGTCGTATTTTAAAGGGGTTTAAAAGTCTTAGTGCTTTAAGTGATGTTACTGGTTTTGGCCTTTTGGGGCATTTAAAAGAAATGTTAAATGAAGAGATTATGATAGAAGTGTATAAAAATGAAATTCCTTTAATGGATGGAGTTTTGCCAATGGCTAATATGGGGATAATCCCAGCAGGAGCTTATAAAAATAAAGATAGCCTAAAAATTTGGGTTGATAATTTAAATGAAAAAGATGAAGATATAGTGTATTTTGATCCTCAAACTTCAGGTGGACTTTTAGCTGCAATGAGTGAAAAAGATGCAAATGAGGCTTTGAAAATTTTGAAAGATTACAATATAGAGGCAAAGATTATTGCTAGATGTGTAAGAAATACTCATAATTATTTATTATTACGCTAATATTTTATTTACAATTAAAAATATATGTTTATATTTGTTACTTTTTTACATAAAAAAATAAATTATAAATAAATATATGTTGATTTTTGTGGCTATTTTTGTATCATAAAAGATATTAATTACTAAATGGAGGAAGAAATGATACAAAAAGCTTTGCAATTAGCTGAAGAATTACAAAGAAAAATAGAAAGTAATATCTCTCAAAGTGAAAAAGAATTTCACGCCAAAATGCAAAAACTTTTAAACAATCCTAAAAATAAAGTGATGTTGATTGAACTTTTAGATCGCTCTTTTAGATGTAAAGATAAAAGTGCGAGTTTTGAGCTTATAGAGCATACTTTAAACAAATATGGTATAGCAGATTTTTTCAGTGCTTTTGAAAAATTTTTGCTTTTTTCATTTTTAAATTTTGGAAAATTTGCACCAACTCTTAGTGTGCCATTTTTCATTAAGCATTTAAGAGAAGATACTAAAGCTATGGTTTTAGATGCAAACCCTAGTGTTTTAGAGCCTCATATGCGTAAAAGAAAAGATGAAGATAAAATTACCTTAAATGTAAATTTAATTGGTGAAGAGGTTTTGGGTGAGGCTGAGAGTGCTTATAGAGTAAAAAAATATGAAGAAGCATTAAAAACAAGCTATATTACTTATATTTCAATTAAAATCACTACCATTTTTTCTCAAATTAATATCATTGATTTTGAATACTCTAAAGATGAAGTGGTAAAAAGATTGGATAAATTATATGCTCTTGCTTTAGAAGAAGAAAAAAAGCAAGGTGTGTCTAAATTTATCAATCTTGACATGGAAGAATTTAGAGATTTAGAATTAACCGTTGAAGCTTTTATGGAAAGTATTGCAAAGTATAATATTAAAGCAGGTATCGTTTTACAAGCTTATCTTCCTGATTCTTATGAATATTTGAAAAAACTTTTTGCTTTTTCAAAAGAAAGAGTTTTAAAAGGTATGAAGCCTATAAAAATTCGCTTTGTTAAAGGAGCGAATATGGAAAGTGAAGAAACTATAGCTTCGCAAAGAGGTTGGGCTCTACCTACTTTTTATAAAAAAATTGACACAGATAGTAATTATAAGAAAATGCTTGATTTTGTCTTAGAGGGTGATAATTATAAATATATTAATGTAGGTATTGCGAGTCACAATTTATTTGAAATTGCTTATGCTTATACTAGAATTTCACAAGCAGGAGCTTTATCATCTTTTACTTTTGAAATGCTTGAAGGTATGAGTTTGCAATGCTCTTATGAGCTTTCTAAAATGCATGATCTTATACTTTATGCACCGGTGTGTGATGAAGCGCATTTTAATAATGCCATTGCTTACTTAGTAAGAAGACTTGATGAAAATACTAGTGAAGATAATTTCATGAGATATTTTTTCAACCTTAAAATCAATGATAAAAATTGGCAAATGCAAAAAGAATTATTTATAAAATCTTTAGAAGGCGTTGCTAGTTTGGATAATTCTACTCATAGAACTCAAGATAGAAATAATGAGATAAAGGCTATTAGTTCTTATGAGAGTAAAGAATTTAAAAACGAACCTGATACAGATTTTATCTTAAAAGCAAATAGAGAATGGGCTAAAAATATAAGAACTAAATATGAAAATTTAGAAAATTATGATGTGTATCCGGTTGCAAAAGAAGAAATTAAAAATGAAAATTTACAAGTAATAGAAGTTAAAGATAAAATCAAAAATCGCACTATAGGTAAAGCACATTTAGCAGGCCAAAAAGAGATTAAATATGCTTTAGATGTAGCTAAGAGCTCAAATTTTAGTGATTTAAGTCATGATGAAATTTATAAAATTTTAGCAAAAACTGCTCAACTTGTTAGAGATCGTAGAGGAGATTTAATAGGTATAGCAGCTTTAGAAGTAGGAAAAACTTTCTTAGAGATTGATCCTGAAGTTAGTGAGGCTATAGACTTTTTAGAATTTTACCCACATTCTTTGGAAAAACTAAAAGAGCAAAATCCAAATACTACTTTTAAAGCAAAAGGCATAGGTGTGGTAATTGCACCATGGAATTTTCCAGTAGGTATTTCAGTAGGAACCATAGCAGCACCTTTGGCTGCAGGTAATAAAGTAATATATAAGCCATCATCTTTATCCATGCTAACAGGTTATATGCTTTGTAAATGCTTTTGGGATGCGGGAATTCCAAAAGATGCTTTGATTTTCTTACCTGCTAAAGGTAGTGATATATCAAAATACTTGCTTGTTGATCAAAGTGTGAAATTTTCAGTATTAACCGGTGGAGAAGAAACTGCTTATGCAATGCTCAAAGCTAATCCAACCTTACTTTTAAGTGCTGAAACAGGCGGTAAAAATGCAACTATTGTTTCTAAATTTGCTGATCGTGATAGTGCGATTAAAAATATCATTCATTCAGCATTTTCAAATTCAGGTCAAAAATGCTCTGCTACTTCTTTACTTGTTTTGGAAGAAGAAGTTTATGAAGATGAGGAATTTAAAAAGACCTTGGTAGATGCTGCTAGTTCTATGGCGGTTGGAAATCCATTTGTATTTAAAAATAAACTTGGAGCTTTAGCAGATAAACCAGATGTAAAACTGCAAAAAGCATTAGATGAGTTAGCTCCATATGAAAGTTGGGCTGTAAAGCCTAAATTTGTAGATGATAATCCTTATCTTTTAACTCCAGGGATTAAATATGGTACAAAAAAAGGTGATTTTACACACATGAATGAGCTTTTTGCGCCAATTTTAACTGTAATGAAAGCAAAAGATTTAAAAGAAGCTATTGATATAGTAAATTCTACAGGTTATGGACTTACAGCAGGATTTGAAAGTTTAGATGAGAGAGAATGGGAATACTTCCACACTCACATAGAGGCAGGAAATATTTACATCAATAAACCAACAACAGGAGCTATAGTTCTTAGACAACCTTTTGGTGGTATTAAAAAATCAGCCATTGGTTTTGGTAGAAAAGTTGGAATTTATAATTACATCACTCAATTTTTAGATATAGAGCAAAGTCAAGCTGATCAAAATGTTTTAGATAATGAATTAGTATCAAATTTAAATGCTTTAAGCTTGGATTTAAATGAAAAAGATAAAGCCGATTTTGAAGTCATTAAAGCTATGGCAAGAAGCTATGCTTATCATGCAAAACATGAATTTGCAAGTGCAAAAGATTATGTCAATATAAGAGGCGAGGATAATATTTTCTCTTATACAAAGGTTAAAAATATTGCTTATAGAGTACATAAAGATGATAGTTTAAAAGATATTTTAGGAGTTATTTTAGCAGCTAGTGTGCTAAATATTGATCTTATTTTAAGTTATGATGAGCATGAAAAAATAGATCTTGTGCAAAAGATTAATCAAAAAATTAGTTCAAAAACTTTATTCCTTAAAGAAAGTAAAGAAAATTTCATTAGCAAAATAGCTGATTATGAAAGAATTCGTTATTTTGCTCCATTAGATATTAATGATGAAATTTTCATAAAAGCAGCAAGTTGTGCAAAAATCATTGCCAATGCTAAGCCTTTAATGAACGGACGTTTTGAGTTGCTTTTATATCATAATGAAAAAGCTTTAAGTATATCTTTCCACCGTTATGGAAATTTAGGCATTCGTGCTTTAAAATAAAAAGGAGAAAAAATGGAGGTTGTGCACATTAATACTCAAATTGCGATAATGTTTGTCGCATATTCAGCATTAATGCTTTTTATTGGATTTTATTTTTATAAACAAAATAAAAATTCAGAGGATTATTTTTTAGGTGGTCGTTCTATGGGGCCGGTAGTTTCAGCACTTAGTGCTGGAGCTTCTGATATGAGCGGTTGGCTTTTAATGGGTTTACCGGGAGCTTTATATGTAAGTGGTTTAGCTGAAAGCTATATTGCAATAGGTCTTAGTATAGGAGCATTTTTAAACTGGGCTTTTGTAGCAAAAAGACTTAGAATTTATACTAGTGTGATTGCAAATTCTATTACAATTCCAGATTATTTTGAAACAAGATTTGATGATGATAAGCATATATTAAGAGTGGTTTGTGCTATTGTTATTTTGATATTCTTTACTTTTTATGTTTCTTCAGGACTTGTAGGTGGAGCAAAGCTTTTTGAAGCAACTTTTGGAATCCAATATGATTATGCGCTTACTACAGGAACTGTGATTATAGTTGCTTATACATTTTTGGGTGGATATAAGGCAGTTTGTTGGACGGATTTAATTCAGGGTTTATTAATGATGAGTGCCTTGATTATCGTACCTATAGTGATGATTTATCATTTGGGTGGCTTTAGTGAAGCTGTTAATATAGTCAAAGAAATTAAGCCAAATACTTTTTCTATGGGGGAAGGATTAAGCTTTTTGGGTATAGTTTCAGCGCTTTCTTGGGGGCTTGGGTATTTTGGTCAGCCACATATTTTGGTGCGTTTTATGTCTATAAGATCAACTAAAGATATTCCAACTGCTACTTTTGTAGGAATTTCTTGGATGGTTATATCTTTAATTGGAGCTTGTTTGATAGGTATTTTAGGTATAGCTTATGTGAGTAAATTTGAGCTTAGTTTGCAAGATCCTGAAAAGATTTTTATCGTAATGTCGCAATTGCTTTTCAATCCTTGGATAGCAGGTGTTTTATTAAGTGCTATTTTGGCAGCCATTATGAGCACAGCAAGTTCGCAATTGCTTGTTTCAAGTTCAACTATAGCAGAGGATTTTTATAAAAGAATTTTTAACAAAGAAGCGTCCAATAAAACAGTGATGACTTTGGGTAGATTTGGTGTTTTAGCAGTAGCTGTGATAGCTTTTATTATTTCTACTGATAAAAACTCAAGCGTATTAAGTATAGTAGCTTATGCTTGGGCAGGGTTTGGAGCAAGTTTTGGTTCTGTAATGCTCTTTTCGTTATTTTGGTCAAAAATGACTAGATATGCTGCTATTGCAGGTATGATTACCGGTGCAGTTGTAGTTGTAGTATATAAAAATTTCTTAGCAGAGTGGCTTGATTTTCCTATTTATGAAATCATTCCAGGATTTTTAGCTGCTTCTGTTGTGATTATTTTAGTGAGCATGGTAACTAAAGTTCGCCCAGGAACTAAAGCAGCTTATGAAACAATGCTAAAACATCTCTAATACTCTCGCAATATGCGAGAGTAACTATGAAAAAATATTAATCAAATAAGTATTTAAAGGTATTGCAACAATATCAATTAAAACAGCACCGCATAAAGGTACTATTAAAAAAGCTTGTCTTGAAGTTAAATTATATCTAGAACAAACTGCATTCATATTTGCTACTGCATTTGGTGTTGCACCTAGACCATGTCCCATAAGTCCGGCACACATAATCGCACTATCATAATTTTTTCCGCATAATCTAAAAACTATAAAAATTGTAAAGAATAGTAAAGCTAAAACTTGCACAATCAAAGTAATAAAAAGAGGTGTAGCAACAGCACTTAGTTCGTTTATTTTTAAATTTATCATAGCCATAGTTAAAAAAATACCAAGGCTTAATTCACTTATAGTATCTATTGTATATTGATTTAGCTTGAAAATATTAAAAGAATCATTAATATTTCTTACAACAATAGCAACAAGCATAGCACCAACATAACTAGGCAAAGAATAGCCGCTATATTGTGTAAATTTGGAACTTAAAAAAAATCCAATACACATAATACATAATATTAAAAATAAAGATTTTAAAAAATCTTTATAATTTGCATTGTGAATTTCATGCTTTAGAGGATCTATATCTTTAATATCTTGATTAGTTGTGATTTTTAATTTGTGTTTATTTATAAGATATTTTGCTACAGGACCTCCGAGCAAAGACCCTGAAATCAGTCCAAAGGTTGCCGCTGCCACTGCTAAAACTTTAGCGTTATTTAAGTCACTTAATTCTTCAACCATACCTCCAAAAGCTATAGCATTTCCATGTCCTCCTTCCAAAGAAACAGCACCACATAAAATTCCATATAGTTTATTTAAATCAAATAAACTCATCATGGAAATGCCGATAAAATTTTGCATTAAAGCCATAAACCAGCAACAACCTAGATAGATTAAAAGTACTTTTCCTCCTACTTTTAAGAGTTTAAAACTTCCACTTAATCCTATTACGGTAAAAAAAGCCACCATTAAAGGAGTTTGTAAACTTGTATCAAAATCAACTTTAATCTCAATAAAACTTAAAATCCAAATGATTATACTGATTAAAAATCCACCTATAACTGGCGCGGGAATGCAAAATTTTTCTAAGATTAAAAAGCTTTTTTTCAAAAACATACCAAACAATAAAACCCCGATACTAATAGCTAATACACTTAAACTATCAAATTTCATATCATTCCTTTACTTAATAAAAAATATGCTAGATAAGCAGCGATTTTTGCAGTGTGATTGTCTATATCAAATTTAGGATTAAATTCACAAATATCTGCTAAAGCAACTTTTTTGCTTTCAAAAATAATTTTTATCGGAGTTGAAATTTCTTTTAAATTGATACCAAAAACAGCAGGGGCGCTTACAGCAGGAGCTATGCTTTGTGAAAATACATCCATATCAATACTTAAATAAACAACTTCATTTTGTTTTAAGAAGTTTTTAATGACTTCTATACATTTTTCAAATTCAGTATCTAAAACATAACTTGCTTTCATATTATCCATAGTTTGAAAAAGTGCTTTTGTGTTAGATAATTTACTTGCACCCAAGCAAAGATAAGAAAAATTATAATTATTTTCTTTTGCATATTCATAAGCTTTGTAAAAAGAATTTCCAGAAGTATGTAACTCCTGAATTCTTACATCAAAATGTGCATCAAAATTTATAACTCCTACACTTTTTTTGTAATCTAAAAGCGCTTTGATACAAGCTAAAGATGTTTCGTGTCCACCTCCTAAAATTACACCATAATGATTATTATGTAAAATTTCTAAGCACTTGTGATAAAGTAGTTCATCGCCTAATTCTAGGGTATCAAAATTTTCAATATCTCCTAAATCATCAAAATCAAAATCATCATGTATAGCAAAATTTGCCATATTCTTTCTTATAATTTTTGGTGCTAATTCACTTCCAATTCTACCATTATTTCTCTGCACACCCAATGATGAACAAAAGCCTAATAATTTATTATTTGAAGAGTGATTTAAACATTTAAATAATCGTTTATGGATAATTTCATCACCATCATTTCTCCCTTGCCACATGTATTCCTCCTTTTTTGTGTTTAATTTCAATGTAAGATATTTTTTTAAATATTTTTGTATTTTGAGAAATAACATTATTTATTTGTGTATTTTAGTAGCAATAATTTATTGATTAAATAATTTTTTATTATAGTAAAAAATATTTGAAAATACTAAGGTATGGCTTTTAATGCATTTATGATAAAAGTTTCTTTAAGTTTTATTTTAAAATAAGAAAATACTATATATTTACTACTTGAAACAAAAAGGAGATTTATGCAAAAAAATAATCAAAAAACTTATGATTTATTTTTGATAGTGACATCTATTTTGGCGGTTTTTATGGTGATTGTAATTTTACTTATAAATCCTAGTAAAGCTTTAGAAGTAGCAAATTTTCTTTTTAGTAAGCTTACACATATGTTTGGCTCATTTGTTCAACTTTTTGAGTTTATTTGTGTAGTTTTTATTTTCTACTTGGCTTTTTCTAAAATAGGTAATATTAAATTAGGCGATGGGATAAATCCTTATTCAAATACTGCTTGGATTTTTATGTTTATTTGTGCAGGACTTGGATCTGCTACTATGTATTGGGCATTTATGGAATGGGCATATTATTATTTAGCACCTGGATTAAATATTACTCCAAAATCTACAGAAGCTTTAAGAAGTGCAACTTCTTTTGTGTATTTGCATTGGGGTATTACGCCTTGGGCTGTATATGCTTTAAGTTCTATTGCAATGTGTTTTCATTTTTATATTTTTAAAAATAAAAATTTAAAAATTTCAAGTTTAATAGCAAATATCTTGCATATTAATCAAAATATAGTGCTTGATAAAATCATCGATGTTGTGTTTTTATTTAGTACTTTTGGTGGACTTGTACTTACTACAACCCTTTCTATAATTACAATTAGTGCTGGACTTTCTGGAATTTTTGATATTAATGATGGTTTTTATTTAAAATTTATTCTTTTAGCTATTGTTACAGCTGTTTTTACCTTTTCTAGTTTTGTTGGATTATCAAGTGGTATGGCAAAACTTGCTAAAATATCTTGTATCTTGTGTTTTGTGTTTGCAATATTGGTATTTATTTTAGGAGATAGTGTATTTATATTAAATAATATAATAAATAGTATAGGGGTATTTTTTAGTAATTATGTTTCAATGAGCTTATATAATGATATTGCTGGTGTAAGTAGCTTTAATTCTGATTGGACAGTTTTTTATTGGCTTTATTGGATTACTTACACTCCTGCTGTTAGTATTTTTGTGACAAAAATTTCTAAAGGAAGGACCATTCGTCAAGTAATTTTTGGTCTTATTGTGGGTGGATGTATTGGGACTTGGTTTTTCTTTGGAGTTTTGAGTTCATATGCAATAGATATTTTTCAAAGTGGAATCTTAGATGTTCCAAATTTTATTAGTTCAAATGCTGGAGAAGCTGGAGTGGTAGCATTGATAAAAACACTACCATTTGGTACTATTTTTGCTCTTTTTTATTTCCTGCTTATGATGGTATTTTTGGCTTCTCATATGGATGCTACTGCATTTACTATTTCTTGTGTAAGCACAAAAATAGATAGTGAAAATCCTAGTAAATATTTAAAAGTTTTTTGGTGTATTATGCTTGGATTAATTCCTTTAGCAATGCTTTATATAAATGCAGATTTAAATACCTTAAAAGTTGCAGTTGTTTTGAGTGCTGCTCCTTTTTTGGTAATACTTGCTATTAGCTTTTATGGGCTTATTAAATGGATAAAAAGGATGGATAATGAAAATTACAAAGGTTGAACCTATATGGTTAAGGACAAAAACTTTTGATGAGTCTTGTGAGTGGGGTGAAGATGCCTTTATATTAAGAATTTATACAGATAATAATCTTTATGGAATAGGAGAAAGTGATAGTGCTGCGGCAGTTTTAAAGATAATGTTTGAGCAACCTAGTACTCATGGATCTTGCAGAAATTTAAGTGAAATTTTAATAGGACAAGATCCAAGAAATATTAAGAAGATTATGGATGATTTGATTGAGGGAAGTGCGTATTATGGACTTAGCGGAGCATTAATTTGTGCTTTAAGTGCAATAAATATTGCTTTATATGATTTACTTGGAAAAATTTATGGTGTAAGTGTAGCTACTATACTTGGTGGAAAAAGAAAAGACTTTTTAAATGCATACGCTACTTTTATTCCGAGTGAAAATATGGAAGAAAATATTTCTAGAGTAAAATACTTAAAAGAAGAAGGTTTTAAACTATTAAAATTTGGTGGTGCAGGCTTTGGTAATAATGCATTAGCTGATAAAGAGATTATCAAGAATATTAGAGGTGCAGTGGGTGATGATATTAAACTTAGTATTGACTTAGTAGGGCTTTGGAAAAATTTTTCTTATGCAAGAGAAAGATTTTTGGAAATTGAAGAATATAACTTAGAGTGGATAGAAGAACCAGTTGGTGCAAATAATTTTTATGATTATGCAAGACTTAGCGAACACTTACCTTGTAAGATTACGGGTGGAGAGAGTTTTTACACGCTAAATGAGTTTGAAAATTTTATTAAAAAGTCAAAAGTTTCTATTGTGCAACCTGATATTACTAGATGCGGTGGTTTTGACACTATGTTAGAAATTGAAAAAATATCTTTAAAATATGGTTGTGATTTAGTCCCGCATGGTTTTTCTACAGGAATTTTACTTGCTGCTACGGTGCAGTTTCTAGCAAGTACTAAATATTGTAATTTGATAGAGTATTCTCAATCAACAAGTGTGCTTTTTACTCATTTGGTGAAAAATTTAATCCCTTGCAAAGATGGTATAGTTGAAGTCAATGATGCTGTGGGTATAGGAGTGATATTGGATGAAAATTTAATAGAAAAATATCGTATAAATATAAAGATTTGAGTAAATACTCAAATCTAATTTTTAAGGTTTTTGAATTAAAAATCTAAGCGTTGGTCCATCTTGATCTATCTCTAAAATTTCAAATCCGCGATTTTTCGCATCTTGAGGTATAGAATTAATACTTTGTGGGCAATCACATAAAATTTCTAAGACTTCACCTGATTTTAATTCTTTTAATGCATCAATGGTAGCTATAGCAGGATATGGGCATGCCTCACCTTCTAAATTTAAACTATAATGAATAATCATAATTTTCCTTTGTTGTGTTGGAAGAATAATCTTTTAAATTTTAAAACAAACAAAAATAAAATAGCAAACAAAGCTAAATTGATTAATAAGCCATTAAAATAACCAAAATCATTTAAAAGATGAATTTTTATACCATTTGTTAGTATTTTTGGGAAATGATCATAATTTAAAGCTAAGATCATAGTACCGATGATATTGGCAATACCCACTATAATAAAATGACTTTGTCCCTCGCAAGCTCTATACATCCAACCACACTCGCATCCTCCGGCAAAAACTATTCCAAATCCAAATAAAAAAGCACCTATAGCAAGGTTTGGTGATATTTCTATTACTTTACTAGTATGCCCTTGTAATATAAAAGCAAAAGCTATTAAACAAGCTATGATCATACCTATTAAAGCGCCTTTTATAGCATTGTCTCTACCAAATAAAAATAAATCTCTAAAGCAAGAAGTGAAGCAAATTTGAGCCCTAGAAATGATAAAACCAAAAACAAAACCAAATATTAACGCTAAAGGAAAAAAACTTTCTTTGTTTTTAATATCAATATTTTGTTTTTGTAGTATAAATACAACATAAGTTATAAAAATTATAAATACACCAAGTCCTATGTAAAAATATATTTTTGAAATTTTATTTTGTGTTTTTAATTTTTGATTTTCTTTGCAAACGCGTTGTAACTTTGCTTTTGGCTTAAATAAGGCAAGATTACAAACCTTAACACCTAGATAAATTCCTAAAATCATAAATAAAGTAAAAACCCAAGTATGTAAAGAAAAATAAGGTAAACCTGTAAAGAAATTTGCTAAATTACAACCAAAAGCAAGTCTTGCACCAAAGCCTGATAAAATTCCTCCTATAATAGCTTGAAAAATTCGAATTTTGCTAGCAGGCAAACGCCATTTAAATTTATTTGCTAAAAATGCAGCTACTAAGCATCCTATAAACATACCTATGAGCATGATACCATCAATTCTTGTTAAGGGACTGCCACTTAAATTTTGCTTTTGGTAGTAAGTGTAGGAGCTTAAATCCATACCAAAAAATTCTAAAATTTCTCCACCCCAGCGTGTCATTTCACCTGTAACAGCCCAAACACTACCAAAAATTCCAAAATAAATAGCACTTAAAATTCCAAGTATAATCATGCCTTTGGAATTATCCCAAAAATTTATAAAAAAAGATTGTTTGAAAGAATGCATTGATATATCCAAAAATTGTAATTGTCAAAACTTGACACTGAAAAACAAACATTATAACTAAAAAATATAATATTTCAAAGTATTTTTACACGCTTATAATTTCATATGTTTAATTTTTGTTTCAATTAAAAATATTAAGATATAATATCATTTTTGGAAGGTTAGCTTATCTGGTGATGGCCACTGACTTCAAATCAGATGAAAGGGTAGTTGACTACTTTTTGGGGAGTTCGATTCTCTCACCTTCTCGCCAAATTTAAGTCAAAATGGAGTTTTTTATGAGTAAAGCAGATATTGTCGTTGGTATCCAATGGGGTGATGAAGGTAAGGGTAAGATAGTTGATAAACTATGTGAAAATTATGATTATGTTTGCAGAAGTGCAGGTGGACATAATGCAGGTCACACTATATGGGTTGATGGTATAAGATATGCTTTACATTTAATGCCATCAGGTGTTTTAAATAAGCAATGTATTAATGTTATAGGTAATGGAGTTGTAGTTAATCCTGATGTATTAATTAGTGAAATGGCTCAATTTGAAAATTTAGAAGGAAGATTATTTATAAGTGATAGAGCTCATTTAAATTTAAATCATCATGCTTTGATTGATCAAGCAAGAGAAAGACTTAAAGGCGATAAAGCTATAGGAACAACAGGCAAAGGCATAGGGCCAAGCTATGAAGATAAAATAAGTCGTAATGGACATAGAGTAGGGGAATTGCTAGAGCCTGAAAAACTTTGTGAAAATTTAATGAAAGATTTTGAACTTAAAAAAACTTATTTTGATGTTTTAGGTATTGCAATGCCTAGTTATGATGAAATTTTAAAAGATTTAAAACGCTTTAAAGAAGTGCTAGCGCCATATATTACAGATACTACAAGAATGCTTTGGAAAGCTTTAGATGAGGATAAAAAAGTATTGTTAGAAGGCGCGCAAGGTTCTATGCTTGATATTGATCATGGAACTTATCCTTATGTAACTAGTTCAACGACTATTTCAGCTGGAGCTTTAAGTGGTTTGGGATTAAATCCAAAAGAAATTGGAAAAGTTATAGGCATAGTAAAAGCTTACACAACAAGAGTGGGAAATGGAGCTTTTCCAAGTGAGGATTTAGGCGAAGATGGTGAAAAAATAGGACTTATTGGTAAAGAAATCGGAGTAAGCACAGGTAGAAAAAGAAGATGTGGTTGGTTTGATGCGGTTGCGGTAAGATATACTGCAAGATTAAATGGCTTAGATACTTTATCATTAATGAAACTTGATGTATTAGATGGTTTTGAAAGTGTTAAAATCTGTAAAGCATATGAATATAAAGGACAAGAAATAGACTATGTACCTTGTGATTTAGAAAACGCTAAGCCTATTTATGAAGTAATGGAAGGTTGGGATAAAGTTGCAGGGATTAGAGATTATGATTTGCTACCTGAAAATGCTAAAAAATACATTAAGCGTTTGGAAGAATTAAGTGGCGTTAGAGTAGGTTATATCTCCACAAGTCCTGAAAGAGAAGATACCATCATTTTATGAAAAGCAAATATTCTTCTGTGATTAAGCTTAGAAAACAACAGCTTGATAAAGCAGAGGCAAATTTGACTAGAACAAGACAAAAGCTTTTGTTGTGTGAAGAAGAATTTAAAGAAGCTTTAAAAACATGCGAAAGCTTGACTTTGGCTGATAAAGGTTCGGTGGCTTTGTTAAGATCGTCTTTAAAAATGCAAGAGATTGCAAGAGAGGGTAAGCAAAGAATTAAACAAAAATTAGACCTAACTAAAAAAGAACTTGCACATCATCAACATTTATACAAAAAGGCTCATTTGGAATTTGAAAAAATTAAGGTTTTAGAAAATGAAGAATTAAAAAAAATCCAAAAAGCCTTACAAAAAGAAGAAGAAAAATTTATAGATGAACTTGCTATAACAAGACATTTTAATAAGGATAAATGATGAAAAAAATAATATTTTTATTGATTTTCTTAAATTTTGTAAATGCACAGCAAAATTGCGAGCAGTATTTTGAAGCAAGAAAAGAGCAAATACAAGAGCAAATTAGAGAATATGATGAAGCAAGACAAAGTTTAGAGGCTTATAGAGCTTCTTTTGAAGCTTTGCAAAAAGAAAAAATGCAAGCTTTGGAGCAAAAAGAAGCTGATGTTAATGCAAGTTTAGAGCAAATAAAAAGTTTAAAAGAGCAAAATGAGCGTATACTAGAAGCGACTAAACAAAATCTTCAAGTTATTAATGATAAAACTATGGGGCGTATCACAGAAATTTATGCTAAAATGAAAGATGTGGCTGTGGCAGGTATATTAAGCGAAATGGAACCGGATGAGGCTTCAAAAATTCTACTTTCGCTAGACCCTAGAAAAATTTCATCCATTATGGCCAAGATGGATCCAAAAAAAGCTTCCGATTTAACACTACTTTTGAAAAATTTAGATCAAAATGCAAGTTCGCAGTAAGTTTTAAGCAGTTTTTACCTTTTTTTTAGTATTATTTCAAAATAAAAATAAAAAGGTGAATAAATGCGTATCAAACCAGCTCATATACCTTATATAGCAAATAAAATAATACTTGATTTAATGCATTCTTCTTTTGTTAAAATTAAAGATGATAGTCAAAAACTTTTAAAAACAGCAAAAGAAATTATAGAAATAGATGTTTTAAATGAGCGTAAACTTGATGAAAAAGCAAAAGAAATTTTAGAAAGCCAAGAAGATGAAATTGAGTTTATGCAAATAGATAGAAAAAGTATGTTTTGGATGATTAAGAAAAAACTAGCAAATGAGTTTAAATTTATGCTTGATAGTGAAGATAGATACAATAATCTTTCTCATAAAATTTTAGAAAATTTAGTGGAAGAAGATTTGATAAACTACAATGTATCAGAAAATCGCGTGAAAAATCTCATTTTTTCAAGTATTATGTCTTATTTAAAAGAGTATGAAAATTTAGAAGATTTAGTCTATGAAAAAATTTCAAATTATAAAAGAAAACTTATTCCAGGTTCTGAAGAATATGAATTGGTATTTGAAAAGCTATATCAAGAAGAGCTTAGAAAAAAGGGACTTTTATGAAAGCATATATTTATATAGAGAATGATGTTTTTTTAAGCGCAAAGGCTTTTGGACAAAGTGGAACTTTTTTTGGAGAGCTTGTTTTTAATACTTCTTTAACAGGCTATCAAGAAATTATTTCTGATCCATCATATGCAGGTCAGTTTGTAGTATTTTCAATGCCAGAAATTGGTATAGTTGGTATTAATGATGAAGATAATGAAAGTAAAGATGTATTTGCTAGCGGAATGATTATAAGAGAATTAAATGAAGATTATTCTAATTTTAGAGCCAATGATTCTTTAAGTGCTTATTTGAAAAAGCATGAAAAAATAGGGCTTTGTGAAATTGATACTAGATTTTTAGTTAAAATGATCAGAGATCAAGGAAATTTGAGAGCGGTAATATCTACTGAAATTAAGGACAAAGAAGAGCTTAAAAAAATGCTTCTTTCTAGTGCTAAAATTGATGAAGTAAATTATGTAGCACAGGTTAGCACTAAAAGCTCTTATAAACATAGTAAAGGTGCTTGGGATCATAGCAACAAAGCTTATGAGAATGTAAAAGCAAATGGTAAAAAAGTAGCTGTGATTGATTATGGTGTAAAAGAAAATATTTTAAATGAGCTTGTAAGTGTTGGACTTGAGGTGGAGGTTTTTCCTTATAATACCAAGGCAAAAGATTTGATTGATTTATATCAAAAAGGTAAAATTCATGGTGTATTTTTATCCAATGGACCAGGTGAGCCAAAAATTTTAAAAGATGAAATCGCAGAGATTAAAAAACTAGCAGAAGCTAAAATTCCTATGCTTGGTATTTGTTTGGGACATCAACTTTTAAGTAATGCTTTTGGTTATGAAACTTATAAAATGAAATTCGGCCAACATGGAGCAAATCATCCTGTTATTAACCTTACTAATAACACAGTAGAAATTACAGCACAAAATCATAATTATAATATTCCTGAAGAAATAGCAGAGGTTGCAACTATTACTCATAGAAATTTGTTTGGTGATAATGTAGAGGGTGTGAGATATAAAAATTATCCTATTATATCGGTGCAACATCACCCAGAAAGTTCTTCAGGACCACATGAGAGCAAGTATATTTTTAAAGAATTTTTAGAGCTTTTGTGAGTTTAGATTTTATTGCTTTAGCAAGTATAGCTTTTCTTTCTAGTTTTGGGCATTGTTATGGAATGTGCGGAGGTTTTGTTTTAGCTTATACTCAGCTTTCAAAGCAAATTAAACTCCCTTTTTTTCTTTTAATTTTCTCATATCATCTATCTCGAATTTTTGCTTATGTTTGCTTGGGTATATTTTTTGGAGTTTTTGGAAGTTTGCTTTCATTTAGTGAATTTTCAAAAGGCATAATGTTTTTTATAATTGGAATTTTTATGATAACATTAGCACTTGCTTTGATTTTTAAAGGAAAATTTCTAAGTTTTTTTGAAAATTCTTTATTTTTTGAATGCGTAATTAAAAAAAACATCTCTAGATTGATTCAACAAAAATCTTTCAAGAGTACTCTTTTTTTAGGATTTTTAAATGGCTTTGTGCCTTGTGGTTTGGTGTATTTTTATATAGCCTTTGGAATGAGTGTGCAAAGTGTGTATTTATCGGCTTTAATTATGCTTGTTTTTGGTTTTTCAACTTTACCAGCATTGATATTTCTTGCGTATTTTTCTAAAACATTAAATGAAAAATTTCAAAAAATAGCTAGTTTAATTTCCTATATTTTAATTTTTTGTTATGGTGTGTATTTTTCTTATATAGGCTTTGTTTTTACGCGATAATTTATTAATAAATAATAAATAATTAGACATAGTTTAAGCTAAAAAAGATATTAAGTATCGTATAATATAAAGATCGCATAATTGCAGAAAAAAACTTAAGGAGAGGAAATGCACCCAGGAAATGCATTAAACTATGACTATACGGTTGCTAAATATTTTATGTTTGCTACCTTATTGTTTGGTGTTATTGGTATGGCTATTGGAACGCTTATTGCCTTTCAGATGGCTTATCCAGATTTAAATTATTTAGCCGGTGAGTATGGTACTTTTTCAAGACTTAGACCATTGCACACTTCAGGTGTAATTTTTGGTTTTATGCTCTCAGGAATTTGGGCTACTTGGTATTATATTGGTCAGCGTGTGCTAAAAGTTAGTATGGCAGAATCAAGCTTTTTAATGTTCATTGGTAAATTGCATTTTTGGCTTTACATGATCACTATGATTATAGCTGTTATTACTTTGTTTGCAGGTGTTAGCACTTCAAAGGAATACGCAGAGCTTGAATGGCCACTTGATATATTGGTAGTTTTAGTTTGGGTTTTATGGGGTGTAAGTATTTTTGGGCTTATTGGAATTCGCCGTGAAAAAACTTTATATGTTTCACTTTGGTATTATATAGCTACTTTCCTAGGTATAGCAATGCTTTATTTATTTAACAATATGGCTGTGCCTACTTATTTTGTGAGTGGAATGGGTGATTGGTGGCATAGTGTTTCTATGTATGCAGGGACAAACGATGCATTAGTTCAATGGTGGTATGGACACAATGCAGTTGCATTTGTATTCACTGTTGGTATCATCGCTCAAATTTATTATTTTCTACCAAAAGAAAGTGGACAACCAATTTTCTCATACAAATTATCTTTATTTGCATTTTGGGGCTTAATGTTTGTTTATTTATGGGCAGGTGGACACCACTTGATTTATTCTACAGTGCCTGATTGGATGCAAACTATGGGTTCAGTTTTTTCAATCGTACTTATTTTACCTTCTTGGGGTTCAGCAATTAATATCTTACTTACTATGAAAGGTGAGTGGAGTCAATTAAGAGAAAGCCCATTAATCAAATTTATGATTTTAGCTTCAACTTTCTATATGTTCTCAACTTTGGAAGGTCCTATTCTTTCTATTAAATCAGTTAATGCATTAGCACACTTTACAGATTGGATTCCAGGACATGTTCATGATGGTACTTTAGGTTGGGTTGGCTTTATGACTATGGCTGCGCTTTATCACATGGTGCCTAGAATGTTTAAAAGAGAATTATATAGTAAATCGCTAATGGAAGCTCAATTTTGGATTCAAACTACAGGTATAGTATTGTACTTTAGTTCTATGTGGATAGCAGGTATTACTCAGGGTATGATGTGGAGAGCTACAGATGAGTATGGTAACTTGCTTTATACTTTCATTGATACTGTTGAAGCTATTATTCCTTATTATTGGATTAGAGCTGTAGGTGGGTTGTTGTATTTAGTAGGATTTTTCATGTTTGTTTATAATATTTATAAATCAATTTCAGTGGGTAGAGTGCTTGATAAAGAGCCAAAAAGTGCTTCACCTATGGCAGCATAAGGAGGAAAAACATGTTTAGTTGGTTAGAAAAAAATCCATTCTTTTTTGCTGTGGCAGTATTTATAGTGATCGCATATGCAGGTATTGTGGAAGTTTTACCTGATTTTGCTCAAAATGCAAGACCAATTGAAGGTAAAAAGCCTTATACGGTTTTACAACTTGCAGGACGCCATGCTTATATTAAAGAAAGTTGCAATGCATGTCATTCACAACTTATTCGTCCTTTTAAATCAGAAACAGATCGTTATGGTATGTATTCAGTTAGTGGTGAATATGCTTATGATAGACCATTTTTATGGGGTTCAAAAAGAACTGGACCTGATTTATTGCGTATAGGTAATTTTAGAACTACAGATTGGCATGAAAATCACATGTGGGATCCAGTTTCAGTTGTTCCTGGTTCTATTATGCCAGCTTACAAACATATGTTTAGCAATAATGCAAATATAGAAACAGCTTATGCAGAAGCACTAACTGTAAAAAAAGTTTTCAATGTTCCTTATGATGTTGAAAATGGTACAAAACTTGGTACTTGGGAAGAAGCTCAAGCAGAAGTTAAAGCAGAAGCCCAAGCTATAGTAGATCAAATGAAAAATCAAGATGTTAAAGATGCGTTTGCTAGAGGTGAAATTAGAGAAATTGTCGCTTTGATTGCGTATCTTAATAGCTTAAAATAGGAAAAATTATGGATTTAGAACTAATAAGAGAGTTGCAAGCTTATGGCTTTTTTGCCCTTGTAGTATTCTTAGTGGTAGTTTTGTATTCTTATTGGTTTCATTTGTATAGATCTGAAAAAACAGGTAGAAGAAACTATGAAAAATATGCTGATTTAGCATTACATGATGAAATTGGCGATCGTGTTTTAGAGCAAAATAAAAGGAGTGCTTAATGCAATGGTTGAACTTACAAGATAATGTTAATTTATTATCTTTTATTGGAGCAATTCTTATCATATTGATTACGCTTGTTGTGGTAGGAAAATTGTTTAAAAGTATGAAAGAAGAAAAAAGTCAGGGTGAGCTAAGTGAACATAGTTGGGATGGTATAGGTGAATATAAAAATCCTATACCACTTGGCTGGGCTGTGGTATTTTTCTTAGCTATAGTATGGTGTATATGGTATTTTCTTTGGGGGTATCCTTTAAATAGTTATTCTCAAATTGGTCAATATAATAAAGAAGTGCAAGCGCATAATGAGAAATTTGCACAAAAATTTGCAAATTTAAGCAATGAAGATAAGCAAGAAATGGGTAAAAATATCTTTTTAGTTCAATGCTCTTCTTGTCATGGTATTACAGGCGATGGTATCAATGGAAAAGCTCAAAATCTTAATGTTTGGGGTTCAGAAGAGGGACTTATAGAAGTAATTACTAAAGGTTCTAAGGGCTTAAATTATCCTATGGGTGAGATGTTAAGTGCAGCAGATAATGGTATAGATGAAGCTGATATTCCTGCAATTGCTGCTTATGTTGCTTCTGAAATTTCAGCAATTAAAAAAACTGAAAATCCTCAACTTGTAGCAAAAGGAAAAGAATTATTTGTCACTTGTACAGTATGCCATGGTGAAGATGGAAAAGGAACTATTGATGGTCAATTAGTGGCTCCAGATTTAACAAAATATGGTAGTGCAGAATTTGTAGTAGATGTTTTAAATCGTGGTAAAGCAGGTAGTATAGGTGTAATGCCTCATTTTAACAATGGCTTGTTAAATGAGCTTCAAAAAGAAGCAGTTGGCGAATATGTGATTTCTCTTTCAAGGGGCGAATAATGGAAAATTCAAACAGATGTGTATTTTCACTTTCAGGCGTTAGCGGAATGTTAATAGCAACTATTTTATTATTATCGATTTTAGCAGGATTAACTATTTTGGGTCTAAAAACACAACAAGATGTTATGCAAAAACCTTATAAAATAGAAAATGCAGAACAAATTAAAATGTTTGACTCTAAAAGAGAAGAACATATCATTATAAAGGAATGATTATGGCAAAAGTTCTTGAGTATTTAATCATAGCCGGTTTAGTTGTAGCGGCTGGAATCACTGCTTGGTCGGTTTTAACTGCAAATCATCTTTTTATAGGATGAAAAATATATTTAAAGGCGGTTTTTTAGCCGCCATTTTTATTTGTTTTGCTAATTTTTTACATGCTGAAATATTGTTAAATGATAATATCTTAAACACTGCGATAGAACAAAATATCACTACAAGTTCTAGACAAATTTATGAATTAACTGGAGTAAATATCGCTTTAGCATTAAGTGATAAAAAAGATTTTGAAAGTTTAAAAAATTATGAAGCTAATTTAAGTAAGCCATATATTTTACTTGTATTTTCTAAAGCTTCACATAAGGTAGATATACTTGCAAGCGATGATGCTTTGGCTTTTTTTGATAAAGAAGGTGTTTTGAGTCCTTATCCTGAAAAAGGAACAATTTTACCTATACTTGCAAATCCTAAACAAAAAGATATTTATAATGCAGCTATTTTAAATGGTTATGCAGATATAGCCGATCAAGTAGCAAATTATTTTAATATAAAACCTTTTTATGGAAATTCAAATCGTGATACTTTAAATATCATGAGAATTTTAATCTATGGATTTTTATGTGTTGCAATTTTAATGCTAGTTCAAAGAAAAATCAAAAGGAGAAAATAAAAATGGAAAATAAGAAAACATTTTGGCCTTATGGTATTTTGATTTCTTTGGGGCTTATTGTTATAGCTTGTATTGTTACGATTTTTATTGCAAGTAAGGCTCCTGTGTATGAAGATAATTTTTATTTTGATTCTTATCAAAATGTAGAGTTAAATTATAATGAAATTCAAAACAGACAAAAGACTTTTGATGAAAATTTTAAGCTAAGCATTAAAGACAAAGAAAGCTTTATGCATAAGAAAAATCAAGTTTATTATATCAATGAAGGGCAAAATGAGCTTAGGATTGCAATTGAAAATTTAAAAGATTATGATTTAAGTAAGCTTCAAATCCAAACTTTACTTTCGCGTCCACATACAAATGTAAATGATGAGAATTTGCAAGTAAGATTAGAAGGAAGTGATTTGGTGTTTGATTTTAATATCAAAGAAAAAGGTGTTTGGCAAATACTTTTAAAAATCACTCAAGATGAAAATAGTGTAGGATTTTTTAAATTCTTTTTGCAGACTAAATAATGAAACTTTTTGTATTTAGCTCACTAAGAGCTTTAAGAAAGTATTATGAGAAAAAACTACAGGTTGATAGTTTAGTAGAACCGGCTATGAGTATAGCCGAATTTATACAAAAGTTAGTTTTTTCTCCACATTTTCAAGCAACACACTATGAGTGTTTACTTTTGATGAAAAAGGCTTGTGAGCAAACTAAAAATTTAGAGCAAAGCTTAAAAATACCGAGTAATTTTTTTGCTTTCTTAAAAAATAATGCTTATTTATTTAGTTTCTTTAAAGAGCTTAGTTTAGAAAAAAAAGATATCAACTCATTAAAATTTCATGATGCTTACGCTCAGTATGATGAACATTTGCAAATTTTAGAAGAACTTTTTAAAAATTATCTTACCTTGTTAAAAGAGCAAAATCTATATGATGATATTTCTTTGCCGCTAGATTATGAAATTAATAGTGATTTTTTAAAAAATTATGATGAGATTATTTTTGATTTTCAAGGTTTTTTAAATGCCTTTGAAGTAGAGCTTTTGTTAAAAGTTAAGGAAACAATTCCTCTTAAAGTGCAGTTTAATTGCACTAAATTTAATAAAGATTTTTTAAATACTCTTAGCTTTTTACAAGGACTTTCTCTTAAGGCAAATTATGCTTATTTGTTTGATTTAAATCAAAAAACAATTTTAAAAGAAGAGTGCTTTTTTAAAGAAAGTAAAATTAGTTATAAAAGTTTTCATTTAAGATCTTTGCAAGCTGCTTTTGTTTTTGAAAAAATTAATTCTTTTTTAAAATCCGGTATAAGCGCAAAAGATATTGTAGTGATTACACCTGATGAGAATTTTGTAGATATTTTAAGACTTTATGATAAAAACAATGTTTTAAATTATGCAAGTGGAGAAAGTATTAAAAATACACTTTTTTATCATAGATTAAAGTCTTTGTATGAAAGTGCTAAAGATGATGAGTTCGAGTATGAAGAAAATGAAGAATTTTATGAAAGGTGTAATTTAAACAAACATTTGTGTAATTTACACTTTTTTTCTTCTAGTGTTGATTTTACAGAGTTTAAAAAGTTTTTTGATGAAAATATTTCTTTTGATTTTTTTGAGAATTTTATTTTTAATTTGCTAGAAGATAGTGATGAGGAATTAAAAAATTATATACATCAAGAGCTTATTTTTATCAAAGAGCTTGTAAAAACACACGAGTTAAGCTTTGTGCAAATTTTAGAATTATTTTTCATGCAAATTGATGGTATAAAATTAAGCAGTGTTGGTG
Source organism: Campylobacter sp. CNRCH_2013_0898h (assembly GCF_025772965.1). Classification (NCBI taxonomy): domain Bacteria; kingdom Pseudomonadati; phylum Campylobacterota; class Epsilonproteobacteria; order Campylobacterales; family Campylobacteraceae; genus Campylobacter; species Campylobacter sp. CNRCH_2013_0898h. The sequence continues at coordinate 55,302 of NZ_JAKMTD010000006.1, read as the reverse complement.
GTGGTGAAGTTACTGTAATGGGACTTTTAGAAAGTAGGGGACTTAGATATGACGGGGTGATTATAGTCGATTTTAATGATGAATTTATCCCAAAAAGAGTTTCAAGCGAGTTATTTTTAAACAATGAAATTCGCAAAAAAGCAGGACTTATCACTCATGCTCAAAGAGAAAATTTACAAAGACATTATTATTATACTTTAATAGCCAAGGCAAAATTAGTTGGAATTTCTTATGTGGAAAATGAAGAAAAAATCAAATCAAGATTTTTAAATGAACTTGAATTTCCACTTTATGAAGACAAGACTTATAGTAATAATGCTTATGTGAAATATTTCCAAACTTATCCATGTACTTTTAATCTTGAGCCTATTGTAAGTATTAAAGCAAAGCACGATTATTTTCAAAGTGATCTTTCTTTTTCAAGATTTCATCTTCTTGTGCATTATGGTTTGGATTATTATTATAAATATGTTTTAAGATTAAAAGAGCCAAAGACTTTAGATGATACACTTAGAGCAAATGAGTTGGGGAGTTTTATCCATAAGGCTTTAGAGCTTTATTATACACAAAAATCTAAAAATCATTTTGATTATGAAGTTTTTATGCAAGTGGTAAAAAGCATTAAACAATACCGAGTTGATGCGCTAAATTTAGCTTTAATACAAACTATATTTAAAGAATTCCAAACACTTGAAAATGAGCATTTTAAGCAAGGTTATGTGGTAGAAAAATGCGAATTTAATCCACCAAGAAAAGAATTTATCACAGAAAATGGAGTGAAAATTCACGCCATAGGCTTTTTAGATAGAGTAGATAATAATGGCAATGAAAGATTGATTATAGATTATAAAAGTGGCAAAGCAGATGAAAAGTCTTATCAACTTGCTTTTTATAAGTTTTTATTAGAAAATCAAAATGCCTTATTAAATACAAAAGCTTGTTTTTATGATCTAAAAAATATCAAAATCATACATGAAAATGCTAAAAGTAAGAGCGTACAAGAACTGAAAGATTTACTTAATGAGCTTGCTAAAGAGCCTTTGGAAAAAGAATTTTTTAATCAAAAAAACGACAATACTTACAGCCCTTATACCATGCTTTATAAAAAGGAGTTTAAGCTTTGAGTTATCATTTTGAGCCTTTTTTAGCTTTGGAAGCTAGCGCAGGAAGTGGAAAAACTTTTGCATTAAGTGTGCGTTTTGTAGCTTTGGTTTTAATGGGAGCTAAGATTAATGAAATTTTAGCCCTTACTTTTACTAATAAAGCTACAAGTGAAATGAAAGAAAGAGTTTTTAAAACCTTTTTAGAATTTGATGTGCTTGAAAATGGAGAGAATAAAGCAGAATGTAATGAGCTTATGAAAATGCTAGGCAAAAGCAAAAATGAGCTTATAGCTTTAAGAGAAAAATACAAAGATGAGTTTTTAAGATCTAAGCTTAATATCTACACTTTTGACAGCTTTTTTTCGCAAATCATGCGCTCTTTTGCTTTAAATTTAGGTCTTATGAGTGATTTTGATATTATAGAAAATCAAGATAGTTATAAAAATTTCATTTCTAAATTAGACGAAGAAGAATTAAGAGCTTTAGCTTATTATATTGTCCAAACAAAAAGTAAAAGTGATTTTTTGCAAAATCTTGAAAGCTTGTATGAAAGATCTTGTGAGATAAATTCTATACAAAATGCACATTTTCCAAATAAAACTTTTTTGGAAAAAAGCTTGAGTGAGTTTATAACTTATGCAAGAAATTTAAGTACAGATAAAAACTATCAAAAAAATTTTGAATTTGAAAACATAGAAGATTTCTTTACTAAACCTATTATTTGTGATTTAGATAAAAAGTATTTTGTAAAAGTCATCGATAGTGAATTTTTACAAAAAAGAGCAGAGTTTTTACAAAGCGCAAAAGAGTATTTTACTCAAATGGAAAATTATCGCATTAGTATGCTTGCAAAGCTTTTGAAGCATTTTAAAGAAGCAAGAAATGAAAACAATGCTAAGCAAAATGCATTGACTTTTTCAGATATAGCTTTAAAAACTTATGAGTTAATTAGTGATGAAACTAATAAAGATTTGATTTATTTTAGACTTGATGGTTATATTTCGCATTTATTAATCGATGAATTTCAAGATACTAATGTTTTGCAGTATCAAATTTTAAAACCCATCATTGCTGAGCTTGTTTCAGGCGAGGGAGTGAAAAAAAATAGAAGCTTTTTTTATGTGGGGGATAAAAAGCAAAGCATATATGGTTTTAGAGGGGGTAAAAAAGAGCTTTTTGATAAGCTTTTAAAAGATTTTCCACAAATTAAATTAGAGCATTTAGATACTAATTATCGTAGTAAAAAGATTATTGTTGATTATGTAAATGAAGTCTTTAAAAATAAATTTTTTGATAGCTTTTTAAATCCTAGCTTTACTTGGCAAAAAAGCATTAAAGAAGGTGGATATGTGGAAGTTTTGCAAAATCATATCCCGCCAAAAAGTTCTTTGCATGAAGCAAGCGGAAAAGAAGTTTTAAAGATCATCCAAAAGCTTTTAGAAAAAGGCGTAAAGCTTAGTGAAATTTGCATTTTGGTATGGATTAACAAAGACGCTACTTTAATGAAAGAATTTCTTGAAGAAAATAACATTAAAGCTTATACGCAAAGCAATGTAGCTTTGATAGATTGTATTAGTGCAAGAGTGCTTTTTGAGTATGCAAAGGCTTGTGTACTTAAAGATGAGTTTGGCTTGTACTTTGCAAGTAGTATTTTAGAAAAAGAACTTGAGTTTATAACGCTTGATTTAAACCACAGTGTAGGTGAGATTTTAAAATACCTAGTACATGTTTTAAAACTTGACTTAAGTGATGTGAATCTCATTGCGTATTTAGAGTATGCAAGTACTTTTGATAATTTTTTTGATTTTTTGTTTGCTCCATGTGAGTTAAAGTCTTTACAAGCTCAAGATGATGGAGTAAGTATTATGACCGTGCATAAATCTAAGGGGCTTGAATTTGAAAATTTAATCGTACTTGATAGACTTAGTAAAAAAGCTCCGGATAATGAAACTTTAATGTTTGAGTATGATTTAGAGCAAGGTTGGGAAGTAAAATACCGACACAGTGCTAGAAAATATCTTGAAGATCAAAATTACAATGCCTTTTTAGCTAAAAGAGAAAAACTTCAAGCAGAAGATGAGATAAATTGTCTATATGTAGCCCTTACTAGAGCTAAAAACTCTCTTTTTATTATAAAAAATGATGAGAGTTTTAAAACCTTTAAGAGCTATTTTCAAGACTATGAAGAAAAACAAATAGGCATTATAGAAGAACAGCTTGTTAAAACAAATGAGCCTTTAGAAAATTTAGAACAAATAGAAAACTTTGAAGAATTTCAAAAGGTAAATTTGCAAGAAGTCAAAGTAAAAAGTTATCTTTCAAGCACGCAAATACACTTTGGTTTGGCTTTGCATGAGTTTTTGCAATATTTTGATTTTAACACTAAAAGCAATTTTGAATTTTGCAAGCAAATGGTGTATAAAAAATATCGTTTTTACTTAGATGATGAAAGTTTTAATGAGCTTTTTAAAAGACTTACTATGCTTTTAAAAGATGAGAGCTTTAACGCGCTTTTAGCGGGTAAAAAGCTACTAAAAGAGCAAATCATCACTTATAAAGGTGAGCAAAAACAACTTGATATGCTTGCATTTGATGATAATGAAGCTATCATTATAGACTATAAAACGGGTTTAAATTTAAACGAGCATAAAAAGCAAGTTTTGCTTTACAAAGAAGCCATAGAAAAAATCTTAGCCAAGACTTCCACTAAGGCTTTTTTGGTGTATATTTTAAAAAATAAAGTGGAGGTAATATATGTGTAGTATAGATAAAGAACAATTTGATGGTAATATTTCTCTTTTTTATGGTGAAATAAAAAATGGAAACAATCATCGATATTTATCTTGGGAGCATTGCTATGAATATTTTTATATCTATAGGAAAGATATTGATTATGATTATGCTTCTTTGATGTTATCTTTTTATTTAGCTAGTTGGGGTATGTATAGGGGTTCTTCTTTTTTATTGCGCCATGATTATAAAATATATAAAACAATGTTAGAAGAGTTGTTGACTATTGATTTATGGGATAAGCATGATTGGAGTCAAATAATTAAAGCAAATGAAATTATAGAAAGAAAATTATCACCCTATAAAAATAATAAAGAAGATAAAAATAATAAAAACAAAATTAGTAATACACTGATCACAAAAATTTTGTTAGGAATTTTTGGCTGCACCCCTGCTTATGATAGATTTTTTGTAAATGGGTTAAAAAAGTATAATATAAACAACAATAAGATACCGATACAATATTGTAAAGATAGTTATATGGGGATTATGGACTTGATAGATAGATGTAAAAGTAGTTTTGAATTTCCAAAAATAAAATTAAAATTCAATGAAAATATATACTATCCGGATATGAAAATTATGGATATGTATTTTTGGGTTTTAGGAAAAGAATAAGCTTTAAATATTCTTAAATTAAGTATTAATTAAGCTAAAATAATTATAATCTCATTTTTAAAAAATTTTTTGGCAAAGGTAAGATGATGACAAAGATAACAAAGCCAAACGAAGTAAAACGCGAATGGATCGTTTTAGACGCTGAAGGAAAGCGTTTTGGTCGTCTTTTAACAGAAGTAGCGACTATTTTAAGAGGTAAAAATAAACCTTGCTATACTCCAAATGTTGACTGTGGAGATTATGTAATCATTATCAATGCTTCTAAAGCAGTTTTCACAGGTGCAAATAAAGCAGAAGATAAACTATATCACAGACATTCAGGGTATTTTGGAAGCGTAAAAAGTGAAAAATTTGGTGATTTATTAGAAAAAAATCCAGTTAAATTATATAAATTAGCAGTTCGTGGTATGCTACCTAAAACAAACCTAGGTAGAGCTATGCTTAAAAAATTAAAAATTTATGCAGGTAGCGAACATCCTCATACTGCTCAAATTGCTAATAAAGGAAAATAATCATGGCAACAACATACGCAACAGGTAAAAGAAAAACCGCTGTAGCTAAAGTTTGGGTAAAAGCTGGTAGTGGTAAAATCATCGTTAATGGTATGGATTTAAATACTTGGCTTGGCGGACATGAAGCTATAAAATTAAAAGTAGTTCAGCCTTTATTAGTAACTAAACAAGAAACTTCTATGGACATTAAAGCAACAACTTTAGGCGGTGGTTACAGTGCTCAAGCTGAAGCTTTAAGACATGGTATTTCAAGAGCTTTAGCTGCTATGGATGCAGATTTTAGAGCATTATTAAAACCAAAAGGACTTCTTACTAGAGATAGTAGAACTGTTGAGCGTAAAAAATACGGTCGCAGAAAAGCAAGAAGAAGCCCACAATTCTCTAAACGCTAATATTTTTTGGATCCATTTTGGATCCATTTTCTCTATTTTTTTAAAAAATCATATTTTTTTCATATATTTTTATTTTATTTAAAATCAAAGGATTTTTTGTTTAGAATAAATATTTATAATTCCAAGGTCCGATCAGGGAAACCTCCTTTTTGTAGTAAATTTAAGCCCCTTACCCAAAGGGGCTTATTTTATTTTAATCTTCTTTTTTATATAATCGCTCAATTTATTTTATAAGGATTGTTATGAAAAAAATTATAAGCTTAGTTAGTTTAGCTAGTTTTTTATTTGCTTTTGATGCTAGCAAAATAGAAATAACCCCGACCTTTAACTATACAACACCAGAAGGAAATTTAGATCTTAAAAATTATGGTGGAGTTGGCTTAAGATTTGGCTATCACTATGATGATTTATGGATAGATCAAGCTGAACTTGGTTTAGAGTATTATGATAATGCAAAATATAATAATCCAAATGATAATACACATACAAATACTAGTGTTTCGAGATTTTATGTGAATGCTATTAAAGGAATTGATTTAGCTAATCATGTGTATTTATATGGATTATTAGGAACAGGTTATGAGTATTTAAGTCATGGGGCTTATGAAAATAAAAGTGGTATGTTTGCTCAATATGGTGCGGGTTTTAAATTCGCACTTGGAGAAGATTTAGCTTTAAGACTTGAAGCAAGAGATCAAATTAAATTCAACAATGGCGAACATAATTTAATTTCTAGTGTTGGTTTAAGTTTTTATTTTGGCAATAAAGCTCCAAAAACTCCTAATGTTGAAACAAAACAAATTGAAGAAAAGCCACAAGTAAAACAAATCGATAAAACATGTTCAGAACCAAGAAAAGGTGCTTTGCTTGATCATATAGGTTGTGAAAAAACAATAGCCCTTGAGGGACATTTTGGTTTTGATCAGACTAATATAAATCCAGAATTTGCTCAAAAAATTCAAGAAGTGGGTAAGATCTTAGAAGAAAATCCTCAATACTATACTATTTTAGAAGGCCATACAGATAGTATAGGTCCTAAGGCTTATAATCAAAAATTATCATTAGAGCGTGCTAATGCCGTAGCGAAGGAACTTGAAAAAACAGGTGTTGCTAAAGAAAAAATTGTAACTAAAGGCTATGGTTTTGAAAAGCCAAAAGCAAGCAATGATACCAAAGAAGGTCGTGCGCAAAATAGACGCGTTGAAGCAAAATTTTTTATTAAAGAATAAACTTTGCTAAAAAAGACAATTTTATTTGATTTAGATGGCACTTTGATAGATTCTACAAGTGCCATTTTAGATGGATTTGATGCTGCTTTTAAAGCTTTTAATGAGCCTTTAAGAGATCATGAAGCTATTAAGGCTTTGATAGGTTTTCCTTTGGATGTAGCTTTTGAAAAGCTTGGTGTGACAAAAGAGAAAACAAGTGAATATATTAATGCTTATAGAAATGTATATCAAAAAATCTATATAGAACAAACTTCTTTACTTCCTTTTGCAAAAGAAAGTGTATATGAGGCTAGTTTATTTGCTGATTTAGCTGTTGTTACGACTAAAAGTTCTAAATTTTCTAAACCTTTACTTGATCATTTAGGTATAGGAGAGCATTTTAAAGTTATTATAGGTAGAGACGATGTAACTTGTCCAAAGCCAGATGCTGAGCCTATTTTATTAGCTTTGAAGAAACTTTCTAAAAACAAAGAAAATGCTTTTATGGTAGGTGATACTCATTTAGATATAAAAGCTGCTCAAAATGCCAATATTATTCCTGTGGCTGTAAGTAGTGGTTATGAAAGTAAAGAAAGTTTAGCTAAATTTGAAATTCCGCTTTTTAAAAATACCTATGAAGCCATAAAATATATAAGAAATATCCGATAATTTCCCATTTAAACTCTATACCTATAAATAATAAAAAATTTTTATTATTGTTTAAGACAATTAAAGATAAAGTAGTTATTGACTTTAAGTAATTATTTAATTATAAGGATAGATTAAATGAGTAAAATAATGAAAACGATGGATGGTAATGAAGCAGCAGCTTACGCTGCTTATGCATTTACAGAGGTTGCTGGAATTTATCCTATCACTCCAAGCTCTCCTATGGCTGATTATACTGACATATGGGCTTCTCAAGGCAAAAAAAATCTTTTTGGAGTGCCAGTTAAAGTTGTAGAAATGCAAAGTGAAGCAGGTGCAGCAGGGACAGTTCATGGGTCTTTGCAAGCAGGTTCTTTAACCACGACTTATACCGCTTCTCAAGGACTTTTGTTAAAAATACCAAATATGTATAAAATTGCAGGTCAACTTTTACCTGGAGTAATTCATGTGGCAGCTAGAGCTTTAGCATCTCAAGCGCTATCTATTTTTGGAGATCATCAAGATATTTATGCTGCAAGACAAACAGGTTTTGCTATGCTTTGTTCGCATTCTGTGCAAGAAAGTATGGATTTAGCAGGTGTTGCACACCTAGCAGCTATCAAAGGTAGAGTGCCTTTTATGCATTTTTTTGATGGTTTTAGAACCTCTCATGAAATCCAAAAAATTGAAGTAATGGATTATGCACATTTTGATCGCTTACTGGATCGTAAGGCTTTATTGGAATTTAGAAATTCCTGTCTAAATCCAGAAAATCCAAAAACAAGAGGTACGGCTCAAAATGATGATATTTATTTTCAAACAAGAGAGTTGGCAAATAAATATTACGAAGCTGTTCCTGATATTGTTAATGAATATATGCAAGAAATTTCAAAAATTACAGGAAGAGAATACAGACCTTTTGTGTATTATGGGGATAAAAATGCAACGCGTGTTGTTGTAGCAATGGGTTCAGTGACTGAAGCTTTAAAAGAAGTTGTAGATTATTTGAATAGCAAAGGTGAAAAAGTAGGGGTTTTAAAAGTTCATTTATATAGACCATTTAGTTTAAAATATTTATTTGATGTAATGCCTCAAAGTGTTGAAAAAATAGCTGTTTTAGATAGAACTAAAGAGCCAGGAAGTTTAGGAGAGCCACTTTATTTAGATTTAAAAAGCGCATACTATGGAAAGGAAAAAGCACCTTTAATCGTTGGTGGTAGATATGGACTTTCTTCAAAAGATGTTGATCCTGCCCAACTTTTAGCTGTATTTGAAAATCTAAATCAAGCAAATCCAAAAGATGGTTTTACCATAGGAATTAATGATGATGTAACCTTTACCTCATTGCCTGTGGGAGAGAAAATTTCTTTGGGTGATGAAAGTACTATAGAGTGTTTATTTTATGGACTTGGTGCCGATGGCACTGTAGGTGCAAATAAAAACTCTATTAAAATTATAGGAGATAAAACAGATTTTTACGCGCAAGCTTATTTTGCTTATGATTCTAAAAAATCAGGTGGTTATACAAGAAGCCATTTAAGATTTTCTAAAAAACCTATTACTTCAACTTATTTAGTTTCTACGCCACATTTCGTAGCATGCTCAGTGGCTGCGTATTTAGAAATTTATGATGTTTTAGCAGGTATTAGAAAAGGAGGAACTTTCCTTTTAAATAGTATTTGGAGTGCGCAAGAAACTATTGAAAAAATTCCAAATGCAGTAAAAAGAGTTTTAGCACAAAAGGAAATTAATTTTTATATCATTAATGCTACAAAACTTGCTAGAGAGATAGGACTAGGTAGTAGAACAAACACGATTATGCAATCAGCATTTTTCAAACTTGCTAATATCATTCCTTTTGAAGATGCGCAAAAATATATGAAAGAATTAGCTTATAAATCATATAGTAAAAAAGGTGATGCTATAGTTGAAATGAATTATAAAGCTATTGATGTAGGTGCAGATGGACTTGTAAAAGTTGATATTGATCCTTCTTGGGTAAATTTAGCTAATGAAGCAAAAGAAGAAACTATAGCTTATAAAGGTACTGAGTTTGTTGAAAAAATCGCAAAACCTATGAATGCAGCTAAGGGTGATGATTTACCAGTTTCGGCATTTTTGGGCTATGAAGATGGTAGTTTTGAGCATGGTACTACTGAGTATGAAAAAAGAGGCGTTGGTGTTATGGTGCCAAGATGGATAGAAACTAATTGTATTCAGTGTAATCAATGTGCTTCAGTATGCCCTCATGCAGTTATCAGACCTTTCTTGATTGATGAAGAAGAATTAAACAATGCTCCATCAGGTGTAAAAGAGCACAGCTTAAATGCAAAAGGCGTGAAAGAACAAAAATTAAATTTCAAAATTCAAGTTTCGCCGCTTGATTGTACAGGTTGTGAGCTTTGTGTGCATGAGTGTCCTACCAAAGAAAAATCTTTAGTGATGGTACCACTAGGTGAAGAGCTTGATCATGGTGAGCAAGAAAATGCAGATTATTTATTCAAAAAAGTAAGTTATAAAGATAATATTTTAAATAGAGAAAATACCAAAGGCATCCAATTTGCTCAACCTTTATTTGAATTTCATGGAGCATGTCCAGGGTGTGGAGAAACTCCTTATATTACTTTAATTACTAGATTATTTGGTGAAAAAATGATTGTTGCTAATGCAACGGGTTGTAGTTCTATTTATGGTGGCTCAGCTCCTTCAACTCCATATAGAAAAAGCAATAAAAATGGTCATGGACCTGCTTGGGGCAATTCTTTATTTGAAGATAATGCTGAATTTGGTCTTGGTATGAAAATAGCAACTGAAACTACAAGACATAAAATAGAACACATAATGAATGAAAGTATGCAAGAAGTACCTAACGCACTTTCTGCATTATATAAAGAGTGGATTGCAAATAAAGAAGATTCTAAAGTTTCTTTGGAATTAAGAGATAAATTAGTTCCATTGTTAGAAGAAAATAAGCAAATCAAAGCAGTTAATGATATTTTAGAACTTAAAAGCTATTTAAGTAAAAAATCACATTGGATTTTTGGTGGTGATGGCTGGGCTTATGATATAGGTTATGGTGGACTTGATCATGTTTTGGCAAGCGGTGAGAATGTAAATATTTTAGTGCTTGATACTGAAGTGTATTCTAACACAGGCGGTCAGAGCTCAAAATCTTCAAGAACGGGTTCAGTAGCACAGTTTGCTGCAGCAGGTAAGCCAGTACAGAAAAAAGATCTTGGTCAAATTGCTATGACTTATGGTTATATTTTTGTGGCTCAAGTAAATTCTAATGCAAATTATGCACAATTGTTAAAAGCTGTAATGGCGGCAGAAGCTTATGATGGACCTTCTTTGATTATTGCTTATTCTCCTTGTATAGCTCATGGTATTAAAGGTGGACTTGGAAATTCAGGAAATCAAGCAGAGTTAGCTACAAAATGTGGATATTGGCCAACTTATATTTATGATCCGCGTTTAGAAGCTGAAGGTAAAAATCCTTTAACAATTTCTTCAAAAGAACCTGATTGGGATTTATATGAAAGCTTTTTAATGAATGAAGTTCGTTATAATTCTTTGAAAAAATCAAATCCTGAGCAAGCAAAAGAATTATTTGAAAAAAATAAAGCAGAGGCACAACGTCGTTACAGACAGCTTAAGCGTTTAGCAAGTGCTGATTTTAGCAATGAAAATTAATTTTGTTTCGAATTTTTATTCTTGTTTTATGGGTAATTAATGCTTTTGGTGTTAATTATCCATTTTTAAATCAAAATTGTTATGTTGATAATTTAATTTCAATTCAAGATCCTTTTTTTAAAAAGACTACAAATATAAAATCTAATTTTTCTTTGCAAGCTATTGTTTCAAATAAGATTAAGATTAATGATAAGTGGTATGCTTTAAATGATTATATTGATGGTTTTAAAATAGTTGAAATTAGAAATTCTCAAGTTGTATTAAAAAAGGAAGAAAAAATAATGGTTTTAAATTTGTATGAAAAAAATAGTATTTTTATGTATTAATTTTTTGTTTTTTACAAATGTATTTGCCATGCAGTGTAATCAGCATTTTTTTAATATAAGAGTAGAAAACAAAACTTCTTTGCTTGAAATTTTAAATGAACTCGGAAGAGAGTGTGATTTTAGTATTATTATTAAAGATATTTTTGCTCAAGAAAAATTAATGCATGCTCAAAATTATTTACATATAAAGAAAATGTCTTTAAGAGAGATTTTTAAGCTTTTATTGGTGGAAAACAATCTTGCTTATGAATACGATAAAAATGCTTTAAAAATTTATGGAAAACAAGTTAAAACTTTTAAAGTGCATTATATAAGTTCTATTAGAGAAGGACAAAGTATTACTAAAGCTTCAGTGGATTCTAGACCAAAACAAGGAGATTATGATAATTATAAGGAAGTAGATAATTTAGTTATTAGTACTGATAAATTTGATTTTTGGGAGAAAATTTCAGAAGAAATTCAAGCTTTGTTGGATGAAAATACAACTAAACCTATTGTCAATACTAATGCAGGAATTATTACTTTAAATGCAACTCCATATGAACTTGCAAGAGTTGGAAAATATTTAGATGACTTAAATAAAAGACTTAAAAAACAAGTTTTAATTGATGTAAGTATTGTTGCTGTGCATTTAAACAAAAATCATTCAAGTGGAATTAATTGGCAAGAACTTGCTTTTAAACTTAATGGTGATGATAATGATTTTATAATTAATAAAGATGGTGTTAGAAATATTAACTTAAAAGCAAATATTGAAACCAAAGCTATTTTAAATTTATTACAAGAAAATGGTAAAACAACTATACTTTCTAACCCAAAACTTATGGCTTTAAACAATCAGCAAGCTATTATTTCTATAGGCGATACAATAAATTATCAAGTAAAAGAAAGTTCTAAAGGAACAGAAAATGGTACAATAGTTAGTGAAATATATAATAATTATTCTATTTTTGTAGGAATTTTACTTAATATATTGCCTGAGATTTCAGATGATCATAAAATTATGCTTAGGATTAATCCAAGCTTGAGTGATTTTAAATATAGTTTTGATAATCATAGACAAAGCAAACCAAGAAATATAGCGCCAGATACTATACAAAAAAAGCTTTCTACTGTAGTTGAAGTTGATGATGGGCAAACTTTAATTTTAGGCGGATTGATTAGTAAAAATACCATTAATAATCATAATGAAATAAGCATTTTATCTAAAATTCCACTTTTTGGAGCTTTATTTCAAGGAAAACAAAATTATGAAGATATTAGCGAAATAGTTTTTATTATCAAACCAAGTTTAGTAAAAACTAATAATAAAATTTTAAGTTTAAAAGACCTAGGTTTTCAGTATGAAGATGATATGTTTTAAAATCTTAATATGTTTTTCTTTTTTAAATGCTATAGAAATTCAAAACAATAGTTTTGATCAAAACATATTTTATGAAAAATTCATTAATCAACCAAACTATGAAAATGCTTTAAATTTAGCAAAATATTTTTATCAAAATAAAGAATACAAACAAGCAGTTTTTTGGGCTATGGAAGCCAATGATTTTGATTTATTGCAAAAAGAAGCTTGGCTTGTTTTTATTAATGCTAAAATAAAACTCGGAAGATATGAAGATGCTTTAATAGCTAAAAAAGAATACGAAAAGCTTTTGGAGATTTATTTTGAGTGATACACATCAAAAATTAAAAAACTTAAGTGAGTATTCTTTAAAAGAAATTGCTTCTCAATATAAAATGGAATTTTTAAATTTAAATCAAACTTTTGATTTTGAAAAATATCTTCACATCTTGCCTTTTTCTTTAATAGAACAACATGATATTTTTTGTTTTTATGAAGATGATGAAAAAATCCATATAGCTTCCTTTAAACCATTGGAAGAGAATGTTTTGGAAAAAATACAAAATTTATATCGTTTTAAAACTATCAAGATTTTTCTTTGTGTTTTTACACAATTTGAATTTTTGCTAGAAAGGGTTAAATTTTTAATTAAATTTCAAAATCATCTTAATAGATTAGAGCTTAGTTTGAAAAGTGATGAAAATAAAGATGAATTTTTATTAGAGCAGTTTTTGAATTTAATTTTAACTTATGCTTGTTTTTTAAGAGCAAGTGATATCCATTTAGAGCCTTTAGAAAATGAAGTATATGTAAGATTTAGAATAGATGGAAAGTTAAAATATATACATAGTTTTGATGCAAAATCATACCAAGCCTTATTGATGCATGTAAAAATTATTGCTTTGCTTAATGTAGCTGAACAAAGACAAGCTCAAGATGGGAGTTTTTCTAAAATCATTTTAGAGCAAAAATATGATTTTAGAGTTTCAATTATGCCTTTATTATTTGGACAAAGCATAGTGTTTAGAATTTTAAAACAAGATGGATATGTTTTAAAACTTGATAAACTTTTTATCAAAGAAGAAAATTTAATTCAGCTGAAAATACACACGAATGCACCTTATGGTCTGATTTTGTTTTGTGGGCCAACAGGGAGTGGTAAAAGTACTTTTATGCATGCTATTTTAAATGAAATTGAACAAAGTAAAAAAATCATCACTCTAGAAGATCCTATAGAATATAAACTTAAATATGCTCAACAAATTCTTTTAAATTCTAAAGCTGGATTTGATTTTCATAAAGCTTTAAGAGCAGTTTTAAGACACGATCCTGATGTGATTATGATAGGTGAAATTAGAGATGAGGAGAGTTTGGATATAGTTTTAAAAGCTTCTTTAAGTGGACATTTAGTTTTAAGTACCCTACACACTAATGGCGCTATAGAAGCTATTTTTAGAATGAAGCATATGGGTGCAAGAGAATACTTAATAGCTCATTCTCTTAATTTAATTATAGCTCAACGATTAGTAAGAAAACTATGTGAATGTAAAGAACCTAACAAGGAAAAATTTTACTTTCAAAATCAAGTTTTTGAAGGAAAATTTTACAAAGCAAAAGGTTGTGTTGAGTGTATGTATAGTGGATATAAAGGGCGTTTGATGGTAGCTGAATTTTTATTTTTAGATCATAATTTAAAAAATATGATAGAAAATAATGAAAATTATGAAAATATTTCAGCATACGCTTTAAAAAAAGGTTTTTTGACTTTAGGTATGGATGCTTTAGAAAAGGCGAAACTTGGCTTAACAAGTATAGATGAGTTAAGAAAGATTAGTTTTTGAAAAAATTTGTTATTTTTTATGTATTAAATAAAGAGCAAAAACAATATATAATAAGGGCTAGAAATTTATATGAAGCTAGAAATTTTGCGTTAAAGTCATTTGTAAATATTATTAGTGTTGAAGAATATTTCAAACCGATAAAACATAAAATCAAAGAAGAAGAGCTTATTTTCATTCTTAAGGATTTAAATATGATCTTAAAGGCAGGATTAAGCTTACAGGAAGCAATTTTAGAATTTTTAAAATCAAGCTATGAAAAACAAAATATTAAAATTTTTAATACAATTTATAATAAACTCAATAATGGAAGTTCTTATAATGAAGCCTTTAAAGATATTTTAAATTCTAGAGAATGTGCTATTTTAAAAATTTGTGATGGCAGAGAAGATTTACATAAGGCTCTTGATATTATTATTAGTTTAAAAGAAAAAAATCTTCATAGTTTTAAGCAGTTAAAAAAGGCTATAGCTTATCCACTTTTCGTTTTTATGTGTATTATTTTTGCTTTTTTTATTCTTATAACTTTAGTTTTGCCTGAATTTAAAACTTTATTTTTACAACTTGAATTGGATTTGCCAAAAATCACTCAAATTCTTTTTATTATAGCTGATTTTTTTAGTCATTTTTATATGATTATTTTATTAAATATAGGATTTTTTATAATACTTACTTATTCTTTTAGGAAGTCTTTGTTTTTTCATAGAATTCTTTTTTATTCTCCCATTTTTGGAAAAATAATATTTTATCAAGATAAATTTTGTTTTTTCTTAATTTTTTCATATTTATTAAAAGCAGGGGTGGATATAAAAAGAGCTTTTGAACTTGCTTGTGAAGGTATAGAAAATCAATTCTTTAAAAACAAAATGTTTATTATAAAGACTTCATTTGAATCAGGACTTGATTTAGCTCAAGCTTTTTCTAACACAAAGCTTTTTGAGCCTTTTGTGATAAGAATGTTAAATTTAGCTTTAAAAAGTTCTAAATTAGATGAAAGTACTTATGAGCTTGCTTTGTTTTATGAGTATAAAAAAGAAAATTATACTCAAAAGCTTTTGAGTGTTTTGGAGCCTTTGATGACAATTTTTATGGCGAGTTTGATTTTAGTTTTAGCCTTGGGTGTATTTTTACCTATGTGGCAAATTAGTCAAGAAATTTAAGCAAGATAATCATAAGCAACCTTAGCTATAGTTAAAGCAACCATAATCAAAAAGAGTTTTTTGATAAAAGTTCCTTGCGTTTTTAAGACTAGTTTTGATCCTATAAAAGCACCTAAAATTTGGCCTATACCCATTAAAATACCAACTTTCCAAAGCACCTCATAAGAGTATAAAAATACCCCTAAAGCTACTATATTACTAGTAAAATTTAAGATTTTAGTATTAATGCTTGCACTTTTCATGCTAAAACCAAGAAATATCACGCAAGCAAAAATCCAAAAAGATCCAGTACCAGGTCCTAAAAAACCATCATAAAAACCAAGTAGCAAGCCAAAGATGATTTGAAAGCTTGTAGTGCTCATTTTAGCTTTATTATGTACATGGCCTAAATCAGGCTTGAAAATAGTGTAAAAAAAGATTAAAACAAGGCAAATTAATACAATGATTTTAACAGCATTTTGATCTATTAGTAAGACTGCATAAGTTCCAATGGCTGCACCAATAGCAGTAAATAAAATTCCCAAGGCTATCTTTTCTATATGCATAGATTTTCTATAAGCTAAAACCGCAGTGAGTGATCCAAAGGTACTTTGAAGTTTATTAGTAGCTAGGGCTAAATGAGGAGGAATACCACAAGCAAATAAAGCAGGTATGGTAATAAGCCCACCACCACCTACAATCGCATCAACACAGCCTGCAAAAGCAGCAACAAAGAATAAAATCACATAATAAGTTAATTCAAGCTCCATAAGCTTTCCTTGTTTTGTCCGATTCTATATAGAGCAAAATCATATTTTATAGGATCAGTAGGATCGAATTTTTTAAGACTTTGCGTAAGTTCTAAAACACTTTTAAAATCATAAATCTTACGCTTTAAAAGCTTAAGTTTTAATGAAACTTTATGAGTATGAGTATCTAAGGGTATGAGTAAGTCTTTTTTATCGATATTTTTAAACAAACCTAAATCTAATTCATCTTTTCTTACCATCCACCTAAGATACATATTATATCTTTTTAAAGGACCTTTTGGAAGGTTAAATTCTTTTGAAAAGAAAAATTCATAACCATAACTTTTGTAAGGATTAAGCTTGTAAATTGTTTCTATGAAAGCTTTTATTGCTTGTGTTATGTTTTGCTCTTTTTGATAAGTTTTGGTAAAAATATTTTCTATACTATCTTCATTTTTTAAGCGCTTGAGTGTGATAAAAATTTGAGCTATATCTTGAGAGTTTTGAAAGCGGTATTTTAGATTTTTACATTCTTTTTTAATAATCTCATCGCTTTTCTCAAGCAAGGAAAAATCAAGTTTATTTAAAAAATTTACAATATTTTTAGCATTCCCATAGGCAAATAAAGCACAAAGCAAGGCTATATTTTCATCTTTATAAACACTTGCAATTTGCAAAGGATCAGGATGAGAAAAAAGCTCTTTTTGAGTGTTTTTGCTTAAAATTGCTTCATCTAAAAGAGCTTTAATTTGCATTAAGATTTTAAACCAAGCAAGGTTTCAAGCATTTGGTCAACGGTAGTTACGATTTTAGCTGCAGCGCCATAACTTGCTTGATATTGTATGAGTGCTGCTAATTCTTCATTGGTATTTACGCCACTTTTTGATTGGTATTCTGCATAAGCTGTATTAAATACCGTCATATTAGTCGCATGCGCAAAGCCATTGCTTTCAGCATCTGAAGCAATTTGGCCTGTAAATTTTCTATAATATCCATCTAAAGTCATAGTATCTACTGTACCATCTTTATTATAAAAATTTACTTTTTGATTTTGAAGTTGCAACATAGCATTAGCTACATCGTTATTTCCATCAACTCCGTTTGAACTTGCTTTTAAGCTATTTGGATCATTTCTAATGCTTGAATTTACATTAATGCTACTTGCATCTTGACCATTAAAAAATGAAGATACATTTAAAGCACCTGGGAAATTTGTGCCATTGTCTTTAAAAGCTATTTTATAACCTTTTTTTAAGCCATTGATTTGGAAATTTCCACTATCACTTTTTCCATCATAATGATAAAAGGCTTGAAAATAATCATTTAAATCATCACCACCTTGACCATTTTTATTATCATCAATATCTGCATTGATTTGTTTAATAACATCTTCTATAGTGGTATTGACATCTATTTTTATAGTTCTAGTAGCTACTGCATTACCTTTTTCATCATAAACTGTGATGTCAAAGCTTCCTGCTTGGATGTTTTTATCATAACTCATTAAAGAAGTATCAGATTTTAAACCTTTTAAATCATCTGAATTTACTTTATCGGTTGCTGCTTGAGCATAGACGTTATTAGTTTGAGTTATGAGTGTTTTTGTAAAGGTATTGAGCATATCTTTATACTCTTGTAATTTTCCATCGCTGTAAGTATCATGATTGCCATCATAATTTCTACCTCTAAGATCAAGTTGAGCACCAAGCTGCCCACCTGAAATTTTGCTTGTTAAATCATAGCGGTTTTCATCATTTACTTCATAATAAATTTGATAAAAACCATTAGGGTTGTTATTATCTAATTTTAAAGGGTGAAAGCTAGAGCCATTTACTATACTAAAACCTTGAATACTTAAATCATAATATCTTCCAGAATCAGTCATGGTAGATTCTAAAGTACTATCTTGAGAGCTTGTTCCTTTCCAAGCAACGGCATTAACTAACTTTGAAAGTCTAAGTTCGAGCTCATCTCTTTTGTCTCTTAGTTGATTTGCATTATCGGTAGGTAAAACTTCTTCATTTTCAAGTTGTTTATTAATATTTGCAATTTCTTGACCAATGTTATTAATCTCATCTACGGTTTGTTGAATTTGCTCATTAACGGTTTGTTGCATTTTGCTAAGATCTTGTAATGTTTTTTGTATGTTCTGAGCTAATGTGTTTGCACTATTAACAAGATCTATTTTACTTGCCCCATCGCTTGGGTTGGAAGCAAAGTTATTCCACGCATCATAGTAATTTTTATAATCTTGTAAAATACCAGTTCCTTGCATATCAGGAAATCTTTGACTTGCTTCTTGTAAAATTTGTCCTAAATAATTTGTATAGTTTTGTTGAGTAGTGGCGTTTTTTAGCTCATAATAAGAATGCTCATCATGTAATCTTTTAATAGTATCAATTTGCGTACCTGTTCCTAGGTGTAAGCCACCTCTATCAAGAGACATACCTGAACTTTGCACCGCTCTTTGTCTAGTATAAAATACTGCATTTGCATTAGAGATATTGTTACCTGTAGTATTGATTTGAAGTTCAGCAGCTCTTATACCACTAACCCCTGTATATAAACTATCAAAAATTCCCATGACTTAGCCTTTAAACATTGATCTTAAATAATGAATCTGGAATTGTCTTATTATCCCCATAAGCATTATTTGTTCCATTTTGTTCAAACATTGTATTTAAAAGATTGTCGTAAAAATTTTTAATAATAAGAGCCAATTTAGCATATTCTTTATTTTTTTGATGTAAGGTGTTTAAATTTTGCTTTAAAAGAGCAAGTTTTTCTTTATCTTCATCATCTAAAAGTTCGTCTAAACCCTTATTGTTTCCTTGATTGCTAAGCTCTACTAAAGCCTTATCAAGATTTTTTTTAGCAATTTGAAAATCATTTACAAGTTTAGTTTTTTCTTCTACGCTTTTGCTAACATGTTGGTGATTAGCAGCTTGAATTTGAGCTATATCTTCTAAAGTAAGATTGATGAGTTTTTCTAAAATAGAATTTGTTTTGTCTAAGTGTTGTTTAACCATTTTTTATCCTTTCTTAGGCACTAACCCAAAAAAGGATAAAAATTATAATAAAGAATCTACTATTGCTTTTGAAGTGGCTTGCAAGTCTATTTTATACTCGCCATTCTTTATTTGTGAAGCAATAAAAGATGCCTTATTTTCTTCTACCTTTTGAGTTTCTTTTGCCTTGTTATTTTCTTTGTTTTCTGTTTTATTTATATCGCTAGTAGCAACTTGAGCCACATAGCTTTGATGTATAGGGTTTATCATTTTAAGCCTCCAGTTCTATTGAAAAACTCTAAGAACCATATCGACACTTAAAAAAATAACTTAACGCCTTTCTTTTAAATAATCAAATAATAATTTTGAAAAACCTAAACCACCACTTAATGCTTTACTCATAGTATCATTATACATAGATGAATAAATTTCATCACTTGCATCTTTTCCAAATAAAGAATTTTCTTGTTTTAAAGAAATATCCAAAACACTTTTGATTAAGAAAGCTTCAAAAGCATCGGTTTGTTCTTTTAAAGCTTTATCTTCATCATTTAATGCTTGTATATGAGTTAAATCATTTTTAAAAGCACTATCTGCATAGTTTTTAGCAGCCTTATAGCTATTATTATGCTTGGTAATGTTTTCATAAAGCTCACTGCTGTAATTTTTGCTCGCTAAATAATTATCAACTCTCATCATATCACCTCTAATTCAGCACTGATTGCACCAGCTCTTTTTAGATTTTGCATAATAGCTATGATATCATTTGGTGCTGCTCCAAGTTTATTTAACATTCTAGCTATGTTTGCCACTGTTGTTTTATTGTTTGTGATTTTTAAAGTATTAGATACAGGGTCTAAAATACCACCATCTTTCATATCAATTTCATTTTGTCCTAAAGCTACGGTATTGTTTGGATCAATTTTTATAGTAATATCTTTATGAGTAATTAATATAGGTTCAACTTCTATATTTACTCCCGCTACGATAGTTCCTGTTCTTTCATCAATAATCACTTTGCTTTCTGGGGTATAAGCTATATCTTGTTCTAATACTCTTGCCATAAATTCAACATGAGAAAATTCTTCAGGTTTTGTTAATTTTATAGTTCTAGAATCTAAAGCTTTTGCTATATCTGTGTCAAAAATAGTATTTAAAACTCTTTCTATATTATTAGCTGTTTTAAAATCTGCTTCTTTTAAGCTTAAAATCAAATCTTCACTTTGGCTAAAGTTTTGTGGAATTTCTCTTTCTACTACAGCGCCATTAATAACATTTGCTGAGGTTGAGTGTGTTCCTGCTGCACCCGGTCTTGGGCTAAGTCCACCTATAGCTAATGAACCTTGAGCTACTGCATAAATCTCTCCATCAACTCCTTTTAGAGCTGTCATAAGTAAGGTTCCACCTTGTAAAGATTTTGCATCACCTAAAGAAGCCACACTTACATCAAGCTTATCCCCACTTCTTGCAAAAGCAGGAAGCTTTGCTGTTACCATTACTGCTGCTGTATTTTTTGATTTTATATCGCCTGGGCTAACTTTTACATTCATACCCTGAAGCATATTTGAAATAGATTGTAGAGTAAATTCACTACTTGTACCATCTCCACTTCCGTTTAAGCCAACAACCAAACCATATCCTATAAGTTGGTTATCTCTAACACCTACTACATTAGTAAGTTCTTTAATAGTAGCTGCAAAAACGCTTAGATTTAATACCAAGCAAAATAGTAATATTCTCATCGATTCTTCCTTTAATCTATGCTATTTTCATAAAATTAAAGCAAAAAAAGTTCCAAATTTATATAAAGGAGTAAAAACTTAGAGTAGTTGAGCCAAATTTTTTTTCTTTAGTTTTCTCATAATCTTGTATTTTAGTTGGAGTTTTAAAAGTGCTGTGGTGTTCAATGATAATGATTTTTACATTTGAATTTTGTATATTTTCTATCAATTTTAAAGTTTTTTCATAAATATCAAAAAAACCTTCTCTAATATCAAATGGAGGATCAAGATATAAAATAATATCTTCTTTGGAATTTTGAATAATTTGAGGAGTTTTTTTAAAAGTATCATCATTAAAACAAAGAGTATTTTGATCAACACCAGAAGCGTTTTTTAAAGCTATTTCATAAGCCTTTTTATCTTTTTCTATGGCATAACTTTTTAAACAACCATTGCTTCTTGCTTCTAATGCCATTAAAGCACTTCCTCCAAAGGCCTCTATAAAAACCTTATCTTGCAAAGAAAAACGCAAAACATTAAAAACACATGATTTTACTATGCTTTTAGTGCTTCTTGTGGTATCTAGGCTAGGAAGTAAAATTTTTTTACCCTTATAAATTCCACTTTCTATGGTGGTGTAAATTTTTTGAGCTTGTTTTTTTGAGCTTGTTTTTTTATCCTCTTTGTAATTTTTTAAAAAATCTCTTACGCTTTGATATTCTTGTGTTTTATGCATTATTGCTTTCTTCTTTGATAAGATTTTTTAACTCTGTTTTATAAAGATCAAATATTGCATCGATTTTTTCATGACTTTCTTGGCGTAGTTGTTCTAAAATGGCTTCACATTTTTGATTCATAATTTTTTTCTCACGCATTGCTATTTTATAGGCAATATTTTGCAAGCTTGCATTGAAATCATTTAAAGCACATAGCAACTCTTCTATGTTAAAAGGGTGAGTTAAGAAATTTGATTTTTTGTTGATGATAAATTGTGGCTTTTGTGTGTTGATTTTTTCATCACAGACTAAAAAATCACAATCTTTTTTTAAAACTAAAAAATCTTTTAAAGCAATTTCTAAAGTTTTTTCTAAAATTAAATCCTTACATTCAAGAGCGATTTTCATTGACTAAACTCACTTTTAATTTGTGTTTTTTTAAAGTGTATGGTACTATACCTAGAGCTAAATTTGCAAGCTCTGCGAAACTTAAAATATAAAAATCTTCAAAATTTCTATTTGAAATTGCTTGTAATTCTTTAGAACACTTATCAAACATATAAAAAGAATAAAAATCTTCTACAACTAAAAAATCACAACCACTATCATAAGCATCTAAAATGATTGCTGCTGCACTTTTATAAGCTAATTGCGCATTTAAACTTAAGAATCCATAGCCACAACTCTTATATTTTCTTTCAAAATCAATTATATTTGCTTTAAGAATCTTAGCAAGTTCTAAAGAGCAATTAGCATGGGAAAATCCTTGATATACACCTATGTTAAATTTATCAAAAAAATATTTAATGTGTTCTGTTTTTAAGTATTTTAAAAAAAACTCTGGAGCGTATTTAATCTTATCGATTTTACTCATAATTTCATAAGAGCTATATTCGCAAGCTAAGATATTATTCTCATCCATCATTCTAGAATATTCATCTAAAATATCTTTAGGATCATAGTCAATAATAAAATAATTTTTACCCAAAGGTTTTTCGCATAATGTGCTTTCAACACCGACTGTATCTAAGACATTTTTGATAATATCAAAATAACAAAATAAATCATTATTGCTATTGGTATAAATTTTATACATTTTAATTCCTTAAAAAATACTTCTTGCAAGACCTGATTTTACAAGCATAACTTTTAATTCTTTGATGTAAGATTCATAGTCAAGCTCATTAGATGAAATAAAATTTTTGAATTTAGTATGATAATAAATTCCTTTTTCTTCATCTGCTATCAATTTTAAAAATTGTGGAGTTTTTTCTGGATATTTAAGTAGCATTTTATAGGCAAATATAAAGAAACTATCTCCTAGATATTCAGGTAGAAATTCTCTTACTTCGCTTGTATAATATAAAAAGTCATATTGCTTGTAAAGCTCTATATCATGTATGTCAATAAGTCCTTTAAAAAGCTCAAGTTTTTCTAAAAAATCACTCTTATCCATGATTAAGTCTTTAATAGCTCTTTTAGTATCGAGTGGTTCTATGATGAGTTCTTTTCCAAATCTTTCAATAATATTACTTAAATCTCTTCTTTGTCTAATGGTAACTTGATTAACTTTAATACAACTTTCTGGATTTTCTTCAAAATCAAAATATATATCATCTTTTTTAATCTGACTTAAAATATCATAAACACTTTTAAAATTTTTACTATCATAAACATATGGTTTATAATAAGCTAAATAATCACTATCTTTATCAAAACGAAAAATTCTTAAAGTTATTTGCATTTTTTATCCTTGGTATTATTTTTGATTATATACATTTTAAACTTATAAAAATTTGATTATTATATAAAATTAAAAGCTTTTTGTATAAAATATTCACATGGATAAAGAAAAATTTATTATAAATGCTTTTGCAAATTCTATCAACGGAGATGATGGAGCAATCATCGATGGATATTGTTATTCTAAAGATTTATTTTGTGAGGATGTGCATTTTAAACGATCTTGGATGAGTTTAGAGCAAATTGGCGCAAAAGCTATGCTCGTTAATATTTCTGATGCAATTGCTATGAATGCTACACCAAAATACGCTCTTTTGGGGCTTTCTTTACCAAAATGTTTAGAAATGAAACAAGTTAAAGCTTTGCAAAAAGGCTTGCTAGATAGCGCAAAAGAATTTGGGGTGCAAATTATAGGCGGAGATACTATAGCAGATAGGAAAATTAATATTAGTATAACTATTATTTCTAAAGTGAATAAAAGGGCTATTTTTAGAAAAGGTTTAAAAAAGGGAGATTTGCTTGCTTTTAGTGGGAAATTAGGTGAGAGTTTAAAAGGTTTAAATATACTATTTCGCGGTGGAAAATTACATTCTAAACATCGTTTTATAAAACCAAATTTAAGGCAGAAATTTTTTTATGATATAGCAAAAAAAGTCAGAGTAAGTATGGATATTTCAGATGGTTTAAATAAGGATCTATCGAGAATGCTCTTTATAAATCAACTTGGTATAAAATTTCTTAAAAAATTAGATAAATTTAGCTTAAATAGTGCAGAAGAGTATGAAATTTTATTTGCTTTTGATAAAAAACATAAAGTATTTATACAAAATATGGCTAAAAAACATAGAATTAAACTAAATATTTTTGCAAAAACAACAACAGGAAGGTATAAATTTTATGGAAGAGAACATCATTTTTAAGCCCTTATATACTTTAAAACACAGCCCGATAAATGTGTATTTTTCAAAAAATAGTAATGATTTTGTAGTAAGAGAAAAGCCTTTGTATGAATTTAGTGGTAAAGGTGAACATCTTATTTTACATATACAAAAAAAAGATCTAAGCACCAGTGAAGCTTTGAGAATTTTAAGTGAGCAAAGCGGTGTTAAAATGAGAGATTTTGGTTATAGTGGTTTAAAAGATAAACAAGGCTTAACTTTTCAATATATTTCTATGCCTAAAAAATTTGAAGAGGGCTTAAAAAATTTTAAACATGATAAGATGAAAATTTTAGAAAGTTTTTATCATGATAATAAACTTAGAATAGGGCATTTAAAAGGAAATTCATTTTTTATAAGATTAAAAAAAGTTTCAAAAGTAGATGCTTTAAAAATAGAACAAGCTTTCAAAAATATCCAAGAACAAGGTTTTGCTAATTATTTTGGATATCAGCGTTTTGGTAAATTTCAAGATAATTTTTTACAAGGACTAGAAATTTTAAAAGGTAAAAAAATCAAAAATAAAAAAATGCAAGAATTTTTAATTTCTGCCTTTCAAAGCGAACTTTTTAACAGATATTTGAGTAAAAGGGTGGAATTATCACATTTTATCAATGATTTTAGTGAAAAAGAAATAAAACAAATTTATGATTTAGATAAAGATGAAATCAAAAGTTTAAAAAATCAAAAGCAGTTTTTTAAGCTTTTAAAAGGTGAAGTTTTAGGGCATTATCCTTTTGGTAAATGCTTTGTATGTGAAGATTTGCCAAGTGAAGTAGAAAGATTTAATCAAAAAGATATTAGTTCTATGGGGCTTTTAATAGGCTCTAAAGCTTATGAAACAAATGAAGGTCTAGCTAAAAAATTAGAAGATGAGATTTTTTCTTTTGCATATGAGTTTAAAGATAAAATGCAAGGTTCAAGACGCTTTATGTGGTCTTATTTGCAAGATTGTAAAAGTCATTATGATGAAGAAAAAGCTCATTTTACTTTAGAATTTTTCTTGCAAAAAGGTTCATATGCTACAGTGATTTTAGAAGAGATTTTACATGCAGATATTTTTGATCAAACCTATAATACATAATTTTAAAAATTGATATTGAGTATCAGTTAAAATTTATCTTTTATAAATTATAATAACAATTATCATTTTTATAAAAGGAAAGCTCAATGTCAGTTTTGGTTATAGGTGCAGATGAAATTACTCCAATTAAGGCAGTTTTGACAAATTTAGGCGCAAAAAGTATAGAGCATTGGGATGCTAGAAATGAAAATAGGGTAAATAGAAAACCCATTCCACAAAATACTGAATGCATAGTTATGCTTACTAGTTTTTTAAATCACAACACCATGAAAAAAATTAAAACAGAGGCAAAAAAACGCAATATACCTTTGGTTTGCGCTAAACGCAGTGTGAGTTGTGTATATTGTGAATATTGTAAGGTTTTTGGTCTTGATCAAACTTATGAATGTACAAAGAAGGCATAACATGTTTGGTTTTAATAACAAAGAGGATTTGGTACCTAAAATATTTAGAGATTTAGAACAAGAAAATATTAATTTTATTTTTTTGAATTTGTATAATTCTTTGGTGGAAAATGATCTAAAAATACCTTATATTTATGCAAAAAAAGCTACTAGTTTAAGAAATATTTTTGAGTTAAAAATCCAAAATATGATCACAGAAAGGGTTTTGAAATTTAGTAAAATAAAACAATTTTGTCCATATTCTCATAAAATCATCAAAGCATATAAAGAAGGAAATTTAAATAAATTACAGCTTGAAGCAAAGATGCCAAAATATGCTTTAGCTAGATTAATACAAAATGTGTTTATGTCATCAAATTTTATCTTAGATCCACAGGTGGCTTTTGAGTCTTTTGTGTATGATAAAATTTGTAAAAGCAATGTAAAGGCTAGGGTAGATATTCAAGAAAATATCATTATTATCAATGATAAAATGGCTATTATGCCTTCTTTTTTTGAAGATAATAAAAAGGATATAAATTTAGCTTTGCAAATTATCAAAAAAAATGTTTTTGAAATATTTTATATTGTGTATCCAAGAAATAAAAATTTTACTCAACATAAAGAAATAAGACATAATTTATGTGAAAATAACAAAACTTTGCTAAAATTAGTTCCCTATACTATTAATAATCAAATTTTAAGGAGATGTTAAATGTCAGTAGCAGTAATTTATGGTAGCTCTATGGGAAATACTGAAGGTGCGGCAAATATGATCGCTCAAAAATTAGGAATTTCAGATGTGTTAAATATTGCAGATATTAATGCAGAAAAAATCAATTCTTATGATAAATTAATCTGCGGAACTTCTACTTGGGGAAGTGGAGATTTTCAAGATGATTGGGATAGTTTTGATTTTTCAGCTTTAAATCTTAGTGGAAAAACCGTTGCAGTTTTTGGTATGGGAGATAGTGAAAGCTACTCAGATACATATTGTAGTGCTATGGGAAAACTTGCTCAGGCTTTAAAAGCAGCAGGTGCAAATTTAGTAGGTTCAGTTTCTACAGGTGGTTATACTTTTGAATCAAGTGATGCGGTAGAAGGAGATAAATTTGTAGGGCTTGCATTAGATAATGATAACCATGAGGATTTAACCGAAAGTAGAATTGATGCTTGGTTAGAACAAATTAAACCTTCTTTTTCTTAAATCTAGATGCCAAAAAGGCATCTTTAAAATTTTCTTTTTTTTGTTTCACTTAATATATCTTGTGCTAAAGAATCTACTTCATTTGCAATAGCATTTGTATGTATTGCTGTTTGAGAATTTTGTTGTGTAAGTTTTTCTATAGTAGCCACTGACTCATTAATTTGGCTAATATCATTAGCTTCTTCCTTTATAGCTTCGCCCATATCATTTATAGACTGGGCTAAGATATTAGTATTAGCTTCAATCTCACCTAAAGACTTTTGAGTTCTTTCTGCTAAGTTTCTAACTTCATCAGCAACAACAGCAA
This sequence comes from Campylobacter sp. CNRCH_2013_0898h, assembly GCF_025772965.1. NCBI lineage: Bacteria > Pseudomonadati > Campylobacterota > Epsilonproteobacteria > Campylobacterales > Campylobacteraceae > Campylobacter > Campylobacter sp. CNRCH_2013_0898h. The sequence goes on along the minus strand of NZ_JAKMTD010000006.1, from coordinate 27,837 downwards.
AGCCTCTACCATGTTCTCCTGCACGAGCTGCTTCAATAGCTGCATTTAATGCAAGTAGATTAATTTGATCAGCAATATCTGAAATCATAGTGGTAACACTTTTAATATCATTACTTTGTTTAACTACATCTTGTGCTTTGATAGAAATTTCACTCATAGTTGAATTCATTTGCTCTAAAGCTCTTGCACTTTCTTGTAATGATGAGGTTTGATGTGTGGCATCATTTGTAAGTTCATGCATACTTTGTTTGAGTGCTTCGGCTTTTTGATTTAATAACTCACCTTGGTTTAGTGATTTTGAAAGCATGTTTTTAATTTCATTCCCAAGGGCATTGATTGCTTTTTCAACATCGCCTTTTGGGGTATTAATAGCTGCAGTAAAATCTAATTGTTTATAACTATCAAATACCGCTTGAATTTCGTTTAAATTATTACCAATTTTTTGTTGTAAAGTATCAAGCATTTTATTTAAAACATCTATGAGTTCTTGAATTTGTGGATTGTTAGCATGAGAGCTAATGTGTAAATTAAGCTCACCTGTTTCTATTTTTCTAGCAACATTTACAGATTCTTCAATAGCTTTTGCATCTTTACTTAAAGCCTCTTTGATAATATTAATATTTTCATTAATCTCATCAGCCATTTTCCCAAATTCATCTTGAGTTTTTAGTTTAATAGGGTGTGAATGAATGTCTTTATGATTTAAGTAGTTAAAGAAATTATGCAAGCCCGAAGATATAATAGCAATTGGCTTAAGATTATAAGAAATGATTATTCTAATAAAAATCAAAGTAATAAAAATAGCAATTAAGGAAATAATAATTTGTTCCATCAATGTTTGTTTGGCTGTATCGCTGTAAAAATCATAATCAGCTATAGAGCAAATAGTATATTTTGGATTGATACTACCATTACAAATTAAAGCTTTGATCCCTTCTTCTTTAGTTTGAATTTTGAAAATATCCCTAGAAAGACTTTTGTTTGCACCTTCAGTTGTTTTGAAATAATTTGAAATAATATCTTTACTAATATTAGTTGAGGTTAAGATTTTGGAAGAATCGGTATGAAAAAGATAAGTTCCATCATCAGCTAAAACAGCAGCATGTGAATAAGGTGTTTTACCTATAGCCAAAACTTCTTCTGAGAATTTTTTCAAATCATAATCAGCAGCAACTACACCTATAACTTCTCCATTGTCTATAATAGGACTAGCATAAGAAATGGTTGGTTTTTGCATACTAGATGATATGTAAGGATCTGTGACAATTAATTCTCTTTTTTCCTTAGCTTCTTTATACCATCCTCTAGATCTAGGATCATAACCACTTTCTGGAGTTTGATTATTGCCATTTGATCTAAATATAGTTCCATCTTCAAAACCCACATAGGTTAAATCAAAACCCAAAGAATTTCCTATAGAATTTAATAAACTAGTATATTGTGTTGAATTTAGATTATTTTTATTTTCTTTGATGTATTTTGTTAAAGAATTGATCACATTGCGTCTATCGCTTGCGTATAAATCAAATCTTTTACTCACATCAAAAGCAACCTTTTGTTGAAACTGAACTAACAGTGTATGGCTATTGGATTTAGATTTAACATAATTAAAAAAACCCAAAACACATAGCAAAACTACAACAAAAATACAAACTAAGAAAGCTATTTTGTTGGAAAAATTACCTAGTAGGTATTTCTTAATAGAAGAGAGCATTTTTTCTCCTTGATAAAGTCAATATTTGACTTTATGATTATGATAGTTTGTATTATTTTATTAAAAAAATATTTAAAAAATTATAAAAAAATTAATTTTTATTAAAAAATATTATATTTTTAGGATATTTTTAAATAAAAAATTCTAATTTTTTAGAAAGTAGAATTTTATTATCAGTATATTTTGCCCATTGTATATTTAGAGCAAAAATACAAGCTTTTGCAAGTTTTGCAAAGGGAAATTTTTCATAATATATTTTTTCTTGTTCTGCGGTAGCTTTTCTAAAAATAGCTTTAATTTGTACTCCTTTAATAAGATTGATAATATTTGTATCTAGTGCTATATTAACTCCTACTTTTGGATTTTTATAAGAAAGCTGAATGTGTCTAGTATGTTCTTCGCTAGCAAAAATCAATGCAAGATTTTTATCATCAAAAGCATAATAGCAACTTGCGCAATATATTTCATCATTATCTTGCACGCTCAAGGTTAAGAGTTTTTGAGAATGAATGAATTTTTTAATTCTCTCATCCATTATTTTTAGCTTCTAAATTTAAGATCTTTTGGTAACTTAAATGAGTTAAAAAAATTACATAAAATACTTGTAAAAATAGTCCAAGTAAAGGAATGCTTGATAAAATAAAAAATATTAAAGTACTTATTTTAAAGTTCAAAGGTGAAGAGTTCTTATAAAAATTATTAAAAGAATTTTTATCCAAGACATTGCTTAATACATCTAAGAGTAAAAGTTTATGAAATAAATAATAAAAAACTCCATAATAAATCACAATACTTATAAAAGGTATGATTAGTAAAAAAGTAGCGATTATAAATAATACGCAAAAAGTCAATATAAATTTAAATGTTTTGAGTAAAACTTCTAAAGAATTTACTTCTTTTTGTATGAAATAGTTGTAGTATTTTTGATTTATTTTTTTTACTATATAAGGCGTTAAAAAAGAAATAATTAGCATGGATAAAAATACTGAGGCAAAAACTACTATGAAAAATCCACCTATGGCACTCAAAAATGTAAGTGAAAATTGTACTATGGAAAAGCTAAAAAACCAAGCCATGAAAGTTCCGCTAATGACATCTTCAATATAAGAAAAAAAGATATCATAGGTGTAGAATACAAGCAAGGCTAAAATAATTAAACTAACAAAAAAAGGCAAAAAAGAAAATTTTAAAAAAGGTTTACTAAAAAAATTTTGCAAGCTTAGATATAAAATATTCATTTTAATTCATCGTAATAATTTTGAAGTTTTTTGTAAATTTCTTTATAATCTAAGGTTTCTTTTAAAATTTGATTTAAAACTTCATTATCTTCTACACCATTCCATGTTTTTTTATATGTGCCTTCTTTATAGCCATTTTCTTGTCTGAATTGATTTAAAATATTTTTTCCAATATATGTTTTGTAAAGTTTAAAGAAATTTAAGCCACATTTTCTAGCTAGAATAAAATAGACACTTAAAAGCTCACCTAAATCATAATCAAATCCACTGCATTTATGGATAATAAGCTCAATATCATTTAAAATTCCATAAATATCTGCTTCATTTGGATTAGAAGTTTCTTTGCAAAAATCATCAAAAAAACTTACAGAAGAAACTTCTTCTGCTATGAAATTTTTATCATTAATTTGTTTTTCTTTGTATTCTTCTAAAATTAAACTCAAGATAAAATGCCATATATCTACTATTTCAATACATACATTATCCCAGTTTGCAGGAGTGTGTATACTTTTCCAATGCTTCCAAGCAAAAGAATCAATAAGTTCAGCACACTCCATATAAATGCATCTTCTAAAGCTAATTAATTTACCTTCTTTGGTATAGCCATTTTCCCATCCTATACCATTAGTATCATCATTTAATTTTTGCTGGAGTTCTAGCATGCTTTTTAAAATATCTTTTACTTGCATTTATTTTCCTTCTTAAGCGTAAAATCCAAATTCTTTATTATTTTCTTCTTCTTTTTTCTTTTCTTGATTATTATATTGCTTCCAAATTTCTTCTAATAATTTAGCACTATCTTGGAAAATCTGTTTTTTAATATCTTCAAGATCAGTTTTTGTCATTTCTTTATTTAAACTTTTATCCATAATATTAAATAACTCATGCAAGGTTGCTTTTTTATGCTCTTCATTTTTTGGTATAGGCAGAGCATCGCCAATTTTCATCGCAGTGGTGATAAGCTCTTTTGGCTTTAAGGTTCCTACTCTTGAGTTTTTCATAAATTCATCAATTTGAGGCTGTACTTTGGCTACTGCTTCTTTAATTTCTTCAATTTCTTCTTGCGAAAGTTTTGTGCCACTATATGAAAACGAAAAACCAAATTGATTTCTTAAACTCAAAGATGCTGAATTTCCATCTTTATCTAATTTTGCTTCTTTTTTATCGTACATAGAAAAAGAAAGATGATTGCCGTTTTTTGTTTTTATATCCATAGAAAAATTTTGAGAGTTGTAGCTAGAAATTTGCATAATGTTCCTTTCAAATCAAGATAAAGTTATATCGTCAAAATAACTAAATCTTAAATAAATTTGCAAAGTTTTTAAGCTTTGCAAATTTCAAATACTAGGGAGATAAATATTTTATCATTAAGTCTTTAAACACTCGTTAAATCCCAAAATAATTTTAGTATTTTTTCATTATTTGAGTGTATTAAAATTTGTTTTTTGTTATGTATATTTTTACATGCTTTTAAAGCCTGTTTTAAATTTTCTTTTAAAGAAAAAATCAATCCAAAAGCAATAGCTTCTTTATCTAAACCACCTAAAATATAAATCAAAGGCATACGCATTGATTTAGAAATATCAAGCTTTGCTTGTTCATTAATGGTAGTTTTAAAATCAAATTTGCTAGGATGTTTGAACTTATAAGCTAAAGCAAGATCTAAAAACTCATCTAAATGGCTTAATTCTTTTCCGCTAATAAAAGGATATATAAAATAAAATAAATCTAAGATATTATTGCTAATTTTGCTTTCATTATTATAATTTTCTTGTATAAAATTATAATATGTTTTAAATTGCTCTTGGTAATTTTGCACTAAAGTCATAGCCATTTTAGTTTTTGCAAAATTATTTAAAAAAACTTTAGGATTAGTTTCAAAACTAAAGTCTAAAAAATTAATCTTTGTGTCATTTTGATAAAAAATTCCACTAATATTGTTTTCTAAATCTAACAAAATATTATCTGAATTAAGCTCATTGTTAGAGCTATTATGGACTATTTTATTATCCAATATAATAGAAAAATTATTATAAGCAAATTTATTGCTCATAGGTTTTTCATAAAAACCAAAATCATCCCAAAAATTCTCTTCACTACAGGCAATACAGCCATGTCCTGCAGCTACTGGCCAAGAGGTTTTGGAGTTAAATTTAACCTTAGGGCAATTATTATAAGCATAAGGTCCTTTACAACCTACTTTAAAAAGACAATAACCTTGTTTTATATTTTCATCGTTAAAACTTTGAGCAAAATTACCTGCTTCAAATTTAGCTTTTCTTTCACATAAATCATGCAAACATTTACCATAAAAAGCCAAAGGTCTATTTTGTTCATCTAAAGCCATGTCTTGTTCAAATAATATATAAAAGCAAAGCGCTGCGATGATATTTACATCACTTGGAGGACAACCTGGTATATTGATTACTTTTTTTTTCAAGACTTTGGAAATTCCTATGCTTTTGGTAGGGTTTGGATGTGCAGCTTGAATTCCTCCATAGCTTGAGCAAGTTCCCATAGCAAAGATTGTTTTAGCATTTTTGGCACATTTTTGTAAAATTTCATATCCATTTTCACCATGTGCTCCTATAGTTAGATAAAAAGGATCTATAGGACAAACCCCGCCTTCAACGGCCAAAAGAAAATCTTTTTTTTCTAAAACTTCCTCTAAATGCGATTCTGCTTGGTGTCCGCTTGCACTCATAAAGGTTTCATGATATTCTAAAGAAATGAAATCAAAAATCAGATCTAAAAAGTCAGGCAATGAAGTTCTAAGCAAACTCTCACTACACCCTGTGCATTCACTTAAATGAAGCCATATGAGACTAGGTGGGGTGTGAAGTTGAAAATATCTATGTGCTAAAGGGCCAAAATCATTTGGCAAACCTAAAATTTTAATGATGGAATTTACAGCTTCTAATGAGATATTTTTCTCTTCTTTGTGCGAGTTTTCTAATAGAGCGATTTTATGCTCTAATATGCTTTTTAATTCTTCATTGCTTAAAGACATTTTTTAACCTTTGGTTGTTTGTATCATATTTAAAAAATCACTTGCATTTAATGCAGCTGAACCTATTAACACTCCATCGCAATTTTTTAAAGCACAAATTTCTTTAATATTGTTTTGATTAACACTTCCGCCATATAAAAGCTTAGCTTCGCTAAATTCTCTTAAAAAATTAAGTATAGTGTTAATATCATCAAGATTAGCACTAACTCCTGTGCCTATAGAATAAATAGGCTCATAAGCTATGATAAGTTTTTTATAAGATAAATCAATATTTTCAATTTGTTTTTTTAAAAAATCCAAGCTTTTATTAGTATTTTTGGTTTCTAAACTTTCGCCTATGCAATAAATGATATTAAAATCAAGATTTTTTGCAAAGTCAAATTTAGCCCTTAAAAAGCTTTCATTTTCACTTAAAGCTCTCCTTTCAGAGTGGCCTATTAAAACGCTTTTGATATTAAATTCTTCTAAGTGAATTTTACCTATTTCTCCGGTATATGCTCCATTTTCACAAGGGTAGAAATTCTGCGCGCCTTGCTGAAATGAAAAATTGTCTTTTAAGAAAGCTATGCTAGGAGGGAAGATGAAAATTTCATCTTCTTTGTTTAAATTTTGATTTAATTCTTGAGCATAAAGTTCAAAGCTTGATCTTGTATGATTACACTTTAAATTTGCTGCAAAAATCATTCATTATCCTTTATGGTCAAAGGTTTTACACCAGGAAGTTCTTTTCCTTCTATAAGCTCTAATGATGCTCCACCACCGGTTGAAATGAAAGTCATCTCATCAGCATCACCTGCTCTTGCTACAACATCAGCAGTATCACCACCACCTATTACAGTTGTTGCGTGAGATTCACTAATATAATGGCTCATTTTAATGCTACCTTTTGAGAATTTATCGATTTCAAAAACCCCCATAGGCCCATTCCACCATATAGTTTGAGCATCAGAAAGTGCCTCTTTAAATAATCTTACGCTAGCAGGACCTATATCAAGTCCCATCCAACCTGCAGGAATTTCTTGCACAGGGGTGTATTTCATCACTGCCTCTTGAGAGCAAGTTTGCGCTGCTGTAATATCCACAGGAAGATAAATTTTTACACCTAGATTTTTACCTTTGAGTAAGATTTTATTTGCTTCTTCAATTAAATCTTCTTCTAAAAGAGAATTTCCTATATCATAACCTTGAGCTTTTAAGAAAGTAAAGGCCATACCTCCACCTATGATTAATTTATCTACTTTTGGAAGTAAGTTAGTCAAAGCTTGTAATTTCCCACTTACTTTAGAACCACCTACTACGGCCACAAAAGGACGCGCAGGGTGTTTGATAAGATTGCTTGCAAACTCAATTTCTTTTTGGAGTAAAAATCCCGCACCCTTGTTTGTATTATCAAAGTATTTTGTAATAGCTTCAACGCTAGCATGGGCTCTATGACAAACCCCAAAAGCATCATTAATATAAACATCAGCCATAGAAGCAAGTTCTTTGGCTAAATTTTCATCATTCTTAGTTTCACCCTTTTCAAAGCGTAAATTTTCTAAAAGCAAAATTTCACTTGATTTTAATTCGCTAGCTTTTTTCTTTGCATCTTCACCTATAACATCTTTAGCCATGATGACTTCTTTAGCCATTAAGCGTGCAAGTCTTTTTGCAACTGGTTCTAAAGAGTATTTTGAAGCTATTTCTTTTGGACGCCCTAAATGTGAAGCTAAAATAACTGCACAGCCATTATCTAAACAATACCTTATAGTAGGGATGGCCGAGCGAATACGACGATCGTCGGTGATATTTAAAAACTCATCTTGAGGAACATTAAAATCACATCTTATAAATACTTTTTTCTTTGCAAGATCAATATCTTTAATCGATAAAATACTACTCATCTTAAGCCTTTGCTATAAATACTGCCATATCTACTAAACGAGAAGAATAACCCCATTCATTATCATACCAAGCAACCACTTTAACAAAATCATCACAAATTACTTGAGTTAAATCACTTGCTACAATTGCACCATAAGAACAAGTTATAAAATCACTTGAAACTCTTTCTTCATCATCAACTAATAATATGCCTTTTAAATTACTAGCAGCTGCTTTTCTAAAGGCTTCATTGATTTCTTCTTTACTTACTTTTTTCTTTAAAGTTGCAGTTAAATCTACAGTTGATACATCAGCTACAGGCACACGCATGCTTTGACCATGTAATTTTCCATCAAGTTCAGGCATAACAAGCTTCATAGCTTTTGCTGCACCGGTAGAAGTAGGGATGATATTTTGTGCAGCAGCGCGTGATCTTCTTTTATCTCTTGCTTTTGCATCAATAATACTTTGACCATTGGTGTAAGCATGTATAGTAGTCATTAAACCTTTTTCTATGCCAAAATTATCTTGCAAAACTCTACAAATTGGTCCTAGGCAGTTGGTGGTACAACTTGCATTTGAGATGATATTTTCGCCTTTGTATTCATGTGCATTTACTCCTAAAACATAGGTTGGAGTTTTATCTTTTGCAGGTGCACTCATGATGACTTTTTGCACCCCATGATCTAAAAATCCTTGACATTTTTCCATAGTTAAGTGTGCACCGGTACACTCTAAAACAATTTGTGCGCCATATTTTGCAAAGTCCAAATCTGCTACATTTCTACTTTTTAAAACTTTTATTTTTTTATTATCAATTATTAAATCATCATTTTCATTTTCAACACTACCATCATATACCCCATGAACGGTGTCGTATTTAAAAAGATATTTTGTGAGTTCAATATCAGTAGTATCATTAATCGCTACAAGTTCTATATCATCGCGTTTCATGATAATTCTTGCAACACATCTTCCAATGCGTCCAAAGCCATTTATTGCAACTTTTACAGCCATTTTCATTTCCTTTTTATGATTAAGTAGATAAAATTCTACTAAAAAAAGGTTAAATTTTAATGAAAATCGCACTTTTTGGCGGTAGTTTTGATCCGCCTCATTTAGGTCATAATGCTATAGTCTTAAATGCATTAGAAAATTTAGAGCTTGATAAGCTCATTATTATGCCTACTTTTATTAGTCTTTTTAAACAAGAATTTACTGCAGATGAACAAAGACGCTTAAAATGGTGCAAGGAAATTTGGGAAAGCTTAATAAAAGTTGAAATTTGTGATTTTGAAATAAAAAAGCAAAGACCTGTGCCTAGTATAGAAAGTGTTGAATTTTTATATAAGCAATATGAAATTTCAAAATTTTATCTTATTTTAGGAGCTGATCATTTGCAAAGTCTTGAAAAATGGCATGAATTTGAAAGATTGCAAAATTTGGTAGAATTTGTTATAGCTAAAAGAGATCATATTTTTATACCAAAACATTTTAAAACTTTAGATACTAAAGTAAATATCTCTTCATCTTTTATAAGACAAACTTTACAAACAACGCAAGTTTGTGAGCAAATCAAAGAAGAAGTTAAGCTTTATTATTCTAAATTTAAAAATATTTAACAAAAGGAAAACAATGCAAGAAAGAATTAATAATATAGTGCAGATTTTAGATGATAAAAAGGCAGATTTAATAGAAAGCTTTGATATGCAAGATAAGGATTATTTTGTTAAATTTGTAGTGATTGCTACTACTATGGGGGAAAGACACGCGCTTTCTTTGATTGATGATTTAAAAACTAATCTTAAAAGCAAGGGTGAGGAGTTTTTAAATATAGAAAGTAGTGAAGAATGGACTGTGCTTGATTTAGGAGATATTTTGATTCACTTAATGAGTGAAACTTATAGAACAAAATATAATATAGAAGAATTTTTGAAAAGTTTAAATAAAGAAAATCAAAACTAGGGTTAAGATTTGGATAATTTAATTACTGAGTTATCAGATTTAGCTAAAGAATATTTTGAAAATTCAGAATTTGAAAAATGCGATGAAGTTTTAAGCGAGCTTATAGCTTTTTGTAAAGGTGAAGTTACACTAGCGCAAGATGGTAAAGTGATTTTTATAGATGATGAGGATAAAGAGCGTTTGCTTTTAGAGACTTACCATAATAGAGCGTTTTGTAGATTTAATTGCTTGAAATTTCAAGAAGCGCTTGAAGATGCAACTATAGCTGTAGAATTTGATCCTAGTAATGTATTTTTGTTTAATCTTTTGGGCTTGTGTAATTTTAAGTTAGATTTATTACAAGAAGCGCTTTTAGCTTTTAATAAAACTATAGCGTTAGATAATGCATATTATTTAGCATATTTTAACAGAGCTAGGGTTTATATACTTTTAGATGAGCAAACAAAAGCTTTAAAAGATTTACAAACTTGTATCGATTTAGCTCCAGAATATTATATAGCTTATTATACTAGAGCCATTGCCCTGCTTAGTGTTGATCCAAAACAAGCTTTGCTTGATTTTAAGAAGTCTCAAGATTTGGGTTTTGAATCTTCGCAGATTTTTTATTATCAAGGGGTAGCTTATGAGAATTTAGAAGATTATCAAAAAGCTATAGAATTTTTTACTAAGATGATTGAGCAAGATGAGAGTTTTTCTGATGCGTATTATAAAAGGGCTAATAATAAACGTAAAGTCGATGATTTAGAGGGGGCTTTGCAAGATTGCTTAAAATCCATTGAATTAGATAATGAAAATGCAATGGCATATTTGATTTTGGGACATATTTATAAAGACTTAGAAAAGATAGAATTATCAATAGATGCTTTTAAAAAATCAATCGAATTAGATGAAAATTTGCAATATCCATGTTTTGCATTGGCTAGGGTTTTGTATGATTTAGAAGATTATGAGCAAGCTTTGAAATATTATGATAAAACAATTGAGCTTTATGAAGAATATGCTCAAGCATATATTAATAGAGGCAATACTAAAATTAATCTAAAAATGATTGAAGAAGCTATAGAGGATTTTGACTTAGCAGCTAAATATTATCAAGAAAGAGCAAGAAAGCATGATTTTACTCCATCAGAATTAGCAGAACTTGAACACGCAGTTCCTTATGGTTTTTATCATTTGGGCAATAGTTTATATGAAATAGACAAATATGATGAAGCTTTGATAAGTTATGAAAAAGCTTTAAAATATCAAAAAGAATATCCCGATGTATTTTTTAATAGGGCTTATTTAAAATCTGATCTTGAAAAATATGAGGAAGCTTTAGAAGATAGTGAACTAGCTGTTAAATATTATAAAAAGCAAAATAATACCCAAGATTTTGCTAATTCCCTTTCTCAAAGAGCTTGGATTAAAAGTAGACTTGAAAGATTTCAAGAAGCTATGGATGAATACAATGAACTTATAAAAACATATAAAGATTATGTTGATTTAAAAGATGTATTATTTGAAAGGGCATATTGTGCAAAAGAGCTTGAATCTTATGAAGAATTAATAGCTTATTGTAATGCAGCACACAAGGTGGATAAAAATAATTTTAAACTTTATTTTTGGCGTGGAATTGCTAAATATAATTTAAGCTTAGAAGAAGAAGCTATAGAAGATTTAAACAAGGCTTTAAAAATTGATAAAAACCATAATGGAGCAAAGTATTATAAGGGACTTTGTTATGAAGATCTTTATATGTTTGAAGAAGCGATAAAATGTTATGATAGTGTGATTTTAAGCAACGAAGAAGATGATGAATCGTATTTTCATAGAGCAAAATGCAAAAGAAATCTTGAAAAATACAACGAAGCTTTAAAAGATATTAATGAATGCTTAAAAATAATTGATGATATTGGGGAGTATTGGATAGAAAAAGCACAAATTTTAAGCTTTTTAGGAAAATACGATGAAAGCTTTGAAGCGGCAAAAAAAGCAAGTGAGCTTGAGCCAAAATCATATGAGTGTTATCATTTTATGGGTGCAGTTAAAGTATATTTGCAAGATTTTAAAGAAGCTATAAAATATCTTAATATGGCTTTAAATTTAGATGATAGTCAAAATTGGACACATTATTATAAGGCAGAGTGTTTAAGAAATTTAGGTGATTTTCATGATGCATTACAATGTTATGAAGATTGTTTAAAGATAGTAAATGAAAATACCGATGCTTTGGTGGGAAAAATTCAGTGTTTAGAAGAGTTAAAAGAATATGAGCAAGCTTTGGAGTGCACTAAAGAATTATTAAAACTTGATGAAGAAAATAAGTTTGCATTAAAAAATCAAAATATTTTAATGCAAAAATTAAAACAACAAAATAAAAAATGGTGGCAAATTTGGAATTAAATTAGAGTTTGTTGATGTATTCTTTAATCTCTTTTTTGATTTTGTCTTTTTTGTCTTTTAAAGCTTGTTTTTTATTTTTATACTCTGTTTTACTCATATAATCTTTTTGTTTTTTTAATTCTTTCAACTCTTGTTCGATTTTTTCTATCTCTTGCTCTTTAAGTTTTTTGGCCTCTAATTTTTTATCATAAAAAAGAGGATCTTTTGCGCAATCTGCCTGAACTTCTTTTAAGGCTAATTCTAAACTTAAAGCTTTTTCTTGATGATTGTAATTTTTAGCATAAGCTATTTCTTTTTGAATTTGCTTTATTTTAACCTCACATTGCGTGGAAAATGCAAATGAGCAAAGTGTAAGTAAAAATAACAATTGCTTCATAATTTAAACCTTTCTTTTTTGAAATTTTAGTTTATTATATTAAATAATTTATTTGCTGTTTTTAATAAAAACATGAGTTTTAAAAAAAGTTATTTGACCTTTTATAAAAACAAAGATGAATTATTATCAAGCTTATAGTTTGATTTTCTCATATTTTAAACTTATATGATTTTTGTACTAAAATAATCCTAAGTAGATGATGTGATAGGACTTGATAACTAGAATTAATAAATTTTTTAAACATAAATATTTTTTATTTTTTTAAGTAATATTGATGTAAATCCTTCAAAATCAGGTAAATTTAAATCCTTAATTTCTCTTTGCTGTTTTCCCCACATACTTTCAGGAAAAAACCCATCTTCTTTAAAACGTGCCATAACATGAAAATGCACTCTTGGTACATAGTTTGCGAAGGAAGCTATGTTGATTTTTTCTGGGTTGTAGTATTCTCTAAGGCTTAACTCACAAGCTAAAACATACTGAAAAAGCATATTTTGCAAAAAGGTTGGACAATCACTTAATTCTTTGTAGTTTTCTTTAGTAAAAATTTTCACCCAAGGAATTTGAGAATCTTCTTTTTCTATAAATAAAAAATCATTTTCATAAATCATTTAAATCCTTAAAAAGACTAGGGTTATTCCTAGTCTTTTGATTATTTTTTTACTCCTATCATTTTTGTAGGATCTACAAATTTAGCAAAGTCTTCTTCGCTTACTAAGCCAAGTTCCATAGCACTTTCTTTTAAAGAAATACCTTTTTTATGAGCATTTTTTGCTACTTTAGCTGCATTTTCATAGCCAATATGTGGGTTTAATGCAGTTACTAGCATTAAAGAATTATGTAAGTTAAAATCAATTTTTTCTTTATTTGGCTCTATACCAACAGCACAATGGATATTAAATGAATGCATAGCATCAGCTAATAAATCAAGGCTTTGCAAGAAGTTATAAATAATCACAGGTTTAAAAACATTAAGCTCGAAATTTCCTTGGCTTGCTGCAAAACCAATAGCTGCATCATTTCCCATAACTTGCACTGCAACCATAGTTAAAGCTTCGCATTGAGTAGGATTAACCTTGCCTGGCATGATAGAACTTCCTGGTTCGTTCTCAGGTATGTTTAACTCTCCAAGACCACATCTAGGGCCACTTGCTAGCCATCTAATATCATTTGCTATTTTCATTAAATTTGCAGCTAAGCCTTTCATAGCTCCATGGGTAAAATTAATTGCATCATGGCTTGTTAGTGCATGGAATTTATTTGGACTTGAAACAAATTTAGTACCTAAAAGCTTGCTTAATTCTTCGCTTACTTTTTCACTAAGTTCTGGATGCGCATTCAATCCTGTACCAACAGCTGTCCCACCTATTGCAAGTTCTCTTAATGTAGGTAAAGAAGCGATGATTTGCTCTTTTGAGTGAAGTAACATAGAAAGATATCCGCTAAATTCTTGAGCTAGGGTAAGTGGTGTAGCATCTTGAAGGTGAGTTCTTCCTATTTTAATAATTCCTTCAAATTCTTTTACTTTTTTTTCAAAAGTTGCAATAAGCTCATCTAAAGCAGGGATAAGTTTTTTCTCTACTTGCTCTACCGAAACTATACTCATAGCAGTTGGAAAAGTATCATTTGAACTTTGACTCATATTTACATGATCATTTGGATGAACAAGCTTTTCCTTTCTAAAATCTCCACCCATAATTTCAGTTGCACGGTTTGCTATAACTTCATTCATATTCATATTGCTTTGAGTGCCTGAACCTGTTTGCCATATTGCTAGTGGGAAATTATCGTCAAATTTTCCTGCTACAATTTCATCACAAGCTTGCACGATAGCATTTTTTTTAACATCATCTAATTTGCCAAGTTTATTATTTACTAAAGCCAAAGATTTTTTAAGATTTGCAAAAGCATAAATTAAAACTTTTGGCATTTTCTCACAACCAATTTTAAAATTTTCAAAACTTCTTTCAGTTTGTGCTCCCCAATATTTATCATTAGGAACTTTTATCTCTCCCATAGTATCGTGTTCGATTCTGTATTCCATGGCCTTTCCTTGTAATAAAATAAGTTGTGATATTTAAACTAAATAAACCCTAAAGTTTGCTTATAATTTAAGAAGTATTTATAAAATTTTTGAAGAAAGGTGTAGTTTTTTTCAAAACTACACAAATATTATTCTACTGTAACACTTTTTGCTAGATTTCTTGGCATATCCACATCATTGCCAAGTCTTATAGAAACTTCTAAAGCTAGAAGTTGTAAGATTACCATCATTTCGAAAAATTCGCACATATAGTGCTCTTGTTTTGAAGTTTTTATAAAATCATCACTTAAATCAAAATCAAGTGGAGAGATAGCAAGTAAAGTAGAATCCCTTGCAGCTAATTCTTCTACATTTGATTTTGTTTTTTCATAAAGACAATTTTGCGGCATTAATGCAACGGTAAAAAGCTCACTATCTGCTAGAGCAATAGGTCCATGTTTCATTTCACCTGCTGGATAGCCTTCAGCATGTAAGTATGAAATTTCTTTAAGTTTTAAAGCTCCTTCTAGTGCTAATGGATAAAATACATCTCTTCCTATAAAGAAAAAGCCATGGCCATGTAGGTATCTTTTTGAAATTCTATGTACTTTTTCATGTAAGTTTTGTTCAACTTTAACTATACTTGGCAAGCTTCTTAGAGCTTTGATTTCTTTACTCATATCTAAATTTGCTTTTTGTGCAAGATAGATTGCAAGCATCCATAAAGTTGCTACTTGAGTGGCAAATGCTTTAGTTGAAGCTACACCTTTTTCAATGCCCGCTCTAGTAAGTAAAGATATATCAGCCAAACGCACGATGTTAGAATTATCCACATTACATATTGCTAAAGTTTTAACTCCTTGTGTTTTTGCTATTTTTAAAGCTTCTAGTGTATCAGCTGTTTCGCCGCTTTGAGAGATTACTATAAAAAGAGTATTTTTACCTATAATAGCTTCTCTGTATCTAAATTCACTTGCTACTTCAACTTTAGTTTTAATTTTTGCAAGTCTTTCAAGTAAATAAGCCCCACTTAATGCTGCATGATAGCTTGTACCACAAGCACAAAGTGTGATTTCATCTATGTTTTGTAAAAGAGTTTCATCTATATCTTCAAAAACAATCTGCTCACCTTGTAATCGTCCCATTAAAACTTCGCCTAAAACTCTACTTTGCTCATAAATTTCTTTTTCCATGAAAAACCTATAACCATCTTTTTGAGCATAACTTTTATCTTGACTTAAAGCCACAAAAGTAGGTTGTATACAAGCTTGATCATGACAAATTTTGCATTCATTTAAATTAACATATCCATAATCTCCATCTTCAAGATAAGCTACTTTATCCACTAAAGAAACTAAAGGTGCATCACTTGATGCAAAATAATATTCATTTTCATCGCCATTTTTTCCGATGATGAGTGGCACAGCATTTTTAGCAAAATAAATTGTATTAGGATCTTTTTTACTCACAAGCAAGATTGCAAAAGCACCTTTTAGTTCAGCTATGGTCTTTTTAAAAGCTTCAAATGGTTCTAAATTACTCGCATGATATTCAAATAAATGTACAATAACTTCAGTGTCAGTTTGACTTAGAAAATTAATACCTTCTTGTGTGAGTTTTGTTTTTAATTCTTGGTAATTTTCTATGATTCCATTATGTATTACACAAGAGTATTGTCCTAAATGTGGATGCGCATTTATTTCGGTTGGTTTTCCATGAGTTGCCCAACGCGTATGGCCTATAGCAAGCCCAAATCCATCACTATTAAAATTAGCAGTTTTGTTAGCTAAATTTTCTAATTTTCCAACTGCTTTAAAAAAGTCTAATTCTCCATCTTTCATTACTGCTATACCGGCGCTATCGTAGCCTCTGTATTCAAGCTCTTTTAAACCTTCTAATATGATTTTTTTCTTTTCTTTAGTTCCTATATAACCTACTATTCCACACATCTTTTACTCGCTTATTAGTGATTTAAGAATTTGATCTTTATGATCTTGCAAGCTTTCATTTTTATGCAAAATCAAAACATTTCGCGTTCTTTCTTTTATGGTTTGAATTTTTGCTGCACTTAAGATAATATCATATCTTGCAAGTACATCCATCACATAAGCCATTAAACCTTTTTGATCTTTTGTGTTTAAGGTTATTTTGGCATAGCTTTTGGAATAATTCATGTCTAATTTTAATTCATCTTTTTTAATGTTTGGTTTTTTTGCTTTTTTTTGTACTTTTAAATGTAATTTAGAATTAAGTAAATTTTCTAAACTTTGTTTTTGATTATCACTTACTATATCTGAATATTCAAATTTCAGATAAACTTTTTCATCAAATAATTCAAAAAAACTCATAAAGACTAAATTTAAAGAACTTAAAGTGTTGAGTATATTTTCAAGATTATTTTTTCTATTCATTATAAGCTCTAGAGTAAAATTATCTTGATTGTCAAGCCAAAAAGTAAAATTTTCTTTTTGCGCAATCTGTGTTATTTTAATAATTTTTTCAAAGCTATTTTTTATAAAAAAGAGATTAGATTTAATATGAGTGATATTGTTTTGAGTTTGCTCATCAAGATCTAAAAAAGCCTTGCTTCTTTTTAGGGTTTGTTCTTTTTTTACCCTTCTTTGACTCTCATCAATTAAATTTTCATCCTCAAAACCTTCTAGTGCATTTTGAAACAATCTTTCTAAACTTTTATAATAAAAATGATTTTCTATACTCAAAGCTTTAGCATTGCAAAAAGATAAAAGATGTAAGGTTTTTAGGGTATGAGTATCATTTAATTTGGAAATAAAATTTAATACAATAGTAGAATTATAAATATCTTCTTTTTCTATAATATCTTTAAAAGCATTGAAATTTTTAAATAATCTTAAGCCAAAATCTAAAAGTTCATTATCAACTTGGAATTTTCCAACATAAGCTCTGTAAATATTAGCTAAAGAAATTTCATTTTCTTCATGAATAGCACTTAAAAGTATGGTAAGCTTTATTATTAGAAGTGTTTTTTTATCAAATTTGCAATCTTTTTCTTCAAAGTATTTTAAGCAAAGTAATGCTCTATCTAATGCGCTATAAACACCTTCTTCTTCGAGTAAAAATTTACTTTGAATTAATGGTTTGCAAAAATCTTTTAAAATGTTTGCATTGTTTAGTAGTTTTAAAATACTAAAAGAATGTTTTTTTTCTAATATACCTTTAAATAACTCCAAATTTTCATCATTATTTTTTGCTCTTTTTAATGCAAAAATTAGTTTAATATCAAAAATAAAATCCTCATCTTCTAGTTTTAAAAGTCGATTGAGTATTGAATTTAAATTTTCATTTTCATCTGAATGAGTAAAAAAGTTATCTTGTATTTCATAAAGTTTATTTTCTTTATAATGTTTTTCCTGGATGCATCTTGCTAAAAAATGTGTATAAATTCCACAAATTTGCATACTTTGCATTGCTTTTTGAATGAGTATGGATTTAAGATCTAAATTTTTCTTTTCTTTTTTATGCATTAAGTTAGCAAGTTCTTGTGAATTTTGTATTAAAAATAAATTTGTGTTTTTACCTTCTAAAAGATTCATTGCACATTTAAGTGAAAATAAAAAATCACTCGCAAGCTTAAATTCGCTAAATTCTTTTTCATTGATAAAATTAAGCATGTAATTTTTGGGAGAATCTTTAAATAAAATATTTAAATTTTCTATATTAAGTTGCTCATCTAAACCGCCAAAATTTTTATTAATATCAAATTCTTGCTTGATTAAAGGTTGATAATAAGGGTTAAATTCTTGCAAGATTTTTAGAGCAAATTCTTCTTTTAATTCATCTTGAGCTTGGGAAATTTTTTCTTTGATTTGTTTAAATAAAATCTTAGAACCACTAATATAGCGATATTGTAAAATATTTTGTTTAAGCTCATTTTTAGCTATATTATAAAGTCCATTTATTTCACAAATTTGATAGTTAATGCTTAAACCAATATCGTTTAAAAAAGTAATAAATGCTTTCATTAAAGGCTTAATATTATAAGCTTTTATATCTTTATAAATAAGCAATAAATCAATATTTTCTTTTATGCTTAAATTCATTTTAGCATATTGTTTAATGGCGATAATACAAAAAGGAATTTTGTCATTATGTGGAAAAAAATCATCAAAAAAATCATTTAAAACAAGTTCATAAATATCTTCTATAAAACGATCAATCTCTTTAGAATGGTAAAAGCTAAAAGAACCTTGCTTTAAAAAAAGTCTAGAACAATATGCTTCATAGTCTTTTAAAGAATTTTTTAATTTTTGAATTTTTTGCATATCCATTTTTGAAAATTATTCCTTGCTTTAAATTTTTGTTAAAATCATACCAAAAAATACTTTGTATTAAATTTTAAGTAAGTTAAAATTATAATTGTAGTTTAAAATTAAAAATATGGTAAGAATATGCAAACAATTATAGAAAAATTAGAAAATCAAGAAAGATTAAACGAAGAAGAGGCTAATAAACTTTGGGATTTAGAGCTTTTTACTCTAGCTAAATATGCACAAAAAATTCGTACTAATTTGCATGGCAAAAAGGTTTATTTTAATATCAATCGACATATTAATCCTACAAATATATGTGCAGATACTTGTAAATTTTGTGCTTTTTCAGCACATAGGAAAAATCCTAATCCTTACACTATGACACATGAAGAGATAATGAAAATAGTTGATGAGACAGTTTTAAGAGATACGAAAGAAATTCATATTGTTTCAGCGCACAATAAAAATACATCATGGCAGTGGTATTTAGAAATTTTTAAAATGATTAAAGAAAAATATCCATTTTTACACATTAAAGCTCTAACTGCTGCTGAGGTTGATTTTTTAAGTAGAGCTTTTGATATGAGTTATGAAGAAGTAATAGAAAAAATGCTTGAGTATGGTGTTGATTCTATGCCAGGTGGTGGAGCTGAAATTTTTGATGAAGAAGTTAGAAAAAGAATTTGTCATGGTAAGGTAAGTAGTGAAAATTGGCTAAAAATTCACAAACTTTGGCATGAAAAAGGTAAACAAAGTAATGCTACTATGTTATTTGGGCATATAGAAAGTAGAGAAAATAGAATTAATCACATGATAAGATTAAGAAATCTCCAAGATCAAACAAGCGGGTTTAATGCTTTTATTCCTTTAGTTTGGCAACAAGATAATAGTTTTATTACAGGTAAAAAGCCACTTGGCTCGGTGGAAATTTTAAAAACTTTAGCTATAGCAAGAATAGTGCTTGATAATATTAAAAATATCAAAGCTTATTGGGCAACTATGGGTATAAATTTAGCTATGGTGGCTCAAGATTTTGGCGCAAATGATTTAGATGGTACCATAGAAAAAGAAAGCATACAAAGTGCAGGCGGAGCAAAAAGCTCAAATGGCTTAAGTTTAAAAACCTTCATAGAGATGATTCAAAGTTCAGGTTATATAGCAATAGAGCGAGATAGTTTATATAATGAACTAAAAATTTATTAAGGATTAAAATGGATTTTTTTAAACTTAAAGAGCATAATAGCGATGTAAAAACTGAAATTTATGCAGGTATTGCTACCTTTTTAGCAATGATTTATATTATACCGGTTAATGCTAATATAATGAGCAATTCAGGTATGCCACTAGAAGCTTTAATCGTAGCAACCGCTTTGGTAACTATTATAGCTACTACTTTAAGTGCTTTTTTTTCTAATACTCCTGTGGCTATGAGTGTAGGCATGGGATTAAATGCGTATTTTACTTTTAGCGTGTGTAATACTTATCAAATTCCTTGGCAAAGTGCTTTGGGGGCTGTTTTTTTATCAGGTATTGTTTTTACTTTATTATCTTTTACTAATTTTAGAATTTGGGTTATAAAAAGCATACCAAATGATCTAAGAAAAGCTATATCAGCGGGTATTGGAACTTTTATAGCTTTTATGGGACTTGTGCAAATGGGAATTATCACCAAAAGCGAAGCAACTTTAGTAGGCTTGGGAGATTTTTCAAGCACTAAAGTACTTTTTGGATTATTTGGTTTGTTTTTAGTTTTTGTTTTTTGGGCTTGGAGGATTAAAGCTGCTTTTATCTTAGCTGTTTTTGTAAGTGCTTTGTGTGCTTGGATTTTTGGTATTGATGGAGCTAGGTTTCCAGAACAACTTTTGTCGATGCCAGTTATAAACGGAGATAATGGCTTAAGTGCAATATTTGGTAAGCTTGATATTAAAGGAGCTTTAGAGCTTAGTATGATTCCTATAGTGCTTACTTTTTTTGTTACTCAGCTTTTTGATAGCGTAGGGACAATCACAGGCGTAGGCTCAAGAGGAAAAATATTTGATGATCCAAAACAAGGTGATAAAAAACTAGGAAAAACTTTAGGAGTAGATGCTGTTAGTTCAGCTATGGGAGCAGTTGTTGGTACCTCTACTGTAACGGCATTTGTGGAGAGTTCAGCAGGAGTTGAAGTAGGCGGTAGAACAGGTCTTACAGCTTTAGTTACTGCTATATGTTTTGTTTTCACTTTATTTTTACTACCGGTATTTAAAGCTATTCCTGCAAATTCTATTTATCCTGTATTGGTTCTTGTTGGAGTTTTAATGTTTATGGAAGTTGCAAATATTAATTTTAAAGATAAAGCAATAGCTGTGAGTGCGTTTTTTATTATTATTATGATGCCGCTGACTTATTCTATTACAACAGGTTTTGCTTTTGGTTTTATTGCGTATTTATTTATGCGTATTATGCAAAAAGAATTTGATAAAATTAATCTTGGAATTGTCATTTTAAGTGCAATTTCATTATTGGTATTTTTGTTACAATTTTTATAGGAAGTGATTATGTATTATTATGCTTATGAAGAATTTCAAAAAGAAATTATCCCTTTTACACGCAAAATAAAAGAGGAATTTAATCCCGATGTTTTACTTGCTATAGCAAGAGGTGGTATGACTTTAGGTCATTTTTTAGCAGAAGGTATGGGTAATAGAAATTTATTTTCTTTAAATTCTATCCATTATGAAGATACTCAAAAATTAGATACGATTAAAATTTTTAATATTCCTGATCTTAGCTCATATAAAAAAGTTCTTTTGGTAGATGATATCATAGATAGTGGTGAAACTATGATAGAAATTAAGAGAGTCTTAAGTCAAAAGTTTCCTCATTTAGAGCTTAAAGTAGCAAGTGTTTTTTACAAAACTTCAGCATTATTAATCCCTGAATTTTATATTAAAGAAGCTAAGGAATGGATTGATTTTTTCTGGAGTATTAAAATTTAGTTTATTATTAGCTATAAATAATACAATATAATTAAATACTAAACTAAAAGGAAGGACAAACATGAGTTTAACAAGAAGAAAATTCTTAAAAGGTCTTGCTGCAACTTCAGCAGTTGCTTCCGTTAATCCTTTAATGGCAGCACAAACAAAATTTTACGATACTAAAAAAATTCCTCATGCAACTCACTTTGGTGCTTTTTGGGCTGAAGTAAATTCAGAAGGAAAAATAGTAAAAGTTACTCCACAAAAATCTGATAAACATCCTTCAGTAATAACTGATGCTATTATCGATAGAACTTATTCAGACACTAGGGTAAAGTATCCTTGTGTTAGAAAAAGCTTTTTAGAAGGTAAAAAAAGACCTAAATTAAGAGGTAAAGAACCTTTTGTAAGAGTAAGTTGGGAGAAAGCTTTAGAGCTTGTATTGGAAAAATTAAAAGAAACCCCTATTGAAAATTTATTTAATGCAAGTTATGGTGCATGGGGACATGTAGGTTTATTGCACAATTGTAACTCAGTAGCAGGAAGATTTTTTAATACCGCTTTAGGTGGCCATATTGGTACTGATGGTGAGTATAGTAATGGTGCTGCTGGTAAAGTAAATGCTAGCATAGTAGGAGATTTGGAAGTTTATTCTTTACAAACTTCTCATGAAGTTATTTTGGAAAACACTCAGGTTTATGTTTTATGGGGAGCTGATCTTTATAAATGTAATCAAATTGATTTTAAAGTTGCAAATCGTGGTAATGATGATTATTATAAAAAATACAGTAAATCAAAAATTAAATTTATAACTATCGATCCTCAATATACTCAAACAGCAGAAATTTTAAATGCCCAGTGGATTAAGATTCGTCCAAATACTGATGTTGCTTTAATGCTTGGTATGATGAATTATTTATATAAAAGTGGAAAATATGATAAAAAATTCATTGAAAAATATACTGATGGTTTTGACAAATTCTTACCTTATCTGCTTGGAAAAACTGATGGTATTGATAAAACTCCAGCTTGGGCTGCAAATATTACCGGCGTTGAAGAAAAAGTTATTACCGCATTGGCAGATACTTTTGTAAAAAATAGAACCTTTTTAGCAGGTAACTGGGCTATGCAAAGAGCACACCATGGTGAGCAAGCTGATTGGACTTTAATGGTTTTAGCTTCAATGATAGGTCAAGTAGGCTTACCTGGTGGTGGATTTGGTTTTTCTATGCATTATTCAGGTGGTGGTCAAGCATTTTCAGGTGTAAGATTACCAGTAGGTTTACCACAAGGTAAAAATAATCTTGATACTAATATTCCTGCAAGTAGAGTTTCAGAAGCTATTTTAAATCCAGGTAAAACAGTTAAATTTAAAGGTAAAGAAATCACTTATCCTAAAATTAAACTCATGTATGTAGTGGGCGCTTCTGTATTGGGCCATCATCCAAATACAAATGAACTTATCAAAGCTTTAAGAACACTTGATACATTAATTGTACATGAGCCTTGGTGGACTCCTATGGCAAAAATGGCAGATATTGTATTACCTTCAACTACAACTTTAGAAAGAGATGACATTAGCTTTGGTGGCTCTTATTCTCAAGATTATGTTTATGCTATGAAAAAAGTAATTGAGCCTTATTTTGAAAGTAGAAATGACTATGATATTTTCGAAGAATTAGCAAAAAGAATTGGCGAGAGAGAGCATAAAAAATTTACAGGTAATAAAACAAAACAACAATGGCTTGAAGGTTTTTATGGAAGAAGTGATTGTCCTTATTATATGGAATTTGCTGACTTTTGGAAACAAGGTTTTATCCATTTTGAACCACCAAAAGAAGCTTATAATTTTGTAAGACACTCTGAATTTAGAGCCGATCCTGTGGCAAATAAACTTGCAACAGAAAGTGGAAAAATCCAAATTTATTCTCCAAAATTTGAAAAATACAATTTAGATGATTTTAAAGCACATCCAACATGGTTTGAGCCTGCAGAGTGGCTGGGTAATGAAAAATTAGTTAAAAAATATCCTTTCCATTTAGTAAGTCCACATCCAAGATATAGAGTGCATTCTCAACTTGATAATACTTGGGTAAGAGATTTGTATAAAATTCAAGGTAGAGAGCCTGTGATGATTAATACAAATGATGCTAAAAAACTTGGCATTACCCACGGAGAAGTTGTAGAAGTATATAATGATCGTGGATCACTTTTAGCAGGTGCTTTTGTAACAGATAATATCATGGAAGGGGTTATTAGTATCCAAGAGGGTGCTTGGTATGACCCTGAAGATGTAAGCGATAGCAAGCCAAGATGTAATGCAGGCCATGTAAATGTTTTAACAAGCTCAAGACCAACTTCAACTATGGCTCAAGCAACTAGTGTAAATACTTGCTTAGTGGGCATTAAAAAGCTAAAAGAAGTTATAAAACCTTATAATTCAACTACACCACCAGAAATCATAGGAGCTTAAAATGAAGAAAATTATATTGACATTAACTTTTTTAGCTAGCGCTTTGTTTGCTAAAGATATGTTTATTTTTAATGAAAAAGTAGATCTTTTAGATAGTGCTAGTAAAAAAGTAGTAGGACAAATTTATGAAGGCTCTAAAGTGGAGCTTATAAAAGAAGAAGGCGAATACTCTTTAATTAAAGTCAAAGGTGAGGTTGTGGAGTCAAATCCAAAAAGCCTTGCTTATACCAAAGATGGAATTTATCTTTTACTTACTTTAAATGCTAAAAATGCAAACAATGAAATGGAATTTTTAGTTAAAAGTAAAGATTTGACCGATCAAGAAATTCTTGCTTGGGATGAGATAGAATTAACTTATTATGATACTTGCACAAGTTGTCACGCAGCACATAAACCAAAAGAACATTTAATGGAAGAATGGGATGCATATTTATCTGCTATGCAAGGTTTTGCTAAAATCACTGATGCAGAAAAAGATAGAATTTTAAGATTTTTACAATCTCACGCAAGTAATGGGCCTGTAAAACTTGACTAATCAAAAATGAAAAGGTATTTATTAGCCGTTTTATTTTTTGATTTTTGTGCTTTATTATATGGTGTAAGCACTTTATCTATCAGCTATAATGAAGCACAAATTTATTTTTACGATCATAGCTTAATTGCTATGATTGCTAGATTTGGTACTACTCTTCTTGGACAAAATGATTTTGGATTAAGACTTCCATTTGTTTTGTTGCATTCTTTAAGTTGTATTTTGTTGTATATTTTGGCTTTAAGATACACCAAAACTTCTTTTGATGCTTTTATTTCTGTTGTACTTTTTATATTGCTTCCTGGTAGTGTAGCCAGTGCTTTGCTTATCAATGAATCTAGCGTAGTAATATTTTTTACGCTTTTGATTTTGGTGTTGTTTGAATATAAAAAATTTTTTTTATTTTATATTTTGTTTTTTTTAGTTCTTTTTGTAGATGGAAATTTTGTAATTTTATATTTATCTTTTTTCTTTTTTGCTATATATAAAAAAGATAAATTACTTATTGCATGCTCTTTGATTTTATTTGCTATTGCAATGAGTATTTATGGTTTTGATGCAAGTGGAAAACCTAAAGGATATTTTTTAGATACTTTAGGTATTTTTGCAGCTTGCTTTTCACCTTTAATTTTTCTTTATTTTTTTTATGTTATTTATAGAATTCTTTTACAAGATGATAAACCGCTTTTATGGTTTATTAGTGCAACTACTTTCGTTTTTTGTTTGATTTTTTCTATAAGACAAAGACTTTTTTTAGAAGACTTTTTACCTTTTTGTGTAGTTTGTACTCCATTATTAGTTCGTTATTTAATGTCTTCTTATCGCTCAAGAATGCCACAATTGCGCCTAAAACATAAAATTTTTATAGAATGCTCTTTAGTTTTTTTACTATTTTTTTATCTTGGTATTATTTTTAATCAAAGTTTTTATTATTTATTAAAAGATCCAAAAAAACATTTTGCTTATGATTATCATATTGCTAAAGAATTGTCTTTAAAGTTAAAACAACGAAATTTTACACATATTTTCACTAAAGATAAAGAGTTAGCTTTGAGACTTAAATTTTATGGTATTTCCAAAGGTAAATTAGAACTTCATTCTAGTAAAAAAGCTAGTAAGATATATGTTAGTTTAGGTAAGCATAAAATTTATTATTATATAAAATGAAACAAGCTTTTACTTTAATAGAACTAGTTTTTGTTTGTATTATATTATCTTTATTGTTTTCTATGGGGTATTTTTATTACAAACCTGACTATTTGCGTTTAGGGGCTGAACAAATTTTAAATGATATTAAATATACAAGACATTTAGCATTAATACAAAATGATTTTAGAGTAAAAGAATTTAATATTGCTAAACGAGAGTGGTTTAAAGCCAAATGGCAATTATATTTCATACGCTCAAAGTCAGCTACAAATAATGAACAAACTTATACTATTTTTTTAGATAAAAATGGTGATGGTAATGCAAATATAGGTAAAAACATGATTAATAAAGACAGAGAAATAGCTGTTGATTTAATTAATCCAAACTTATTGATGAACTCAGGACAAAGCGGAGTAATAAATCAAAATGATTCTAAGGCGAATTTAAAATATAATATAGAAAAAACATATGGTATTTCAAAAGTTTTGTTTGAAGGTGCTTGCAAGGGAAGTACGCGTTTAATTTTTGATGATTATGGTCGCTTATATACACCTTTGAAAAATGCTATGCGTCCTTATGATAAGCTCTCATCTTTTAATAATAACTGCATTATAAGATTATCTAATAAACAAGATCAGCATATATGTATAGTTATAAATCCTATCAGCGGTTATGCTTATATACCTAATTTTTCTTCACTAAACCAGCAGAGTATTATTTTAAATAATAAACAAATATTTTGTCATAATATATAATTTTTATTAAAATTTATTATTTTTTTTGATAAAATATATTTACTAAAATAATTCAATTTAAATACAAAAAAGGAGATATATGAATGTAAATACACAAATGAGTGTGAAAAATAAATTGTCCATTGTTGTTGGCGTTATTGTCTTTTTAGCTTTATCAATAATCACTATAATGGCATTTGTTTCTAGTAGAAATAATTTAATTTCAAACAGTAAACAAGCGAATGAAGATTATTTATTGATCACAGAAACTCAAGTGGAAGGATATGTTGATGGTTATATAGATATTTTACTTGCCATAAAAAAATACATTGATTCTTTGGGAAAAAATCAAGTTTTAAATTTTGATTCTATGGAGCAAATACTAGGAGATGATTTAAAAATTTTTAAAGATGGATCAAATACTTTAGCTGTCTATGTTGGTTTTCCCGATGGAACTATGCTTGTAAGCGATACTGTTTCTGATAAAAAAGGGGCTAATTTTAGAAAAAGAGGTGGTGGAGTTTCTTCTTATGATGATCCAAGTTACGATGCTACTTCTAGAGACTGGTATAAAGGGGCTATTGCAAATGATGGAGTGTTTATAAGCGATGTTTATGAAGATTCTGTTACAAAATTACCTAGTTTTACTTATTCTACCCCGATTAAGAAAAATGGTAAGTTGATAGGTGTTTTAGGTGTTGATTTACTGCTAACATCTTTGCAAAAGACCTTTGAAAAACTTCCAGGAAATGTTTTTGTTTTTGATACAACAAGCTCTATTCCTTTTGCATCAAATAATAAATCACTAATCTTAACTCAACATCCAAGTATGGAAGAGATAAAAAAATATCATCAGCAATTTGGAGATTATAAAACATTTGAATATATAAGCGTTGATACACAAGAAGAAAGATTTGGAATTTGCGCTAATATAGATAATTCAAAAGCTAAAGTAAGCTATATTGCTTGTGCAACTCAAAAGCAAGATGAGTTGGAAATGTTGGTTTTAAAAGACGCATATAAGCAAATTATTTTTTCTATTATTATATTGTTTATTTCATGTTTTGCTATTTACTTTTTTTCTTCAAAATTACTATCCCCTTTACAAGCAATCCAAAAAGGTATC
>NZ_JAKMTD010000005.1:0-145449 GCF_025772965.1 Campylobacter sp. CNRCH_2013_0898h | reverse complement strand
CATAGCACCTAATTCATCATTAGTCTTAACATCTATCATAGCAGAATCTTTTGTTTTATGATTGATAAAGTCAAAGAAAGAGTTAAGGCCGGTAGTTATAACTGCTATAGGTTTTAAGTTTTTAATAATAGCAAATCTTACTAAGATTAAAGCTACAATAATAGCTATTAATGCAATAATAACTTGTTGGAATAAAACTTTATTAACTGCATCAGTATATACAGATTCATCTGTAATAGAACATACAATGTATTTTGGATTTAAAGTTTGATTACAAGTTGCAACTTGTGTTTTGCCTGCACCATCTTTAGCATAAAATAAGGTATCTTCTTTGCTTGGATCAATTAAATCAGGCTCTGTTTTAATAGCATTTGCTATATTAATACTTAAGTCAGTTTTAGTAAGCATTTTATCTTTATCTTCGTGGAAAATTACCATACCTTCTTTATCATATACTGCTGCATAGGAGCTTTGAGAATGCCCTATAGCTAAAACATCTTTAGAAAAAGTATGTAAATTATAGTCACCTCCCACTACCGCTAAGAGTTTTCCGTTAGCATAAACAGGAATGGCATAAGTAATTCCTATTTCTCCTGTTGTTACAGATTTATATGGATCAGTTGTTATAAATTTTCCAGCTGCTTTAGCTTCTTTATACCAACCTCTATTTTTAGTATCATAACCCTTTGATAAATCAAGTACTTGACCATCTGATTGATAATTTTTGCCACTATCTTCAAAACCAACATAAACTAGCTCAAACCCAGAAGTTTTTGCAGCTAGTTTGAGAATTTGCATAATTTGTTCTGAAGGCATATTTAAATTACTAGAAAATTGCTCTGCTAAAGATTCTATAGCTAATCTTTTAGTTTTTCCATAAAAATCATACAGAGCATTTGTATCCACCATATTGTTTACTTGTATTTCTGTTAGTAAATCAAAAGTACTATTTTTTGAATTAAAATAACTGACTAAATTAATCAGTATTACAATAGAAACTACACCTACACACATTATCCATATAAGCTTTGAAGATAAGCTCTTAGAAAATGAAAAAACCATAACAGCTCCTTAAAATTTTGTAGTAAATTTTTATACAACGATTATCATGCTATTAATACAATAAAATGACAACAAAATAATAAATATATAAAATAAAAAGTAAATTATTTATTACATGATGTCCTAGTTATAATATTTTAAAAGCATTTATCAAAAATGTATATTAATCAGTATATTTTGAGAGTATTGTAACTTTATAACACAATTTATGCTAAGCTGAAAGAAAAACTTTCAGCTTAAAAAATTATAATTTATTTTCGTTTTTACTTAGATAATCAGCAACACCTTTAGGGTCAGCCTTCATACCTTCATCGCCTTTATTCCAACCAGCTGGGCAAACTTCACCATGTTCATTAGTAAATAGCATAGTATCAACCATTCTAATCATTTCATCAATGTTTCTTCCAAGTGGTAAGTCATTTATAACTGCATGGCGGATTGTTCCATCAGCATCAAGCAAGAAAGAACCTCTTAAAGCAACTGCTTCTTCAAATAAAACATCAAAATTTCTGGCAATTTGTTTTGTTAAGTCAGCTACTAAAGGAAATTTAACTTGACCTATACCACCTTGATTTACCGGCATATTTTTCCAAGCAAAGTGAGAGAATTCGTTATCGCAAGATACACCAATTACTTCAATACCTCTATCTTTAAAATCTTGATATCTTTTATCAAAAGCAATAATTTCAGAAGGGCAAACAAAAGTAAAATCTTTTGGATAGAAAAATACTACTGCACCTTTTGGTCCTATATTTTTATAAAGATTAAAATCTCCAACTATTTCATTATTACCTAATACAGCAGGTGCTGTAAAATCAATAGCTTTTTTAGTTACTATCATCGTTTATCTCCTAATTAATAAATTTTATTTGTAACAAAATAATATCATTTGTAAATTTAAAAATTTATTAATTGTGTAAATTTGTATGTAAATTAATTTTATTATCAAAATTAAAAGATTTTAAGAATAAAATTAAGACAATTTTGATAATCTTATACTAAACTTTTAATATTTAAGGAGTAAAAAATGGCAGTTAAAATTACTGATATTTGTATAGCATGTGGTTCTTGTATAGATGAATGCCCAGTAAGCGCAATCGTAGATGATGCAAATAACCCTGAGGGCGAAGATAGATATTATGTTTATGCTGATAAATGTGTTGAATGTGTAGGACATAATGATCAGCCAGCATGTGCAAGTGCATGTCCAACTGATGGCTGTATTGTATGGAGCGATGTAGTTAGTGGTCAACCAAGTCGTGATAATATCGGAAGCGATTTAAGAGATGGCTCAACTCCGGTATTTGCTTAATTAATACCCAATACAAGCATCTT
This sequence comes from Campylobacter sp. CNRCH_2013_0898h, assembly GCF_025772965.1. Taxonomy (NCBI): domain Bacteria; kingdom Pseudomonadati; phylum Campylobacterota; class Epsilonproteobacteria; order Campylobacterales; family Campylobacteraceae; genus Campylobacter; species Campylobacter sp. CNRCH_2013_0898h. Next base: position 143,052 of record NZ_JAKMTD010000005.1, on the reverse strand, counting down.
TCTAGTATTTAAGATGCTTGTAGCTTCTTCATTTTATAACTCAAAATTACAATTTTTATATAAATTTAAAGCATTTTTTGATATAATTAGCTCTTTTATAAATATAAAACTTATCTAAATTAAGGGGACGATTTTGGAAAAAACACTTTCTATTATTAAACCTGATGCAGTAAAAAAAGGCGTTATTGGTCAAATTTTAACACGCTTTGAAAGCAATGGTCTAAGAATAGCGGCTACAAAAAAAATACAGCTTTCAGAAAAAGAAGCACAAGAATTTTATGCTGTACACAAAGATAGACCATTTTTTAAAGACTTAGTTGAATTTATGATCAGTGGTCCAGTTGTGGTTTCTGTTTTAGAAGGCGAAAATGCTGTGTTAAAAAACAGAGAATTAATGGGTGCTACAAATCCAAAAGAAGCGGCTCCTGGTACTATCAGAGCAGATTTTGCAGATAGTATTGATGCAAACGCGGTTCATGGAAGCGATAGCTTAGAAAATGCAAAAATTGAAATAGAATTTTTCTTTTCAAAAACTGAAATTTTATAATGAAAATTGCCTTTGCAAAACTTAGCTCTGTAGCTTATCCTTTTAAACTAGATCTTGATAATATAGTTTTTGAAGGAACTATTACAAAAGTTAATCCAAAATTAGCTAAAATAACAGCTAATTTTAAAGGATTTACTTATAGAAATTGCGATCGATGTGGTGATGAAATGGAACTTGAAATCGATCAAAATATAGAGCTTTTTGCAAGCGATGGAATTTTTAAAGATGAAAATAATACTTTAAGTGATACTATGGAGTTTTTTGACTCTCATATTGACTTAATAGAGCTTGCTACAAGTGAATTACAATCTTACTTAAGTGATTATTTTTATTGTAATAAATGTTTAAATTAATAAAGGAGTAAAAAATGGCAGTACCTAAGAGAAGAGTGAGCAAAACTCGCGCAGCAAAACGCAGAACTCATTACAAAGTTACCCTACCTATACCTATTAAGGATAAAGATGGTAGCTACAAAATGCCTCATCGTGTAAATCCTGTAACTAAGGAATATTAAGAACAATGACGAGCATTGCTATTGATGCAATGGGTGGTGATTTTGGGGAAAAGCCTATTATAGAAGGTGTAATTCAAGCTCTAAAAGAGCGAAAATTTAAAGCCATCTTAGTAGGAGATCCTCAAAAGCTTAAAACCTTAATCCCTCAAGAATTAAACTCATATATAGAATATGAAGAGGCTTTTGATGTGTTTGCTATGGAAGAAAATTCTACAGATGCATTAAAACGAAAAGATAGTACAATCTACAAAGCCATAGATTTAGTAAGAAATCAAAAAGCAAAAGCTGTTGTGTCAGCTGGACATAGTGGAGCTACTATGAGTTTGGCTACTTTAAGACTTGGAAGATTAGCCAATATCGCTAGACCTGCAATAGCCACTTTAATGCCAAATATCCATTCAAGAACATTAGTGCTAGATGTTGGTGCAAATGTTGATTGCAAAAGTGAACATTTGTTTCAATTTGCCATTATGGGTGAAGCCTATGCTAAAGAAATTTTAAAAATTGCTAAGCCTAGAGTTGCTTTGCTTTCAAATGGTGAAGAAGAATGCAAAGGAAATGAGCTTACTAAAGAAACCCATCAACTTTTAAAGCAACTTCCAAATTTTGTCGGAAATGCTGAGGGAAGAGATATATTTAATGGCACGATAGATGTATTAGTATGCGATGGTTTTAATGGAAATATCTTACTTAAAACCGGCGAAGGCGTAGCAAGTGTTATTACAAAACTTTTAAAACAAGAAATTCAAAAATCTTTTTTATCAAAACTTGGCTATCTTTTAGCAAAACCTGCTTTTAATGAATTAAAAACCCAAATTGATTATGAAGAATATGGAGGGGCTCCACTTCTAGGTGTGAAAGAATGTGTCATTATAAGTCATGGTAAAAGCGGTCCAAAAGCTATTAAAAATGCTATTTTTCAAGCATTAAATTTTACACAATCAAATATAAATCAAACTATAGAAAAAGAACTTGCCAATTATGAAATCAACTAAAGCTTCATTAAAAAGTATAGCTTCTTACATTCCCGAAAAAATACTTAGCAATAAAGAATTAGAATCTATGGTGCAAACTAGTGATGAGTGGATATTAAGAAGAACAGGAATAGAGCAAAGACGCATAGCAAATAATGATGAAAACACAAGTGATCTTGGTACTAAAGCAGCTATCAAAGCTATACAAAGAGCGAATTTAAAACCTCAAGACATAGATGCTATTATTGTTGCTACTTTAAGTCCTGATTGCTTTACTATGCCATCAACTGCATGTAAAATTGCTCATAATCTTGGATTAAAAAACATCACTGCTTTTGACATTTCTGCAGCATGTTCAGGGTTTATTTATCTTTTAGAACTTGCTAAATCTATGGTTGAAAGCAAAACAAAGAAAAATGTTTTAATTATTGGAGCTGAAAAAATTAGCTCTATTATAGACTATACAGATAGAAGTATTTGTGTTTTATTTGGCGATGGAGCTGGTGCTGGAATTGTATCTTTAGATGATAATTATCCGATTATAGATACTCATACAGCAAGTGATGGGGAGTTTGGAGATTTATTAATAACTCAAAGATCTCAAAAAAGTAGCATTTGCTCTCCTCTTTCTATGCAAATGAAAGGAAACGAAGTATTTAAAATTGCAGTAAATACTCTAAGTAATGATGTTATTGATATTCTTGCAAAAAATAATATAAAAAGTGAAGAAATTGATCTTTTTATACCTCATCAGGCTAATTTAAGAATTATTAAAGCCGTGCAAGAAAAATTAAATTTTACAGATGAACAATGCGTAGTTACAGTGCAAAAATACGGCAATACTTCAGCAGCCTCAATACCTATGGCAATGAATGATGCTTATGAACAAGGTCGTTTAAAACAAGGCTCACTAATATTGCTTGATGCTTTTGGTGGTGGATTTACTTGGGGTTCAGCATTGCTTCGTTTTGGCGGAGAAAATAACAAATAAGTTTATAAAGCTTATTTGTTATTTAAAAGTTTCTATTTGATCTAATACTGACTTTCTAACTTGATTGTCTGAAGAATCTACACGAATATAAAACTCTACCCTATTATTTATTTCATCTTCTTTATTTGCACTTAAAGGGTAATTATCACCAAAACTTACAATTATAAGTTGAGTTGGATCGATTCCTTTAGCTATTAAATAATCGGCTACAACTTGAGATCTTTTACTAGCTAAATCAAAATTTCTCTTAGGATCCCTATCGCTTGCATCAGTATAACCTCTAAGTTCTATTTGAGCTTGCTTTGGCATTTTCTTAAGCACTTCACTAATACGCTTTAAAAAATCTTGTACATCAGCAGAATCAATCTGAATACTACCCCTAGCAAATTCAACTCTAGCTGGTAAATTTAAAACTATATTATTTTCTCTTTGATCTAATGCTGCTTTTAATTTTTCTATATTTTCTTGTTGAGTAATACTTAATTTCTTAAGTTTTTCAAGCTCTTCTACATTTGCATTTGAAGGTGCGCTATATTTATTATGCACTTCACTTTCTTTTTCTAAAGGACTAGAAGCAGTGAATTCAAAAATTTTAACAAATTCAGTTTTCAAGGCTTCAGTTTTTGCAGGATTACTTTCAGAAATCGCCCAAAGAGCAATAAAAAGCGCCAAAAGCAAACTTAAAAAGTCTGCATAAGGCACTGCCCATTTTTCACCTGCTGGACATTCTGGACATTTATGTTTTTTTCCCATTTTTAACTCTTATTTATCAAATTGAGAAATTCTAGGCTCATCATGACTTAAATAGTTAAATAACTTTGCCTCCAAATCTCTTGGATTAGCTCCTTCTGCAATACTTACAATAGCGTGAGAAATAACTATTCTTTCCTTAATTAAATCATGTGAATTAGCTTTCATTTTATTACCCCAAGGCCCAAATAAAGCATAAGCACCAAAAATTCCCGTAACAGTTGCTGTAAAAGCTCCTGAAATACCCGCTGCCATAGCCTGTGGATCATCGAGTAGTTTAAGTGCTAAAATCAATCCAAAAACAGCGCCAACAAGCCCCATAGTAGGACAAGTTTCACCAAAGCGTATCCAATATTCTGCACATTCTTTATAATATTCTTCCATTTCTTCTACTTGAATTTCCATACTTTCTTTAATTTCTTCTACGCTCTTACCATCTACCATCATCATCATAGCTTCTTTTAAGAACTCATTGTCAATTTCATTAGTTTTTGACTCTAAAGCCAAAAGTCCATCTCTTCTTGCTATAACAGAGTATTCTACAAGCTCAGCTATTCTTTGACTTAAATTTACCCCCGAACCTTTAAAAACTACCTTTAATTCCTTATATGCACCTTTAACAATTTTTTTATGTGTAGAAGTCATTGCGCAAAAAGCTGCTGTAGGCACCACGATAATAAAAGACGCTAAGTGTAAAACATGCAAAGGGTTACCACCCTCTAAAATATCCCCTACAGAAATACTAACAACAGCTAATACCATCCCAAGTATGGTTGAAAGATCCATTAAACATTCTCCTTATTTTAATATACCCCAATTTTTGGCAATACTTGATGAAGTTTTTAATTTAACTTTTAATTTTACAATATTTTCCATAATATCACTAGCTTTTTTTGCAAAATCCTCACAAAGTTCATCTTTTACTTCAAAAATAAGCTCATCATGAATTTGCAAAATTAAGCGTTTGTTTTCATCCAAATTTCTACTTATTTCTATCATTGCCAATTTTATTATATCGGCAGCTGAACCTTGAAGTATAGAGTTAATACTCTCTCTTTCATGCATTGCAATTTGCATAGGCTTTGCATTTTCAAAATCAAAATAACGCTTACGACCTAGCAAAGTACTTATAAAGCCATTTTGCTTAGCTTCATTTTTTACCTTTTCAAAATAAGTTTTAATACTAGTAAAATTCTCAAAATATTTTTCAATATATTCTTTAGCCAACTTTGCTTCTATTTTTAAATTTTGACTCAAAGTCTTATAACCCATACCATAAATAAGACCAAAATTTATACTTTTAGCAATACTTCTTGTCTCATAATCACTATGGCCAAAAATCATAATAGCAGTTTTTGCATGAATATCCTCATCGTTTGAAAACGCTTCTAATAATTTCTCATCTTCACTAAAATGTGCTAGCATTCTAAGCTCAATTTGTGAATAATCAAGTGAGATAAAACTAAATCCTTCTTTTGCAATAAAGCAAGATTTATAATCCTTAGCATATTGACCATGTGCAGGGATATTTTGCAAATTTGGATCTTTTGATGAAAGGCGTCCAGTAGCTGTTCCTGTTTGCAAAAAACTTGAATAAATTCTTGAATTTTCATCTTTTTTAGCTAATTTTAACAAAGGTTCACAATAAGTAGAAACTAATTTTGCAAGCTCTCTGTAAGCTAAAATTTCTTTTACAATCAAATGTTCATCTAAAATAGCATTTAAAACCTTTTCATCAGTAGAATAACCTGTCTTACCTTTTTTACCACTTGGTAATTTTAATTTTTCAAATAAAATATCCCCTACTTGTTTAGGAGAGTTAATATTAAATTTTTCACCCGCTAAATCATATATTTTTTCACTTAGTATTTTAATATCTTGATTAAAACTTTGCATTAAGTTTTCAAGCTTTTGAGTGTCAAGTTTAATGCCATTATTTTCCATCATAATAAGCACTTTGATAAATTCAAACTCACTTTTTTGTGCAAGTTCAAATAAAGGCTTTTCTAAATTTTTTAAAAAATACAAATAAAATCTTAAAGTAATATAAGCATCTTCAGCAGCATATTTACAAGCTTTTTCTACATCCACTCCTGCAAAGTTTTCTCCTTTTTTTACCAAGTCTTCAAAATGTAAAGTCTCATAAGCAAACAATCTTTTTGCCAAATCATCCATATTTACACGCAAACTTGGCTCTTTAAGCCATGCAAGTATCATAGTATCAGCATAGTTTTTTGGAGGAAGTAAATTAAAATTATTTTTTATGATTTCAAAGTCATATTTAAGATTATGGCCTATAACCGTGCTTTGATATATTTTTTCTATACCCTTTTTAGCTACTTGCATAGAAATTTGCTTACAAACTCCTAAATAATCATGTGCAAGTGGCACATAAAAGGCTTCACTTTCATGAAAACAAAAACTAAACCCTATTATCTTAGCTTCTTTAGTATCCAAGCCCGTAGTTTCGGTGTCAAAAGCAACAATACTTTGATCATCAATTTTTTCTAAAATTTCAAATAATTCTTTCTCATCTAAAATTAATCTTGCATTAAATCCTAAATTTTTATCTTTATTAGTAGGATTAGTGCGTAGTTTTTTTAACAAAGCATTTAATTCATAATGCTCTAAAATATCCATAATCTTAAGCAAAGGCTCATCTTTTGGATACTCACAATTTAAAAGCATATCTTTTACATCTAAATTTTCATACAAAGAAGCAAGTTTTTTGCTCAAAAAGGCATTTTCTTTGCCTTCAAGCAACAAATTACGACTTCTCTCATTACGCACTAGTGTTAAGTTTTCATAAATTCCTTCAATACTTTCAAACTCATCAAGTAAATTCTTAGCACCCTTAGCACCAATTCCTTTTACCCCTGGGATATTATCTGAACTATCTCCACATAGAGCTAAAAAATCTCTTATTTGGCTAGGTTTTACCCCATATTTTTCCAAACACCCTGCTTCATTATAATCATTTTTTGAAATAGGGCTATAAATACTAACTTTATCATCTTTTATAAGTTGATACAAATCTTTATCTTGAGTGATAATTCTTATAAAAATATCCTTACTTTCACACTCTTTAACTAAAGATGCGATGATATCATCAGCCTCATATCCTTCGCAAGAAAAACTTGAAAAACCCATTTTTTCTATCATTTGAATGCAAATTGGAATTTGAGCTAATAAATCAGGTGGAGGTGGAGTGCGGTTGATTTTATAATTTGGATCAATTTCACTTCTAAAAGTTTTTCCTTTACTATCAAGAGCAAAAATAATCATATCACTAGGATGTTCATTTTTCAAACTATAAATAAAATTAGCAAAACCACTAATCATATTACTAGGCTCACCTTTTGAATTTTTCAACCCCTTTAAAGCATAAAAAAGTCTAAAGAAAAAGCCAAAAGTATCAATTATTGTTAAAGTTTTCATTTTTTTCCTATATTAAAAAATAATAATAATTATCGCCCAAAATTATTTAAAAGTCGGTAAAAAGTATTAAATTTCCATTTTAAGCATTTTAGTTACAATTATATTTTAAATTTAAAACAAAGGTTTAATCTTGCAAACAAAATCAATCGCGGATGAAAATTTTCAAACTCCACAAGGAAAAAAGGCATTTAAAAAGGCTGTGTTTTCATGCTGGCTAGGAACTGCCATGGAATATGCAGATTTTGCACTTTATGGCTTAGCTGCAGCTACTGTTTTTTCAGAAGTTTTCTTTCCTGAACAAACTCCTGTTATAGCATTATTGCTTAGTTTTGTTACTTATGGTATAGGTTTTATTGCTAGACCTATTGGAGCTTTATTTTTTGGATATTTAGGAGATAAATACGGAAGAAAAAATGTATTAATGAGCACCATTGCATTAATGGGTATTTCAACTACTTTAATTGGTTTTATACCAAGTTATGCAGTAATTGGAATTTGGGCTCCTATATGTTTGGTTATTTTGCGTTTTATGCAAGGCTTTGGAGCAGGTGCTGAGCTTTCAGGTGGGACTGTCATGCTTGGAGAATATGCTCCTAGCAAACATAGAGGTTTAATCTCTTCTGTTATAGCACTTGGATCAAACAGCGGAACCTTGCTTGCGGCTTTCGTGTGGCTTTTAGTTACAAGTATGGATGATGCTAGTTTTAAAGAATGGGGATGGAGAATTCCTTTTATAGGAAGTATTTTTATAGCACTTTTTGCTGTTTATATGCGTTTAAATGTAAAAGAAACTCCTGTTTTTGAAAAACAAAAAGAATTAATGCTAAAAATTCGTCATGAAAATGAAGCACATATGAAAGAAGATGAAAGAACTTTTTGGCAGAAAAGTCGTGCATTTTGGACTATGGTGGGTATAAGGATAGGAGAAAATGGACCATCTTATCTTGCACAAGGCTTTATAGTAGGTTATGTAACTAAAATTTTACTTCTTGATAAATCAGTAGCCACAACTGCTGTTGTTATCGCTTCTTTGGTGGGATTTTTGGTTATACCTTTAGCAGGATATTTAAGTGATAAATTTGGAAGGCGTATTACTTATAGAACCTTTTGCTTGCTTTTAATGCTTTATGCTTTCCCTGCTTTTATGCTACTTGATAGTAAAAATGAAATTATTGTAATTTTAACTATCATTGTAGGTATGTCTTTAGCATCTTTAGGAATTTTTGGCGTACAAGCTGCGTGGGGTGTGGAGCTTTTTGGAGCAAAAAATCGCTATACCAAAATGGCACTAGCAAAAGAATTTGGCTCTATACTTTCAGGAGGAACCGCTCCTATGATAGCTTCAGCTTTGCTTGCTTATTATGGCACTTGGTGGCCAATAGCCTTGTATTTTGTTATCACTGCAGGAATTGGTTTTATCACAACTTTCTTTGCACCAGAAACTAGAGGCAGGGATTTAAATTTAATAGAAGATGCGATATGATACGCCTTATTTTAGATACTGATATAGGCAATGGAATAGCAGGGGCTAATACTGATGATGGTTTAGCCCTTGGACTTATTTTAGCCTCCAAAGAAATCAAACTTGAAATGATTAGCACTTTAAGTGGTAATGTGCAAGCTTTAACCGCTTATAGTGTTGCTAAAGATTTATTAAATAAGCTTAATCTAGATATACCTTTGTATTTAGGTGCTCATGAAGCTTTATGTGAAGATAGTCATTTTTGGAGACAAAGACTAGATAAAGGCGTAGAAGAGTTTAAGCTTACTCATCTTTGGGATCATATAAAACCTATAAAAATCTTAGAAAACATAAACCCAAATGCTTGTATGAAAATGGGTGAGCTTATTATGCAAAACCCAGGTGAAATTTCAATTTGCGCTATAGGGCCTTTAACAAATATAGCCATAGCTATGAAGCTTTTTAAAGACTTTGATAAAAATGTAAAAGAAATTTTTATCATGGGTGGAAGTTTTGATATGCCTTATCATATCAAAGATACAAATTTTGGCTTTGATCCTGAAGCTGCTAGTATAGTTTTAAACTCAAGAGCTAAAATCACACTTGTTCCTTATAATGCAACAATGCAAACTATGCTCACGCATGAAGATTTAAATACTTTAGAAAATCAAAATCCACTTTGTGATTTTTTAGTGCAGACTTTAAGAGTTTGGATTGATTATGCAAGCAAAACAAGAGGCACAAATGGCACATGGATACACGATGCATTAACTATTGCTTATATGCTTGATCCAAATTTAGCAAATTTTGATGAGTATTTAGTAGATGTCATTTGTGATAGTACTTTTGCTAGAGGAAGCACGATAAGGTGTTTTAAAGATGCAAAAATGCCTATGAAAAATCATGAATTAAAAAACACCATAAAAGTTTTAAAAGATGTTGATAATGCTAGACTTTTAAATCTTTTAAAATCAAGGCTTTTAAATGGAATTTGCTATGAAAATTACAAAAGCATAACGACTTAATTTACCCAAGGCTATAAAAATACTTGCTTTTAAAAAAGAATACTTAGCAAATCCAAGCCCTAGTGCAAAAAGATCTCCCACTATGGGCAAAAAAGTAAAAAAAGCATACAAAGAGCCAAATTTTTTAAAGTTTGCATTGATTTTTTCTAATTTACATAAAGAGTTTTTAAAATATTTTTCCAAAATTTGACTCTCTCCAAAATAAGCTAATGCATAAGTACTTAAACTACCCAAAGTATTCCCCAAGCTTGCTATAAATAAAACCATATAAGCATTAAAATCTAATTTCACAAAAGCAAGCACAAAAGCCTCACTAGCCATAGGCAAAAGTGTGCTAGAGAGAAAACATACTATAAAAAGCCCTATATAACTTATATCATTATATAAAAAATCAAACATTATAAATTTTCTTAGTATTTATTTTATAAACTATCATTTTAAAGAATTTTTAATAATAATTATCTTAGAATGTAAAGTCATTTGGCAATTTTTTAAAAGGAAAAACTATGGAAAGGAAAAAATTTTCTAAACTAAATTTAGAATACTCATTTAACAAAGCTTCTTTTTCTTGGCGTTAAGCCTGCTACTACATTTTCAATCATTTTTATTTTACATTTTTAGTTTTAGTTGATCATTTTTTGATTTTAAATTATTAATCATTTTAAGGAAATACTATGAAAAAATATTATGGAAAATTTGGTGGGCAATTTGTGCCAAATGAAGTAAAAATAGCATTAGATGAAGTAGAAAAAGCTTTTTTAAAACTCAAAAAAGATAAAGATTTTAACACAGAATTAAAAGAACTCTTAGCTAATTATGTGGGAAGACCTACGCCTTTATACCATGCTAAAAATTTAAGCAAGCTTTATAATCATGAAATTTATTTAAAAAGAGAAGACTTAACTCACACAGGAGCTCATAAGATCAACAATGCCATAGCTCAAGCCTTAATGGCAAAGAAAATGAATAAGAAAAAAATTATTGCAGAAACTGGAGCAGGACAACACGGGCTTGCAACAGCTACTGCAGCAGCACTTTTAGGACTTGAGTGTGAGATATTTATGGGAGCTATTGATGTAAAAAGACAAGCCTTAAATGTCTATAAAATGGAGCTTTTAGGAGCAAAAGTTCATGCGGTAGAAAGTGGAAGTAAAACTTTAAGTGATGCGGTAGATGAGGCTTTAAAGTTTTGGGTTAAAAATACCAAAGAAGTATTTTATGTAGTAGGAAGTGCAGTGGGGCCTTATCCTTATCCGCAAATTGTTACGCATTTTCAAAGTATTATAGGTAAAGAATGTAAAATGCAACTTAGAAAATTAAATAAAAAAGTTGATTACATCATAGCAGCAGCTGGAGGTGGTAGCAATGCTGCTGGAATTTTTCATGCATTTTTAAAAGATGAAAAAGTTAAACTCATAGGCGTTGAAGCAGCAGGTTTAGGAAAAGATACACCTTATCATGCAGCCACACTTACTAAAGGTAAAGAGGGTATTATCCATGGTATGAAAACTAAAGTTTTACAAGATGATAAAGGAAACATTGCTCATACTTTTAGTATTTCTGCTGGGCTTGATTACCCTGGCATAGGGCCTTTGCACGCATATTTGCAAGAAAGTAAAAGAGCAAGTTATCATGCTATTAGTGATGATGAGTGTATTAATGCTTTAAAATTATTATGTAAAGAAGAAGGTATTATACCCGCTATTGAAAGCTCACATGCATTAGCTTATTTAGAAAAAATTTGTCCGACTTTAAAGAAAAAAAGTGTGATAGTTGTAAATCTTTCAGGAAGAGGAGATAAAGATATGCAAAGTATTTATGAATATAAAAAAGGTGAAATTTATGGTTGAAGAATAACTTCAACCAATTTATTTTTTTGTGTTTTTTAACTCTAAATTTAGATAATACCCTGTGTAAGAACCACTTTTTTCATGATTTTTAGCAAGCTCTTCAACGCTACCTTTAGCTATAACCTTACCACCTTTAACTCCACCTTCAGGTCCCATATCGATGATATAATCAGCATTTTTAATCACATCTAAATTATGCTCTATCACAAACACACTATTTCCAAGATCAACTAAATGTTGCAAAACTACAATAAGTTTATTAACATCTTCAAAATGAAGTCCTGTTGTAGGTTCATCTAAAATATAAAGAGTTTTTCCTGTATCGCTTCTACTTAATTCTTTAGCTAGCTTAATACGCTGAGCCTCCCCGCCACTTAAAGTAGTTGCATTTTGTCCTAAGGTAAGATAATCAAGCCCAACTTTTACCAAAGTATCAAGTTTTTGTTTTATTTTTGGTACAGAAGTAAAAAACTCACTTGCTTCAATAATACTCATATTTAAAACATCAGCTATGCTTTTACCTTTATATTTGATCTCTAAAGTTGCATCATTATATCTTTTGCCATTACAAACATCACAAGTTACCATCACATCAGGCAAAAAGTGCATTTCTATTTTAATTTCACCATCTCCGCTACACTTTTCACATCTTCCACCTTTAACATTAAAAGAAAAACGCCCTGCTTTATAACCTCGCATTTTAGCTTCTTTGGTAGCTGCAAAAAGATTACGAATTTCATCCATAGCACCTGTATAAGTAGCGGGATTTGAACGAGGAGTCCTTCCTATAGGACTTTGATCAAGATAAATTACCTTATCAAGTTTTTCCAAACCTTCTATCTTAGCCCCACTTAGTTTTTTAACTTTTTTAGCACGGTTAAGCTCTTCTTTTGCAAATGGAAGCAAAGTTTGCAAGATTAGCGAGCTTTTACCACTTCCTGAAACACCTGTAATTGCTACTAAATTATGCAATGGAAAATCTACACTTAAATTTTGAATATTATTAATGCTCACATCTTTTAAACTAATAAAATCTTTTTGTTCTCTATTTTTTTGATGGGCAATTTGCTTTTTACCACTCATATAAAGGGCGGTTTGACTTTTGCTTTTTAATAATTCTTTATAAGTTCCACTAAATACAACTTCACCACCAAATTTACCAGCATTTGGACCAATATCTACGATAAAATCTGCTTCTTCTATTGTCATTTTATCATGCTCAACCACGATTAAAGTATTACCCTTTTGCTGAAGATTTCTTAAAGTTTTAATGAGTTTTGCTGTATCTCGCTCATGCAAACCAATGCTAGGCTCGTCTAAAACATACATCACTCCACTTAAACCACTACCAATTTGAGATGCTATACGAATTCTTTGAGCTTCACCCCCACTAATTGTTCTTGCATCACGCCCTAAGGATAAATACCCAAGTCCTACATCATAAAGAAAAAACAATCTTTCATTAATTTCTTTAAAAATAGGCTTAGCTATCAATCTTTCTTGCTCACTCAAATATGCAAAATTAGCTTCTTTTGAAAAAAATGCAGTGGTATTTTCTATACTCATATCTAAAATTTCACCCAAATTTTTTTCAGCAACTTTTACAGCTAAACTTTCAGCTCTTAAACGATGACCATTGCAATCTTTACAAGTTTTTTCGCTCATATACTCGCTTAAATCTTTTTCATCTTTTAGCATTTCATAAGCATATTTAACTGCACCTTCAAATTTGCGATTTAAGCGATGTCTTTTCCATAAAAAGTTAATTTCCTTGGCATTACCATAAAGTACTAGACGCTTTTCTTCTTCGCTTAGCTCATTATATGGAATTTTTACCCTTATATCATTTTGCTCGCAAAAGGCCATTAAAAACTTATAGTAATAACTTTTATTAAACCCATATAATAGCTTTACAGCTCCTGCTTCTAGGCTTAATTCTTCATTGATAAGCTTTTTCATATCTAGCGTATATCTTATACCAAGACCATCACAACTTGGACAAGCACCTTTTGGAGAATTAAAAGAAAAACTCAAAGGCTCAAGCAAAGGAAAGGAAATTTTACAATCAAAACAAGCATTATGCTCACTATAATGAAAATGTTTTGCTATGTTTAATTCTTCATTATTTAAAACTTCAATTTCCACTTCACCAAAGCTCTCACTAAGACCTTTTTCTATATCGCTTGCAAGTCTTGCCAACATATCATCTTGCATTTGGAGTCTATCTATCACAAGCTTTATTGTATGTTTTTTAGTTTTAGCAAGCTCAATATCCTCATCAAGACGCGTTAAAACCCCATCAATTTGTGCTCTAACATAGCCTTTTGCGACTAAATTTTCCAAAAGATCTGCAAAAGTTCCCTTTTTTTCTTTGATCAAAGGAGCATAAATGATGATTTTTGCCCCTTTTGGAAGCTTTAAGATTTCACCTACGATATCTGCTGCACTCATAGATGAGATTTTTTGGCCACATTGATGACAATGTTGTGAGCCAATCCTTGCATATAAAAGTCTTAAATAATCATAAATTTCAGTAATAGTCCCAACAGTTGATCGAGGATTTTTAGAAGTTGTTTTTTGATCAATAGCAATAGCAGGAGTTAAACCTTCTATTTTATCAACATTTGGTTTACCAACTTTATCTAAAAACTGCCTTGCATAAGCACTTAAACTCTCAATATAGCGGCGTTGTCCTTCTGCATAAAGCGTACCAAAAGCTAAAGTGGATTTACCACTTCCACTAAGTCCTGTAAAAACTATAAGCTTATTTTTAGGAATTTCTAGGTTGATATTTTTAAGATTATTCTCTTTAGCACCAATTATATTAATAGTATCATTCATAACTTTTCCTAAATATTTAAAAATAAATTTATGATTTTAACATAAGAAAAATTAAAATATTTTTCTTTTTTATAAAGGAAAAATTAAAATACATTCTTAAGTTTTATATAAATAAAAATATATATAATGATTATCAAAATTATTTTAAAGGAGAAAAAATGAAATTTTCAAAAATGGTGTTTTTGAGTTTTTTTATAGCAAGTTCTGCTTTAGCTCATCAATTCTTTCCTATGCAAACTAGCAATGGATATGAAGTAGGTTTTTGGGCTGATGATCACTGGGGACAATATCAACCTGATAGGGTTTTTGGTATAAGTGCAAAAGATTCTCAAGGAAAAAATTTAAAAGCTGGCTATGACTACGAAAATAACAAAATATTTATTGAGGGAAAACCTGCTGTTGCAAGTGTTAATTATGATTTTGGATATTACACATTTACAAAAGATGGAAAACATTATGCACAAAAAAGATCTGATATTACAGATATTACTGGTGCAAATGAAGTCACTCAAACAAGAAAAATTTTCAAAATGGGAAAAAGTATTTTTTCTTGGGATGAAGGTTCAAAAAAACCATTAGGATTAAAATTTGAAATAGTTCCTTTACATAATCCTTTAACACTACATGAAGGAGATAAATTAAAACTCCAAGTTTTACTAGATGGAAAACCCGTAAAAGGAGTTGAATTTGAAGATCAAAATGATGATATCGACAACATAGCAACAAATGAAAAAGGTATAGCAACAATCACACTCACAAAACCAAAAGATGGTTTACAAATAATAGCTGCAAACATCAAATTACCATACAATCTAGACAGATATGGCGATACTCTACAATTGACAGCGACACTAAGTTTTAAATCTAAATAATTTCAAATTCTTAGTCAATAAAATTAATTTTTAATTGACTAAGAAATATGTTACATTTTGTAATATATTAATTTTTTATTTATCCTATATAGCAATAAAATATAATTCTACGATACACTAAATAAATTCACTAAAGCAAAGGAATTAAATGAATATTACTAACAAAATATTATGGTTTTTTGTTGCCATTGTCGGTGCTGTTTGTTTTGGCATATTAGCACTCCAAAATGGCGAAAGTATTTCAGCGATTTATCTTGTTATTGCTGCTTTATGTATTTATATCATAGGGTATAGATTTTATGGTAGATATATTGCCTATAAGGTGCTAGAGCTAGATAAAAACAGAGCAACTCCTGCTGTAGTTAAAAATGACGGATGTGATTTTGTCCCTACAAATAAAATTGTGCTTTTTGGACATCATTTTGCCGCTATCGCAGGAGCTGGTCCTTTGGTAGGTCCTATACTTGCTGCACAAATGGGTTATTTACCCTCTATGCTTTGGATATTAATAGGCGGTGTTTTAGCAGGTGCGGTACATGATTTTGTAGTTTTATTTATATCTACGCGTCGTAATGGAAAATCTTTAGGAGAGATGATAAAAGATGAATTAGGACAATTTATCGGCGCAATAGCAATGATTGCTATATTTGGAATTATGCTTATAATTATTGCGATTTTAGCTATGGTTGTTGTAAAAGCTTTAGCAGAATCTCCATGGGGATTATTTACCATCGCAATGACCATTCCTATTGCTGTTTTTATGGGAATTTATATGAGATTTTTAAGACCTGGTAGGGTTGGTGAAGCTTCTATTATAGGTTTTATATTGCTCGTATTAGCCATACATTATGGAAGTGAAATAGCTGCTGATCCTTATTGGGCGAAAATATTTACCTTTGATGCACCAACTTTAGCGCTTATTATGATGGCTTATGGTTTTATAGCTGCAATTTTACCTGTTTGGTTTTTACTTGCTCCAAGAGATTATTTATCAACTTTTTTAAAAATCGGTGTTATTGTGGTTATGGCTTTAGCTATTGTATTTGTAGCACCTGATCTTCAAATGCCAAAAATTAATTCTCAATATTTAGATGGAAGTGGGCCTGTATTTGCTGGAGCAATTTTTCCATTTTTATTTATTACCATTGCATGCGGAGCTATTAGTGGTTTTCATGCATTAATTTCAAGTGGCACAACTCCTAAAATGCTTGAAAATGAAACTCATGCATTAGCTGTTGGATATGGCTCTATGCTTATGGAAAGTGCTGTGGCTATCATGGCTTTAATTTGTGCTTGTATTTTACACCCTGGTCTTTACTTTGCCATCAATGCGCCTGCTGCTACTATAGGTGTAGATGTTGCAAATGCAGCTGCTGCTATTTCTAGCTGGGGTTTTAAAATAACTCCTGAAGAAATCACTACTTTAACTACAAATATAGGCGAACAAAGCATATTATCAAGAACTGGTGGGGCACCAACATTTGCTGTAGGTGTTGCTTTAATTTTACATGAATTATTTGGTGGAGTGAATTTAATGGGCTTTTGGTATCACTTTGCTATTTTATTTGAAGCCTTGTTTATTTTAACTGCAGTTGATGCTGGGACAAGAGCTTGTAGATTTATGGCTCAAGATATATTGGGTAATGTTTATAAACCTTTAGGAAATATCAATAATACCTTAGCAGGAATTTTTGCAACAGCTTTAAGTGTTGGTGGATGGGGGTATTTTCTCTACCAAGGAGCGATAGATCCAAAAGGTGGAATTTACTCATTATGGCCACTTTTTGGAGTGAGTAATCAAATGCTTGCTGGTATGGCATTGCTTTTAGCAAGTGCGATTTTATTTAAAATGGGGAAGGCAAGATATACTTGGATTACTCTCATACCTGCTTGTTTTGTTTTAATCGCAACACTTTATGGAGGTATTCAAAAAATTCTTCCTTACAAAGAAGGAGATCCAATCCATAATGCTATAAGTCATGTTGCTGCTGTACAAATAAATACACAAAAAATACAAGAATTTAATTTAAAACTTTCTCAAACACAAGATGAAGCAATAATCGAGCAAATCAAAAAAGATATAAAATTAGCATCTCAAGCTAAAAATTCCAATTTAATAAATGCAATTTTATGTGTGTTTTTCATGATTACCACTTTGCTTGTTATACTTTCTTGTTTTGGAATTTTTATCAAAAAATTAAACATTCCTTTAAAAGAAAGCCCTTATATAGCATTAAAAAAGGAAAAAACATGATAAAAAAACTTAAATTATGGTATGAAAAATCCGAAAGGTTTTTTCATCCCTTAGTTGGAGTTGCAAGCTATGATAAATATCTTGAACATATGAGAGAAAAACATCCTAAAGCACCTTGTAAAAGTAGAAAAGAATTTTTTAAAGATTTTCTTGAAAAAAAATACAATAGTGGCTTAGGAAAATGCTGATAAATATTAAAGAGTAAAGTTTTTACTATACAAATGATTTTTGGTGAAAATCACCAAAAATCAAGCATGTTTTTTTGCAAAAGCTTTCATAAATTCACTTAACTTTTGAACCTTTTCAATACTGATAGAATTATAAATACTAGCACGAATTCCACCTAAAATTTTATGTCCTTTAAGACCTATCATACCATTTTCTTCAGCTTCTTTTACAAAAACTGGCTCTAAGTTTTTATCATAAGCTATATTAAAACTAACATTCATTAATGATCTATCCTCTTTTTTGGCATGACCTTTATAAAAACCATTACTCTCATCAATCACATCGTATAAAATTTTGGCTTTTTGTATATTTTGCTCATTGATTTTGTCTAATCCACCTTGATTTAAAAGCCATTTCATTTCAAGATTAAACATATATATAGCAAAGGTTGCTGGAGTATTAAATAAAGAATTATTTTCAGCATAAACGCTATATTTTAACATACTAGGTATATTTTTGTTTTTACTACGCTCTATCATATCTTTACGCACAAAAGCACAAGCAAGCCCTGAAATTCCTGCATTTTTTTGCACCCCACCAAAAAGCATAGCAATATTAGAAAAATCTATCTTTTTAGAGAAAAAATCACTAGAAGCATCAATTATCAAAGGACTTTTAGTCTTTGGATAGCTTTTATATTGAGTTCCATAAATGGTATTATTAGAGCATATATAAGCATAATCTGCATTATCGCTAAATTCAAATTGTGGGATATGATCAAACTCACTTTCTTGAGTGCTTGCTACTATTTTTGTATTTACTCCTAAAATTTCAGCTTCTTTAATAGCCTTTTTAGTCCAAACTCCCGTATTAGTAAATTCACAAACTCCACCCATATATAAATTCATAGGTATCATAGCAAATTGCAAACTAGCCCCACCTTGCATTAAAAGCACTTCATAATCATCATTTACACCATAAAGTTCTTTTGCCATTTTGATAGCTTCAAAATGCACTTCTTCAAAAACCTTTCCACGATGAGAAACTTCCATAATAGAAAAGCCTTTACCATGATAATCAAACAAATGTTCCCTAGCTTCTTTTAAAACCTCATCAGGCAGGTTTGAAGGACCTGCACTAAAATTCATCACTCTCATTTTATCTCCTTTTTATAGTATTTGAGCTTCTTTACTCTCATTTATTGAGCAAAGCTTTATAATATCTCCTTTTTTTAGCTTTTCAAGAGAGATATTTTTGCCATCTTTTTGTAAATTTATCAAATTTTTACTTTTATCAAAGAAATTTTTATGCTGAGTTAAAAGTTCCTCAAAATTATCAAGCTTATTTTCATAATTTAATAATTTTAAATTTAAAACACTCTTTAGTTGGCTTTGTAAAAAATCAAGCTTTTGTTTTCTAAGAAAAAAAGCATTTTCTAAAGACTTAGCTTTGGCTAAATTTTGCAAGTGATCGATTTTGTTTTGATAAAACTTAAGATGATTTAACATTTGGTTTTTAAAACACATAGCAAGCTCATCAAGTCCTTGTTCTAAGCTTAGTTTATTTGGAAAAATCATATCAATAGCTGCACTTGGAGTTGGTGCTCTTAAATCTGCTACAAAATCACTAATAACATAATCAATCTCATGTCCAATAGCAGAAACAATAGGCGTTTTTAAAGAAAAAATACATCTTGCAAGTTCTTCATCGTTAAAACAAAACAAATCTTCTCTACTTCCACCACCTCTTGCCAAAATAATCGCATCTAAATTATACTCATTGGCTTTTTTTAAAGCATTTATTAAAGAATTTGGGGCACTTTGTCCTTGGGTAAGGGCATTAAAAATAGTTATTTTGCAAAGATTGTATTCTTTTTGTGAAATTAGCTTTAACATATCTTGCAAAGCAGCTGAAGTAAAAGAAGTAATTATACCTATTTTTTTAGGAAATTTAATAATGCTTTTTTTAGCATTTGTATCAAACAAACCTTCTTTTTCAAGCTTTTCTTTTAGAGCTAAAAATTTAGCTTCTAAATCTCCAAGACTTGTTTTTTGCATACTTTTGGCGATAAATTGATACCTGCCACTTGCTTCATATAAACTCACATAGCCTCTAAGTTCAAGCATATCGCCAACTTTAGGTTTAGCTTGGACAAATTGATTAAAGCCTTTAAACATCACACAAGCTATGCTTGATTTTTCATCTTTTAAATCAAAATACCAATGTCCTGAACTATGAATGGTAATTTTAGAAATTTCTCCACTAAGCTCTATATCATCAAGATGAAATTCTAATAAACTTTTAGCTTTTAGATTAAGTTCTGAAACTTTCATTTTTTTCTTGCAATAAACATAGAGCAAACACCAAAACTAAAGCTTTTATACTCTAGCATTTCAAAATACTCACTCAATTCTTTAATAAATTCTTCTTTGCTTAAAAAATCTTCTATCGAATTTGGTAAATACTCATAAGCACTATAATTTTTACTGATAAATCCACCCACTTTTGGTAAAATATTTTTTAAGTAAAAATCTCTACAAGCAGCTATAAAACCACCCTGCTCTCTTTTAGTAAATTCAAGCACAAGTAAAATCCCATCCTTTTTCAACACTCTTGCAAATTCTTTTATAGCTTCTTTCCTATCTACCACATTGCGTATGCCATAACTTATACTTATGATGTCTGCACTTTCACTTTCAAGTGGAAGTTCTTGTGCTTTTGCTTGCACAAAAGTCGCATCAGGAATTTTTTTCTTAGCCACTTCAAGCATACCCGCACTTGGATCAACTCCTTTTATACTAATGATATTTTTATTTGCCCTTAAGGCTTGATTTTGCCATTCTATAATCATATCGCCTGTACCACAAGCCACATCAATAATATCAAGTTCATTGTTAGAAAATTTAAAAACATCTAAACAAGCTTTTTTTCTCCAACTCACATCACTTCCAAAACTTAAAATTCTATTAGCCTTATCATAAGTTGGTGCTATATCATCAAACATTTTGACTATTTTTTCTTGTTTTTGCATGTTTTTCCTAACTATATATTTTTAATTTTTTAATGCTTTTTTCAATTTGTTTTATTGTATTTTCATCATATGAAATTTGTTCTAAATAATTATGTTCAAAATAATTTTTTAGTTTTTCAATACTTTTTTCTTCAAACATAGTTACAAAATAGCATAATAAAAATTTTATTCTTTCTAATTCTTCTTCATGATTTGTTTGAGATTTTACAATTTTTTTCTTTAAAAAAACTAATTCTTTTCTTAGTTTAAAAGCCACTAAAGACTTTAAAATTTGATTTTTCTCTCCTTGATAAAAACTACAATCATTCTTTAAAATAAAATCCATATCAAGAAAAATATCATTGATTTTTTCATCACTTAAAATAAAAATATACTTTTCTAATTCAAATTTACAAATTTTATCATTACAAATTTGTTTTTCCAAATTCAAAATATAATCTTGAAGTTTATTTTGAATACTCTTTTCAAAAAGAGTGCTAAAAAGCTCAAAGAAAATGCATATTTGCCTAAGACTTGCAAAAAATTGCTCAAAACTTTCAAAATTTAATTTTTGTAAAAAATTCAATCTGTCATTTTTTAATCTTTTTAAAAGCACAAAAAGTAAGATTTTACCCGCTTCAAAACTTTGAATTTGATTTGGAAAATGTAAGCTAATATCTTCTTGCTTATCTAAAATTTTAATACATCTAGCACTATCAAAAATTTTAGAAAAATCTCCATATAATGCTAAATTTTTGCTGTAGAAATTTTCATCATCTGAAATCTCTTTATAGCTTTTAAAAAAGTGAGGTAAATTAAATTGCTTTGCTTTTTCAAAAGTAGGAAAAACAACTTTCAAAATGACCAAATCTTGTAGATTATTTTTAAACTTATAAAGTAAAAATCGAGCACTATTAATCTCAAAACTAATTCTAGTTTTCTTAATAACACTTCCTATAAGTTTTTTACTTTGCTGTTTAAATTCTTTTTTAGAAAGTTTATGATTTTTTTTATCTAAAATATCATGCAGTTTATAAAGTGAAAATCGATAATAATTTTTATTAAATTTTTTATATTTAACATCACAAAAAGGACTTATACGCGTAAAGAAAACGCGTATTTTATCCTTAGAATATATAATTTTTTCTTCTTTTAAAATTTTTATAAAGTCATCATTTTTAAGTAAAAAGCGTCTTTGGACTTCACAAACCATTTTATTTTTTACAAGCTTTACAACCATTCACATAAGCAAACACGCCAAGATAATCAATGATATTGCCAATTTTTTTCTCAAGATCTTCTTGGTATTTATTTATCCCACTATCTTCATAACATACATCTTCTATATGATTGCATTTGCTACAAATTACATGTATATGAGGATATTCATAAATATCATAACAAGTTTTTTGATTTGGAGTGTTGATTTCTACAACCAAACCTTGTTCTTTTAAAGTATTTAAATTTTTATACACTGTAGCTAAAGAGATAGAAGGATATTCTTCCTTAATGCTTTCGTATAAAGATTCTATATTAGGATGTTCATGGCGTTTTAAAATTTTTAAAATACAAAGTCTTTGAGGAGTAGCTTTTAAATCACAATTTTTAAGCAATTGAATAAGTTCCATTATTAATTCTCCGATATTTTTTATATAGTATAACGCTTTTTTTATAAAAAAATGATTATATTAAAGGATATTTTTTATCTTTTAATAAATTTTAATCTTTTTACACAAAGATTCAACATCAATTTCTAGAAATTTTTCTACTTCATTTGTTTTACCATGAGTTATAAATTGATCTTCAAATTCAAAACTTACTAGTTTTATATGATAAAGGTTTTCTTTTTGCAAGAAAGTTGTAATCAAACTTCCCACTCCACCTATCTTAGCACTATCTGAAAAAACAAACCAAGTTTTTGTATCTTTTGCCAATTCTTTTAAAAGCTCTTCATCTAAAGGTTTTGCAAAAATCAAATCTATTAAGCTTGCATAATCTAAACCAAGTTTATCTAAAGCTAGTTTTGCCTTAGCCACACCCTGACCAAAACCTAAAAATACTTTATCGCTTTGCACTTTAGATAAAATTTGAGCTTTTGCAAGTTTTATCTCACATGGATTAAAATTTTCATCTAATAAAAAATTACCTCTAGGATAACGAAAAGCAAAAACACCTTGATGAAAATAAGCATACTCCATAATTTTTTCCATCATAGCCTCATCTCTTGGAGCCGCTAAAGTAATATTTGGTATAGCACTTAAAAAACTAACATCAAAAGCACCTTGATGAGTTTCCCCATCTTCTCCTACTATGCCAGCTCTATCCATAGCAATAACTACATTTAAATTCATAATAGCACAATCATGGATAACTTGATCATAAGCTCTTTGCATAAAAGTGCTATAAATTGCTATAAAAGGCTTAAAACCTTCTTTAGCCATAGCTGCCATAGAAGTAACTGCATGTTGTTCTGCAATTGCTACATCCCAAAAACGCTCAGGATATTTTTCCATTAGCTTATCTATTCCAGTTCCACTTGGCATAGCAGCAGTTACACCTACTATATTTTCATATTTTTGAGCTAAATTTAAAAGTGTATTTGAAAAAATTTCTGTCGCACTTTTTTTGTTCATATTAGCCTTTAAACTCTCTCCGCTACTTCTATCAAAAGCACCTACTCCATGCCATTTGGCATTTTTACCTTCAGCTAATGTATAACCTTTGCCTTTGATAGTTTGCGCATGCACTACACAAGGTTTATTCATAGCTTTAGCTTGATTTAGCGCATTTATAACTTCATTTAAATTATGTCCATCAATAGGCCCTATATATTCAAGTCCTAATTCTTCAAATAAAAGTCCAGGTGTAATAAGTCTTAAACCCTCTTCAAAACGCTTTGCCATATAAGATGCGCCTTGAGGAAAATACTCTAAAAGATTTTCTATGCGTTTTTTAAACTTTTGATAAAACTGCGTTGCCATTGCTTGAGAAAGGTATTTTGAAATAGCTCCAATTGGCCTTGAAATACTCATTTCATTATCATTTAAAATAATCACACAAGGATATTCTCTATCGCCAAGCTCATTTAAAGCTTCATAAGCCATACCTGCACTTAACGCTCCATCACCTATTAATACAACAGGTAAGCGATCTTCTTTTTTTAATCTTATAGCCTTACAAGCTCCAACTGCTAAAGATATAGAAGTGCTTGAATGTCCTGCTACAAAATAATCCCCCTCATCAGGCTTTGTATATCCACTCAAGCCATTAAATTGTCTTAAAGTATGAAAATTATCTATCTTACCACTTAAAAGCTTATGTGGATAAGATTGGTGTGAAACATCAAAAATAAAAGGATCTTTTCGCACATCAAAAACATAATGCATTCCTATACTAAGTTCAACTACACCTAAATTTGAACTTAAATGTCCACCATTTTTACTCACTGTATCTATGATAACTTCACGCAAATTACTAGCTAAATTTTCCAGTTCTTTAATTTGCATATTTTTAATATTTAAGTTATTTAAATCTATCATTCATTAACCATGTTTTTGATTTTTTGCAAACGATTGTTAAGGTTTGACTCTATATTACCCGCATCACTTAATATTAAAATACTTCCCTTATTAATCGCATCATCAAGACTAAATTTAATATTGCTTTGTTCTTGCAAGTGTGCTTTTACATATTCAAAATCATCAGGACTTAACTTTAATTCTATCTTAGTAGCATTTTTAAGTTCACTCATAAGTTCTTTTGCTAAATTTAATGCTATAAGTGATGAATTTTCTTCGAGCTCTTTTGCAATCACTTCCTTTGCAATAATTACAGCTGTATCGGCTAATTCTTTTTCATTTTTAGATAAAAACTCATTTAAATTTTGCACTGTATTTTCAAGCTTTTCTACGCTTTTTAAGTATTTTTCCTTCAAGGCTTCTAATTCGCTTTCAAAATTCTTTTGTGCTTGTTCATAACCTTCTTTAGTAAATTTTTCCTTTGCATGTTCTAATTCTGTATTTAAACGATTGTTAAATTCAGCCTCTTGGCTTTCTATCTGCATTTGCAACTTAATGATATTTCCTGACATTTCATCAGTTTTTTTAAGTAAATCTTCTACAAAATCAGGTTGAATTTGTGGTTGTGGGGCTTGTGGAGCAGCTTCTATTGTTTGATTTTCTACTGCTTGTTGTGTGTTTTGGACAGGAGAGACTTGATTTATAGTTTGAATTTCTTCTTGTTTTTGTTCTTCACTAGAGGGCATTTCACTCATAACTTTAAAATGATAACCCTCAACTACATGAGCAGAAATATTTTCAGGTGAAATTACATTGGTTAATTTTGCCATAATCTTACTCTATCATCTCATCAGCCTCACCCACTTGGATAAGACCTTGTTCTGCAAGTTTTTGCACCACTTCTACAACTTTTCTTTGTGCTTCTTCTACATCTTTAACACGCACAGCACCCAAAAAGCCCATTTCTTCTACAAAAGCTTCAGCAGCGCGCGTAGACATATTGGACATAAATTTTTGTTTTAAATCCTCACTTGCGCCCTTTAAACCTATCATCAAATCACGCTTGTCAGCAGCTTTTAAAACTTCTCTAATCGCATTAGTACTAAGTTGAGAAATATCATCAAAGGTAAACATTAAATCTTTAATGGTTGTAGCAAGTTTTTCATCACTTTGCTCAATATAAGAAAGTGTTGTTTTAGAGGCTTTTTGACCCAAGCGATTAAGCACTTCAGCAACTGCTCTTGGACCACCCACTTCAACTTTATAAGAAGTAAGACTTTCAAGCTTACTTTCAAGCACAGCAGATACTCTTTTGATAATTGAAGGAGATATATCTCCAAGATTTGCCATTCTTATTACAACTTCAGCTCTTAATTCATCGCTAAAATATTCCAAAGTTTCAGCAGCTTGAGTAGTATCCATATGAGCTAAAATCAAAGCTATAGTTTGCGGGTGTTCTTTAATGATAAAGTCTGCAAGTTGTTGTGGTTTAATTTGTGAAAGATAAGCAAAATTTTGATTATTTTCCATACTTTTGGTAAGTTTTTCCAAAATTTTATTGGCAATTTCAGGACCAAAAGTTCTAAATAAAATTTCTTTTGCATATTCCAAACCACCACTTTTTAAGTATTGATTTGATTGCAGTAAAGTATAAAATTCCTCAAGTACTGCAGTAGCAACTGGCTTATCAACATTTTTTGCTAAAGCAATATAGCGAGAAATTTCAGTGATGACATTAATATCCATATGAGAAAATAAAACTGTCGTTACATCTTCTCCAAGTTGGATTAAAAATATGGCGACCTTTTCTGGCATAGAAAGGTCATCATAGACCATTTTTTGTTCTTCGCTAAGCTTTATCATTAGATATCCTTCTCACCAAATTCAGCTTCATTTTCAACAAGTTTTTGCAACAATAATGCCACTTCTTCGCCTTTTTCATTAGCTACTGCTCTTAATTTTTCAAGTAAAACATCATATTGTAATGCATCCTCATCAAAACTATCTCCAAAACCAAGCTGTTCTTCAACTTTTCTACGAGCAGCATTGAATTTTTCAATAGCATCTTCAGCCTCATCAATAATCTGCCCATCCTTACCTTCCATCTCTTCTTCAAGTCTAATATCTGCAAGCATTTTTTGAGAAAATGGCACAATAACTTTTTTGTAAAAGATAAAAAGCAAAATCGCAGCAAATACATACTTAACAGGTGGAATAAAAGGCTCAACAAATCTTGAATAAAAAGTTTGAACCTTATTTTCAACTTTAGCTGTTCTATGAAATTCCAAATTATTTACTTCAACCGCATCACCTCTAGCAAGATTAAATCCTATGGCACCTTTAGTAAGATTTTCAATCGCTTTAATTTCTTTATCACTCAAAGGAATATATTCATTAGTAATATTTCCCTGATCATCAGTAATTACTTTATACTTTCCATCTACCACAACAGCTGCAGAAATTCTTTTAATGGTTGCAAATTGCTTAGTGGTGTTGGTAATTTTTTTAGAAATTTCATTATTAGTTGTAGTTTGATTTTTAGTATAAACCTCGCGCGCACCTTTATCATCCAAACCTTCCACAGGACCGATGTTTGAAACAGCACCTGGTACACCTTGAATTTCTTTATCTTTATAGCCTTCTCTATGCTCTTCCAAGGTTTGCTCACTACGCACAACGGTATTTGGATCATATACTTCACTTTGTGATTCTTCTTTAGAAAAATCATAATCAATACTAACCTTTGCTACTACCCTATCATAGCCACCTGCAAATGGAGCAATAGAAGCAACAATTTTTTGCTCTAATTCATATTCTTGATCTCTTTTATATTTAATTTGAGCAGCAATTAAATCACTTTCAAAAGCACCCTCATCATCTAAAGGAATACCTTTTTGATCCATGATTTTTACATTTTCTGGAGTAAGTTTTGTTACTGAAGAGGCGATTAAGTTTTTAATCCCCATAATTTGCTTTTTATTAAGCTTTAAACCTTCTTTTATAGTCAAAGCTACTGAAGCAGTTGGTGGAACTTGTTGTTGGGTAAAAAGTGTATCTTTAGCAAAAGCAATATGAACCGTAGCACTATGAATAGGCTCTAAACTTTCAATCGTTCTAGCAAGCTCACCTTCTAATGCTCTTTGGTATTTTACCTTTTGTTCAGCTTCTGTGGCTCCAAATTCTTGTTTATCAAAAAGCTCAAAGCCTACTTTATTATCTTTTGGCAATAATCCTGCAGAAGCAATAGCTAAACGCTGTTTATATACTTGTTCATTAGGAACCAAAATCGTTCCTTCATTACGCAAAATATAAGGAACTCCACTTTTTTCAAGTTGAGTTACTATCATCGCCGAATCACTAGTATTAGCATTTTCAAATAATACTGAATATCCAGCTTCGCTAGCTACTGTAGAGCCACTTCTAAAAAGGGTTAAAAATACTAAAAATCCAACTACAACAACAATAGAAGCAGCAATAATAATACGCTGTCTTAAACTTAAATTTTGATAAAGCTGACCTACTTGGTGCAGTATAGTTTTATAATCCATTTATTTCCTACAAACTAAAAATTTTTAGAAAACTCTTCAAAAAACCTTGAATTTTCATACTCTGTACCTATACTTATACGCACAGCATTTAAACCATAACTTTGTAAATTTCTTATTATTATACCGTTTTTAAGCAGTTTTTCAGATAAATCTGTGCTATTTTTTTCATCAAAAAAATAGGTAATAAAATTTGTATAGCTTGGAATGTATCGAATTTTATAATTTTTAGCAAAATCTTCATAAAGTTTCATTTGTGAAAAATTATTTTCTAAGGTTTTTTGCACAAACTCATCATCATCTAATGCAGCAACAGCAGCTTTTAAACTCAAATTAGTCACATTAAAAGGTGCTCGTAATTTATAAAATGCATTGATAATTTCCTTGCAAGCTATACCATAACCCACTCTCATGCCACCCAAACCATAAAGCTTAGAAAAGGTTCCTAGATATACTGCATTTTGAAATTTATGGATTAATTCTTTAGGATTAATATGCTTTTTGCTATCTTTAAATGAAGCAAATTCATTATAAGCTCCATCAATGGCCACCAAACAATCTTCATCAATTTTCTCTAAAAACTCAAAAACCTCACTTGCGTCTAAACACTCGCCCAAAGGATTATTTGGCGAGCATAAAAAGATTACTTTAATTTCATTTTTATGCTTTTGATATAACTCATATAACTCATTTAAATCATGGGTTAAACTTGGAGTTTTATAAACCTTAACTCCTAGTTGTTTTGCATAAATTTCATACATAGCAAAACTAACCCCACATTGCAAATAAGCCTTAGAATGATCAAGTTTTGCATGTACTATATATTCTATGATTTGATCACTCCCACTACCTATGATGAGATTTTCTTTTAAAATATCATATTTTTGTGCTAGAGCTTGTTTTAATTCACTCATAGTATCATCAGGATATAAATGAGCTAAATGTGCATTATTTATGATGGCTTCTTTAGCTTTTTTGCTTGTGCCATAAGGATTTTCATTACTTGCTAGTTTAATAACTTCTTTTAAACCATATTCTTTAGCAACTAAATCCATATCCTTGCCACTTTCATAAGTTTTAATAGCCTCTAAAAAAGGATTAAATTTCATTGCTTTCTCCTGATAAATATGATCCAAGCCATTTTATATGCTCAGCTTTTTTTAATACTCTTTGGACATTTTCATCATCAATATGTCCTTCAAAATCTATATAAAAACTATGCACAAATTCTCTTGTTTTTATAGGGCGTGATTCAAGTTTTGTTAAATTTATCCCCTCTTTTTTAAACTCATACAACAAATCGCTAAGCCCACCTGGTTTGTGTGCAGCAAGTGCTAAGATAGAAGTTTTACAATGAGGCATTTGAGGTATTTTTATATCACTTAAAATCAAAAACCTGGTACGATTTGCCAAATTATCCTCAATCGTTTCAAATAATATAGGTACATTATAAAGTTTTGCTGCAATTTTAGAGCAAATCGCAGCTGAAGTAACATCTTGCGAAGCTAAGTAAGCCGCATGAGCTGTAGATTTGCTTGCTACAAATTCTACTTCACTTAAATCATGACTTTCTAAAAAATTTCTACATTGATTATAGCCTTGTGGATGAGAATATATGCGTTTAATATCTTTTAAATTTTCACTCATACTTACAAAAGAATGATGAATGTCCATATAAATTTCAGCAAAAATCTTTACATCTTCATATTTTCCAAGACAATCAAGCGTCACACCCACTGCACCTGCTGTATTATTTTCTATAGGTACTACTCCATATTTTGCTTCTTTGTGAGCTAATTCTTTAAAAACATCTTCTATATTTGCAAGTGGAGTATAACGACTCATAGCACCAAAACGCGTTCTTGCTACTTGATGCGTATAACTTCCTTCAGGCCCTAAATAAGCTATGCTTTGAGGCATTTCTAAATTTCTTGATACAGCAAAAATTTCTTGGTAAATTGCTTCGATTGCATTTTGATCTAATAAACCATGATTATAATTTTTAAGTCTATTTATAATAGCTCTTTCACGCTCAGGTCTATAAATACTCCCACCTAAATTTTGTTTAATAACTCCTATATCTTTAACATGAAGCATTCTTTCATTAAGCAAAGCCAAAATTTTATCATCAATAGTATCGATTTTATTGCGTAATTTTTCTATATCTTTCATTTAAACCTCGATATGTAGTAATCCTTAATACTATCATATACAAAATTAAGTTTAGTTGTATCAAGACCTTGAGTGTTAGAAATTTTACCACTTAAAACTAAGCCTGTTTGCATACCAAGCTCATAAGCACCAAGCAAATCGCCTTTAAAATCATCACTAATAATCAAAGTCTTTTTAAAACTCACATTACAATCTTGCTGTTTTAATAAATTTAAAGCACTTTCATAAAAAGCCTTACTAGGTTTTCCTATCACTTTATAATCAAACTCGCATGCATTTTTAAGCATAGACATGATACTTCCAACACCTGGATAAAGCCTTGAGTTTTTCTTATAAATACTACCCTCATGCATTGCTATAGTTTGCACGCCATCTTTAATATACTCTATCATATTAGCAAAATCTTGAAATTTAAAATTATCATAACTTGCTAGCAAAAATGCTTTTGGATTTTTATAATCAAGCTCATAACCTAACTCTTGAAGTGAATCTAAAAATTCTTTTGCCCCAAAAGCTGCTATTTTACAAGGTTTTAAATAATCTTTTAAAACACAAAAAGGATCAATATAAACCTTTTCATTAATTTCAAAACCCAAATTTTGCAAATAATTTAAAAAATCTAATCTTTTGGTGTTATTAGTAATAATCACATAAGGAATTTTTTCTTTATTTAAAGATTTAATGAGTTCTAAAGCACCATTTATAGGACTTTTATCATAATCTGAAATCAAAGTTCCTTGCACATCTAAAAACAACATTTTAATCCTTTAAAAAATCAAGCTCTAAAGCAATTTGATCCTCATAACTTTCTCTTTTTCTAATCATTCTTACCTTGCCATTTTCACAAGCTAGCTCACATACTCTATTGCGAGTATTGTAATTACTACTCATGCTAAAACCATATGCACCTGCGCTTTTAACTATGATCAAATCTCCTGCTTTTGTTTTAGCTAGTTTTCTATCTTTAGCTAAAAAATCTCCACTCTCACAAATCCCACCAACAATATCACAAAGGCTTTCTTCTTTATTTTCGCTCAAAAGCTTAATTTCATGATAAGCACTATATAAACTTGGACGCAATAAATCATTCATCGCCCCATCAACAATCACAAAACGCTTTTTATCATTAAATTTTTCATATAATACTTTAGTAACAAACTCACCTGCATTTGCCACTAAAAATCTACCAGGTTCCATACCTATACACACATCAAGACCTTGTAAACTTGCTAAAATTCCTTGAGCATAATCATATAAATTTGGCTCTTGTTCATCTTTATAACAAACTCCTAAACCCCCGCCTATATCAAAGAATTTAATATTAATTTTCAAAGCTAAAAGTTCTTTTACTAATTTTGTAACAATCGCTGAGGCCTCATGGATACTACTTATATCAAGAATTTGTGAACCTATGTGAAAATGCACTCCAACTGGCTCTAAAAATTGTGAGTTTTTAGCATAAAGATACATTTTTTTAGCACTTTCTATATCTACACCAAATTTATTTTCATGCAAACCTGTAGAAATATAAGGATGTGTTTTAGCATCTACATTTGGATTTACCCTTATGCTTATACGAGCTATCTTTTGACCTTCTTTAGCAATTTGCTCCAAAAGAAGCATTTCTTCATAACTTTCTAAATTTACATAAAGTATGTTTTGCTCTAAAGCATATTTTAATTCATCAGCACTTTTTCCAACCCCGCTAAAAATAATTTTATAATTTTTAGCCCCTGCTTTTAAAGCTCTATAAATCTCACCCGCACTAACACAATCAAACCCACTATCCAAAGAAGCTAAAAGCTTTAAAACACTTAAATTAGAATTTGCTTTGACTGCATAAAAAATTTGTGATTTTCTTGCCTTAAAAGCATCTTTTAACATTGTAAAACGCTCTTTAATTTTATCAAAATCATAAATATAAAATGGTGTGTTGCATTCTTTTGCTAGTTTTAAATAATCCATAAAAACCTCACTTGTAGTTATTTGTGTTTAAAATAATAAAAACTTCCTATACTTATTAAAATAAATACTGGTAGCATTATACCAAGCTCTGGAAGTAAAATTTCATTTTCACTCAATCTTGTTAATAAAAACAACAAACCCCAAACTAAA
This sequence comes from Campylobacter sp. CNRCH_2013_0898h, assembly GCF_025772965.1. NCBI lineage: Bacteria > Pseudomonadati > Campylobacterota > Epsilonproteobacteria > Campylobacterales > Campylobacteraceae > Campylobacter > Campylobacter sp. CNRCH_2013_0898h. Next base: position 111,006 of record NZ_JAKMTD010000005.1, on the reverse strand, counting down.
AGTATGCACACAAAAAACACAAAAGCTAAAAGTGCGAGATTAAAAAATCTTGCTGTTAAAGGAAAATAATAATACACAATAAGCATTAAAAATGGCGCAAAAAATGGTGTAAGAACTAAAGAATATAAACTTGTTCTAAGTGTATTAGTAGAAATATTTTGTTTTGCAAAAATTGCCATACTTTCTAGCGCGTCTAAAATAGAATAAGAAGGATTGCTCTCTACTAAAGAAATTCTTTCTAAGATTTTTGGAGAAAAGTCTTCTAAGCCTTTGATATTTTTAAATTCTTCTACGCTTAAACCCTCTTTTGAAACAATCAAATTTTGTGGTACATTAGTAGCTTTAGCGTCATTTAAGTTCCAAGAATCTCCATCAAATTTAGCAGTTTTTGCATGGATTGTGCTTTGAATGTCTAAATTTTTTACATCAAAGATTTTTATATTATATAAGGTTTGAGAACTTGTTTTTTGTATATAAATAAATTTATCATTATATTTAATCAAAACTTCCCCACCCTCTCTATCTACAACGCCACGCTTGAGAATATTACTTTTATATTCATCTGCATAAGCAAAGGCGCTAAAATTAAGTCCTACATAAACACAACAAAAAAACATAGCCCATAAAAAAGGATAAAAAATCACTTGATTTTTACTTAAACCCAAAGCATACAAGCTAACAAATTCATTCGAGCGTATCATATTAAAAATACATAAAACCAAAGCAAGGACTATAGCTAAAGGTAGTATATAAGAAGCTGCTGAACATGTTAAGAAAAATATATACAAAAGCTCTAAATTTGCACTTTTTGGCAGTCTATTGAAATTGAGTAAAAAATCAATCGCTACGAAGAAAAAAGTCAAAGAAAAAAATAAAATAAAAAATGATTTTAAATACAAAGATGAAATATAGCGAAAAAATATACTCATCGTTTAACTTTTTAAAGAATATTTTGAAGCGATTTTTTCTATATCAGAATTTAAAAGCTCAAGTAAAGCTTTTTTGCTATGTTCTAAAACCTTAGTTAAACTTTCTTGTTCTTCTTGTTTAAATTTTCCCAAAACATGAGAAATTACATCTTGTCCTTTTCCTACTCCTATGCGTACCCTCTCATAAGCATTGCCACAAAGATTATCTATACTTTTAAGCCCATTATGTCCACCGCTTGATCCACCCATTTTAAATTTCAATGCACCCAAATTTAAATCTATATCATCATGGATTACAATGATTCTATCACATTTATAATATTCACTAACAGCTTTTACACTTTCTCCTGATAAATTCATATAAGTGGAAGGTTTTAAAAAAAAAGTAGAAGAGCCTTTAAAAAGCTCTCCTTTAAATTTGGCATTTGAAAGCTTTGTTGTTTGCAAATCTTTCAAAATTAAATCAATTAGCATAAACCCTACATTGTGACGGGTTTGGGCGTATTGTTCTCCTATATTACCAAGTCCTACGACTAAGGTCATTTTATCTTGCTTTTTCTACGCCAACTACAGCTACTCTATCAGCATCAACCATAGTTACACCCTCAGGCACAACTACATCGCGGATTAAAAGTGCATCACCAACATCAAGTTTAGTTACATCTAATTCAAAATAATTTGGTAAGTTTTCAGCTGCACATTTTACTTTCAATCTTCTTTTTGATTGGATTAAAACACCTTTATTTTTAAGACCCATAGCTGTTCCTACGATTTTTACAGGAACCATATATTTAGAAATAACACCTTTTTGTGCTACTTTTAAATCTACGTGTTTTAATTCTGCAGTTACAGGATCTTTTTGATAATCAACTACCACAACATTTAATACTTTATCTGCTACTTTTACATCAAAAGCTAAAGTAGTTTTTTTGCGTACTTCTTTAATAAATTCATTTACTTTAAAAGCAGCATTGATGTTTTCTAATCCTTTTCCGTAGATGTTTGCGATTAGATAACCATCTCTTTTTAAAGCTTTAGCAGCTTTTCTACCGATACTCTCTCTAACGATACCTTCTAACATCTGTTTCCTTTCTAAAAAAAATAAACGCTAATTATAGCTAAATAAGTTTATAAAGATTTTAAAATATCTTCATAAGCTATGCAAAATTGCTCCAACCCATCATCAAGCAAATCTTTACAAGCTTTACTTAAAGCATCTTTTGAAATATTTGCATTCAGTTTTTTCTCTATACACTCATCTTTTAAAGGCTCTTTAAATATAATTTGCTTACTTTTAAAAGCCTTAATAGCATCTAGTGGTGCAGTATTAATAGCTTTATCATAGAGTAGTTCTTTAATATAATAATCTTTTTCTAAATCATCACCCTTAACACCTGTACTTGCAAATAAAGCTCTAATATTTGTTTCATTTTGTTTAATGATATAATTATAAGCCTTTGTTGCAGTAAGAATTCCTATATAATTTTTATCTAAAACTTGATTATTTAATAATCTATCAAAACGGCTTACAAAAATACTAATAACTGCTCGAGGCTCTTTTTTAGCTGTGGTATTATTTTTTCTAAATTCTTTTAAACCTAAATTTAAAGCTTCAAAGCATTTTTTAGTTTGCTCAAAATCAAAAATCAAAGTAGCGTTAACATTAATACCATTTTTCATTAATTCTTGCATTACTTCATAAGAAGCTTCTGTAGCAGGAATTTTCATCATCACATTTTCTTTTGCAATTTGCATGTATAATCTTTTTGCCTCGGCCAAAGATAGACTAGTATTATCTTTTAATCTTGGATCAATTTCAATACTAATAAAACCATCATTATTTTCATAATAATTAATAGCTAATTTATCCGCAGCCTTAGCTATATCTTCTATCGCAAGATACTCATATAAAGCTTTTTTATCTTTAAGATTTGATTTTTTGATTTTTTCTTTATAAATAGCTGAGTTTAAAATCGCATTTTTAAAAATAGCAGGATTTGAGGTAGCACCATTGATTGTTTTTGAGTAAATTAAATCTAAAAATTCATGATCTAAAAATTCATTTTCTATAAAATCACACCATAGTGAAAATTTTTTCATTGTATTGCCTTTATTATTTCTTTTAAATCTTTCTTATCTATACAAATATCTGCATGAGATTTTAAAATTTCTTTGGCACAAAAAGCTATTTTTAATCCACATTCTTTAAACATAGAAATATCATTAGCTCCATCGCCTACACACATAATTTCTTCTGTTTTTAAATTTAAAAATTTCTTAAGTCTTTGTAGTATAATACCTTTTGAGTTATTAAACATAATTTCTCCGCCAACTTTTCCTGTTAAAAAACCATTTTTACTATGTAAAAAGTTAGCAAAACCAAAATCAAAATGAAGTTTATTTTGTATTAAATCAATTCCTTCGTGAAATCCACCACTAAAAACAATTATTTTTATATTCTTACTTTTTAAATATTCACATAATTCTTTAGCACCATTCATCAAAGGTAAATTTTCACAGCATTTCTTTACCTGCTCTATAGGCATACCTTCAAGCAAAGCTACTCTAGAACTTAAGCTTTCAAAAAAATCAAGCTCACCATTCATTGCTTTGTTGGTGATTGCTTTTACAGCATCACCAACATTATATTCTTGCGCTAAAATATCGATAGTTTCTCCATCCATTAGCGTAGAATCAAAGTCAAAGGCACAAAGCTTTATCATTAAAACTCACGCTTTAATAAAGCTTCAGCTTTTAATATAGTCAAGATATTTTCTTCTCTTTTGCCTATACCAAAAATCATACCTTTTTCTTTTAGTAAAGTTTCAGGTGGCGGATCAATCCTGCTTCTGTGAATTTTAATAGCTTCTGTTAATCTATCTATCACAAAGCCTGCATTACCTGCAGGAGTTTGATTGCCATTTGCTATACCTTTTAAAACAATATATCTTGTTTGAGGAGTCATTTTAGAACTACCTTGATTAAATCTTTTAGCAAGATCAATCAAAGGCATAACATTACCCCTCATATTAAACACACCTAAAACATAATCAGGTACACTTGGAACCCTAGTATATTCTATAGGTTTAATAATTTCTTGGATATTAAGAATTGGAATAGCGTATTCCTCATCTCCTACCACAAAGCCAACAAGCTGAATAATATCCTCTTCTTTATCTACATCAGGTTCTGCAATTTGCGCTTGTTGTTTTTGCAAAACCTGGTTTAATTTATCATTCATCTTCTTATCCTAGTTTTAAATTTTTTCTAACTACATTTTCTAAGTACTCTGGAGAGTAAGGCTTAGTAATATACTCAGTCATTCCTACTTCCACACCTCTTAAGCGGTCTGATTTACTAGTTCTTGAAGTTACTGCAACAAGTGGGAGGTTTTTATATTTAGAATATTTTCTAATTTCACCTGCTAAGGTATAACCATCCATTCTTGGCATTTCAATATCAATCAACACAGCATCAATATCATGCTCGCCTGATTTAATTGTATTTAATGCTTCAACACCATTAGTTGCTTCTATAATACTTACACCTAGTGGCTCTAATGATTTTTGCATGATATTTCTATCCATTTTAGAATCATCCACTATAAGCACTGTATAATCACTTGGTTTTTCTTTAGTTGTTTTTTTAGATTGCGATTCAATTTGTGCTTTAATATCAACTTTAATTTCTTTAGCTATATCCATCATAGCAGCAACATCGATAATCAAAGTTACTCTACCATCACCACGGATAGTTGCTCCTGCTATACCTTGGATATTTTGCAAATACTCACCCATAGACTTGATAACAATTTCTTCTTGACCTACTAAAGTATCCACTATAATACCAAGCTTACTTTCTGCCACACCTATAACAACTACATAAGTTTGATCAGTATTTTCAAGCACTTGTTTTACGCCAAATACATCTGAAAGTCTTACTAAAGATAAAACCTCATCTCTTAAGCGAAGTACATTTTTACCTTCAATGGTATAAATATCATCAATTGGCACTCTAACTGTTTCAAGAACACTTGCAAGTGGAATAGCATAAAATTCTTCTTGAGTTCCCACAAGTAAAGATTGAATAATCGCCAAAGTAAGTGGAATTTTAAGCTTCATCACAGTGCCTTTTCCAAGCTCACTATCGATTTCAATCACACCATTTAATTTTTCAATATTAGTTTTGACAACATCCATTCCAACACCACGCCCTGAAACATTGGTGATTTTTGCAGCGGTTGAAAAACCTGGTTTGAAAATCAATGCAAATGCTTCTTTATCACTCATTTGATCAGCTTCACGCTCTGTGATTAAGTTTTTCTCTATTGCTTTTGATTTTAACACATCAGCATCTAAACCTTTACCATCATCGGCAATTTCAACAACGATATGATTTCCTTCGTTATATGCTTTAAGATTAACCGTTCCTTTTTCTGGTTTACCATTAGCTATACGCGTTGCTGGATCTTCTATACCATGATCACAAGAATTTCTAATCATATGCATAATAGGATCGCCAATTTCTTCTACAATAGACTTATCAAGTTCAGTTTCTTCCCCTGAAATTTCAAGCTCCATTTGTTTACCAAGTTCACGGCCTAAATCACGCACAACTCTTGGGAATTTATTAAATACTTTCGCAATAGGTTGCATTCTTGTTTTCATAACCGCAAGTTGAATATCTGTAGTGACAATACTAAGTTGAGAAACAACTTGATTTAATTCTTCTAAGAATTTTTCTCCATCATATCTTTCTTCAACATCATCATAAATTTTTAACAAGCGGTTTTTACCTAATACAAGCTCGCCAATTAAGTTCATTAAATGATCAAGTCTTTTAACTTCAACCCTAATTGTTTGATCCATATTTGCACCACTGCTTCCACCACCTGCTGCAGGGACCTTTTTTTCAGCTGCTGCATTTTGTGCCTGTGGAGCTGGCTTACTTGGGGTTGGAGTTGATTCTTGAGTTTTTTTCTTTTCAGCGCGTCTTGCTTGATCTTCAGCTTTTCTTACTTTTAAAAGTCTTTCAATTTCAGCTTCAACTTCATCATCACTAAGTTTATTTACATCAACTTCAGGTTCTTCAGCTTTTGGCTCTTCTTTAACTTCTTCTTTTGGCTCTTCAGCCTTAGCCGGAGTAATTGATTCTAAACTTTCTCCTTCTGAAATTGCGGTTAATCTTGCACAAATTGGAGCTATATCAAGTCCGATTGCTGTATCATTTCCATTATCTCTAATAGAATTTAATAAAGTCTTCATCATATCAATAGATTCTAAAACTACATCCATTACTTCAGGAGTAATTTTAAGCTCATTATGTCTTGCTTTATTTAAAACATCTTCCATATGATGAGTAAGTTTTGTTAAAACATCAAAATTTAAAAAGCTTGATGATCCTTTAACAGTATGCGCAACGCGGAAAATTCTATTTAATAGTTCTAAATCTTCAGGATTTGCTTCTAATTCAACCAAATCATGATCAATTTGCTCGACTAATTCAAAGGCTTCAACTAAAAAATCCTCAAGTATTTCTTGAATATCTTCCATTTTTACTCCTCACCTTTTTCATGTTTTGCTATGATACGAGAAATTTCAGCAAAGAAATCACTTGCATTAAATTTAACTAAATACCCATCTCCACCTGCTTCTTTAACACCTTTATCACTCATAAATTCATTTGATAAAGAAGAGTTAAATACGATAGGAATATTTTTAAATCTCTCATCATCTCTAACTTTTGCTGCAAAATGGAATCCATCCATTTGTGGCATTTCAACATCACTTACAATAATTTTTAAATGTTTATTTAAATCACTACCATAAGTACTATAAAGCTCTTCTAGTTTATGTAAACCTTCAACACCATCTTTAGCTTCAATTACTTTAAGACCAATTTTATTTAGTAAATCTTTAACAAGTTTTCTTGCAGTTGAACTATCATCAAGTGCTAAAGCCATACCTTCGATTTTTTGAATTTTATCATCGTCAATATCAGTTTGCGGGGTATAAATTCCAAGTTCTTGTACTATACTTTCTAAATCTAGGATAAGTAAAACCTCATCTCCTTCGATCTTAGTTACACCAGTAATTTTACCCTTATCTAAACTACCCGCACTTGTTGCAAAAGTAGCTGGCTCAATATTTTTCCAATTAATTCTACGAATTCTTTTCGCCTCATGGACAATAAAACCGATTAAAACATTACTAAATTCAGTAATGATAACTCTAGGTTTTATATTTGTCATTTCTGGTTCTTGAATTTGCATCCATTTTGCTAGGTTGATTACAGGAATCACCACGCCACGAAGATCAAAAATACCTTCTACATATTCAGGTACTCCTGGAATTTCAGTCAAAAAAGGAATTTTAATGATTTCTCTAACCTTAGAAACATTTACACCATAAATTCCCTCATAGACTTTATCGTGGCCTTGCTTAAAGATGCGAAAATCAACAAGTTCCATTTCATTTGAACCTGTTTTAACGACATTCTCATCAAACATTATGCCTCCTTAAGTTCTATTTTGTGAAATCTGATTTCTGGCTCATATTTTACTATAAAAAAACTTTCCTTGTATGCAAAAGTAGCTAAATTTAGATATTTTATATCTTCATTTTTTAAAAATACATCTTGATGATAATGACCTTCTATTACAAAGCCTATATTATAGTGCTTTAAACGCTCTTTTACTAAAGCAGAAAAATGGGGAATTTTTCTAATAAGTTGTTTTTTGTTTTGATTTTTTAGAATTTTTTGAGTAATTCTTTCTTTACTAATAACATTTAAAAAATTTAAAAAAAGTAGCAAATAATGATTTCTCAAACTCTTTAAGCAAAACTGCAAAAAAGGTTTTAAAAAAATATCCCCATGGGCTAATTTTACTAAGGTTTTATCTTGAAATTCGCAAAGCAAGGGTTGTTGTTTTATACTAAAAACTTTCACTTTTTTAAAAAATTTAGCTAAATTAAAATCATGATTGCCTTCTAAATAAATGATTTCAATTTCATACGCAAGTTCTTCAAGTAAGTCTATATAAGCTTTTGCAAAATCATGCGTGGCCTTTACTTCATAAATTAAAAGATCAAATATATCACCCATTAAAAAAAGCTGTGGAGTTTGAATTTTTTTATTTTTTAAGGCTTGCAAAAACTCCCAAAAACCACGCCTATTTTTATTTTCATGCGCATCGGCAATAAAAATAGCATTTTCTTTTATAATTATTTTTTGCAAAAATTAAAATTCCAAAGCTTTGTATTCTATAGAAATGATTTCAAATTCACTCTCGCCTTTTGGCAAACGCACTTTAAAATCATCCCCTTCTTTTTTACCAAGCATTGCTTTAGCAATAGGTGAACTAATGGAAATATAGCCTTTTTCTAAATTTCCTTCATTTACTCCTACCAAAGTATAAGTGCTTTGTTTTTCACTTTCTAAATCCTCTACAACAACAGTTGAGCCAAATTTCACACTATCATGCTCATAAGAAGATGGATCGATGATTTGTGCTCTTGAGATCAAATCTCCAAGTTCAGCAATCTTTCCTTCTATAAAAGCTTGTTTTTCTCTAGCTGCGTGATATTCTGCATTTTCTTTTAAATCTCCATGGCTTCTTGCTATGTCTATTTCTTCTACTACTTTTGGGCGTTCAACTTTTTTTAAATGCTCTAATTCTTTTTCTAATTTCTCATAGCCGTATTTACTCATAGGTTCTTTTTGCATGATTTATCCTTATTTGATTTCATAAAGTATTTTAGCTAAATTTTTTGCACTTGCAAATTGCAAATATTCTTTTAAAAAATCTACTTTATCAAAAAATGCCTTATAATCGTATTTAAGATAAGCTTGATATAAATTTTCCACATTCACTTGCTCTTGTAAAAATTCAGGATTAAGCTCGCTTTTTCCTGCAAAATCCAAAAAGATATTTGCAAGGCCTATATGTTTGAGTTTTACAAAACATCTTGCGATAAATACATCAATAGCTTTAGCTTTATAAGCAAGCACAAAAGGCGTGCCAACCAAAGCTGCTTCAAGTGTAGCTGTGCCACTACAAATAAAAGCAAAATCAGCATTTTTTAGCACCTTTGGGGTGTTAGTTTGAATTTCAAAATTACTCATTTCCCCGTAAATTTCTAATCTTTTTAAATTAAACTCGGGCACACAAAGGATTTTTTTACCTTTAAATTTAGTGCTTAACTCTCTAAAAATAGGCATCAAACGCTTTATTTCACTTTTTCTTGAGCCCGGTAAGAAAGCAATAATTTTTTCATCATCTTTTTTTGAAAGTATAGAATTTATATCTTCTTGATTTTTAAACTCTTTTATCTCATCTAAAAGCGGATGTCCCACATAAGTGCTTTTACTAAAAAACTCACTATCAAAAGGTAAAATAGAAGCTAACACATCAAAATGACTTTCTATGATAGGAATGCGTCCTTTTTTCCATGCCCAAACTTGAGGTAAAATATAATAAATTCTTTTTACTTTGGAATTTGCTTTTTTTAAAGCCTTTGCAAAAGGTAAGTTAAAGGCAGGAGAATCTATACATAAAATCGCATCAATTTTTTGAGCAAAACTTAAACTCACTAGCTCTTTTATGGCTCTTTTGGCTTTTAAAATGAGTGGCAAAACCTCTATAAAACCCATAGCACTAAACTCATGTGAGCTATAAAGTGGCTTCGAATTTAAACTAAATTCTTCACATAAATTCTCATCATAAATTCCCACTAAATCAAATTCTTTATACTCATTTTTATAAGCTTTTAAAACTTCTTTTAAATGTAAATTTGCTGAAGGCTCTAAGGCGCAAACTAAAAAGGTTTTCATTTTTTACTCTTTCTTACATCTTAAGGAAATATCATAACCGATTTTTTAATTCTCTAATAGTTTTATTTTAGTTTCACATTGTCTTAATTTCATTATTTGATAAGTTTATAAAATTTGATTACAATTTTATACCTGCTTAGTTTATATAATTAAAAAGGCAAGACAAAATCATCGTCTTTTGATGTAAAAGGAATTTGAGATATTTTCTCTTCAAGATTATCTAAAACAAGTTTTTGCATTTTGCCATTTAATGCTTTAAACCACTTATAAAATTTGTCCAATTCCTCGCACTTAATACAACTAGGATTTTGCTGTGTATAAAAATTATTTTTAATGATTATGTTTATAAGTTTAGAATTATTTTCAATATACTCATTAAAAGAATTTCTTTGAATAACCTTATCAATTTCTCCTAGAATTTCATTTATATCAGTATTTAATACAGGCTCTCCTATAAAAGAATCAACATAGCCAATAATATAATTTGAAAAAATATTATAAATCGCTTTATCTTCTTGGCTAATTTTTAAATTAACAAAATTTTCTTTGTTTAACTCTCTCTTTATGTCTGCAAAACTTTGATAACGAATTTTTTTTTCTTTTTTTATCATTTTATTTAAAATATCAAAATATTTAAAATTATGTTTATTTTCTGCCAAGTTATTGATAAGCCTATAAACCAAATCGCCCAAATAATAAATATCAGTTTGAATCGTATATTCCTTTTGAAAATACTCTTCTGGTAAAGTATCAACATCGTTTCTATTTATAATTGAATTTAAAGTATCCTCGTTTTTTTCTACATCAAAAATCTTCCCCAAGCCAAAATCAATAACTTTAACCACTCCATCATCGCCTATAAGAATATTTTTTTCTCTTATATCCCTATGTATAATGCCTTTTTCTTCTATATAAGCAAAGACTTCAATTAGTTGCATAAAAATAGAATTTAAATTTTCCAAGTTATTTTCATCATCAAAATACTCTTTGATATTTTTCCCTTGTATATACTCCATAATAATATAAGCCGTATGAGTATTTTCATAAGGATAATAATTAAAAATTCTGACTATATTTTTATGATTTAACTTATATAAAATCTTTATCTCATCTAAAAAATTTTTATAAAATCTCTTCTTATCATTTTCATCTAACATATCATCTGGATCATATTTTTTTACAACAAAAAGCTCATCGATAAAAACATCTCTAATCAATAAAACCTTACCAAACGAACCCTCGCCCAAAAAAATGATTTTTTCATAATCTTTTTGTTTGATAAATTTAATAATTTCTTGTTCCATATCAATACACCACTTTCAAGCGTTCTTTTAAAAAGCTTTCTAAATTTAAATAAATTTCTAAATCTATACCTCCAAAGCCATTAATATATACATTTTCATTTTGAGTATTTTTCAAAAAATTTAAAACTTCATCATCAAAATTTATCACATAAAAACTTTGTTCGCATTGATAAATTTTATCTTTTAAAATCATTTTTAGATCATTATCTAAGGTTTTACAATCTTGCAAAGCCAAATTTAACGCCTTTTCATACGGACTTAATTTTGCATGATTTATCAAATTTAAACTATCATTACCATCGCATACAAGCTCTGGTTTTTCCACCATAGAAAACACTTTAAATCCTAAGTCTAAATTTTTATCTGCATTTTCTTTTGCTATTTTTTCGCCTGCTCTTTTAACTCTTTCTATGGTTATATCGCTAATGACTGGGTTTTGACTACTTAGTTCGTTTTTACAAAAATCATAAGCAACTTTGCTTTTTTTCTCATCTATCTTTTCATCAAGTTGGACTAGGATAAATTTACGATTTCCATTATCTTGTGCATTTAGTTCCATAACTGCTTGTGCTGTTGTGCCACTTCCTGCAAAAAAGTCTAGAATAATATCATCTTTTTTTGCATTTGCAAAAAATATTTCTTTGATTAATTTAGTTGGTTTTGGATTTTCAAAAATCAATTTTCCATTAAATATATTTTCTATTTCTTCATTTCCATCTGAAGTCCAATATCCACTAAATATAGAATACATTTTAGATAAATTATCATCTTGATAAGAACAAATAAGATGAAAATTTGTATCTTTATATTGTTGTAGAAAATATTCACCACTATCAATTTTTGACTTTATATCATTATATTTTTTTTCACTAATCATTTTTTCTTTTAAAAAAATATCCAATTCTTCAAACATTAAATTTCTATGATCTATGACTTTTTTCTTATATTTTTTTAAAATTTCAACAATTCTCGGATGTCCATTATATTTACCATGAACTTTTCTTATTAAATCGTTATTAATATCTGCTTTTTCCTTATATTTAAAAAGTCCATTTAAATTTATTTTATCTTTTGTGTATATAAGTATATACTCATGTCCTTCATAAAAATATTTTGCTTGCCCTCCACCTGACTTTTTTTGCCAAATAAAACAAGAAACAAAATTCTCTTCTCCAAAAATCTCATCACAAAGTATTTTTAAATTTGCTTGTTCATTATCATCTATACTTATAAATATCACTCCATCTTCACGAAGTAAATCTCTAGCAAGTTTAAGTCGTGGAAGCATAAAGGAAAGCCATCCACTATGAGTTTTGCTTGATTTTATACTATTAAAAAACCTTAAAGTTTCACTTTCTATCTCAACTCCATTTTCATCGATTTCTAAAAGTCCTGTTTGTTTTAAAAGTTCTTTATAGTCTTTTCTAAAATCATCATTATAGATAAAATCATCATTTTTTGTATTGTAAGGTGGGTCTATATAAATCATTTTGATTTTTTCATAATAACTTTGCTTTAAAAGCTTTAAAGCATCAAGATTATCCCCTTTTATGATGATATTTTTGGTATTTTCAAAATTTAAACTCTGTTCTTTTTCAAATTTTAATTCATTGGTATTTTGAGTATTACATAAAGCATTTGCTAAAGCTTTACCAGCAAAAGTTAGCTCATAACCTTGGACTTTAGTATTTAAACCTAAAAGTTGCATAATTGCATTTAAATTTGGCACATTATCACTTATGGTTTGCGGGTAATTATGTTTTAAATGCTCTAAAAAATCATTTTTATTTTCTTTTGTATTGATTAAATTTTCTTTTTTTATATTATTAATATCTACCATTTAAAACTTCCTTTATACACTCTATGAATTTTTGTTTATTTAATCTTGTATTAAAAACAATATCTATATTTTCATTTTTTAAACTATCATTTAGATTTTTAAAAAATACTTTTGCATAGTCTATCTTTTTCTTTTCATTTGATGAAATATCATTTTCATCATCATAACCTTTACTTTCACATATAAAAAATATTTTTTTACCTTTATCATCTTCTAAAAAATAAGCAAAATCAGGTTCATAATTTTTATATGGAGTTGGAATGCTTAATTTTGGTAATTTCGCAAAAACTTTTATGGTTTTTTTTCTTATATTTTCGTTATTTTCTTTGATAATTTGTTTTTCTATATCAGAGTCATAAACCACACTTTCGTAAAGATAGTTTTTAGCTGGTTTTTCATCATCTATGTAGCGTCCTAATTTTTGCATATCTATATTGTCTATAATTTTGCCGTTTTCTACTAAATTCTCATAAGAATTTGAAAAAATATTTAAAGAAAATTCATAACTTAGACATTGCAATAAACTATGATGAAGATTATTTTTAATTATGTTTTTTAAACTATCAAAAGCTTTTTTAGGGGAATTTTCAAATTGAGTTTTATTTAATTTTTCATAAATCTTTAGCAAAAATTGCAAAGGAAATTTTTCGTTTTTACAAAAATTTAAAAATAAATTATGAATATCTTTATACAAACTAGCTTTATAATCAATCTCTTTTAAAATATCAATTTCTTGTGTGATTATGGTATTTTCTTGTGCGTTAAAAACTTTCTTTTCATAATACAAAATTTCTTTTTCTATTTTTAAAGCGTTAAATTCTTTTGCTATTGTTTCTATAAGTTCATTTTCTTTTATATTTTTATAAACTATATTTGCTTTTTTATTTATAATATCCCAAAGCTCTTTAAAATCTTTAGCTAGATTTGAATTTATTTTTATTTTTTTATTTTCTTTGTTTGCATTTATGATTTGCTTGTATTTATTTTGGGAGTTTTCATTAAGAATTTTTAATAAAACTTCAAATTTATCACCTAGAAGTTCTTTAATCTCATCATTATCTTTTATGTTTTCATATATAGGAGATATTATTTCATAATTACTTTGTTCTTCATTGTAAGTGATTAATTTTAATTTTTTTAAAATATAGACCAAATCATTAGCTAAATCTATATTCAAAAGATTTTCTAAAAAACTTTTTTCTAATATTTTATTATCAAAAGCAAAACTAGAATTTGTAATTTCCTTTTGCAAATTTTCTATATAGTTAAATTCTCTTGCACTAACTAAAATATCAAGATAATTAATATCATAAAATTTGCTATCATTAAAATCTAAATAACTATGGGTAATTCTTTTGCCTTTATCATTTACACAAAGTCTAAGTCCACGACCAACTTGTTGGTGTATGCTAATTTGCGAAGAAGAATTTGAAAGTTTGGTAAGGGTAAAAATATTTGGATTATCCCAGCCTTCTTGCAAAGCCCAAACACTAAAAATAAAACGCAAAGAAGTGTCAAATGAAAGTAATTTTTCTTTATCTTCTAAAATAAGTTTAACCCCGTAAGCTTCTTTTTCATCAGCACTCCCTTTATCGCCACTAAAATAACCTTGATGGACTTTTAAATTTCCATCTTCATCAAAATCTTTTTCCAAATATTCTCTATAAGATTTGTCTATTTTAGTTTCAAGTATTTGTTTTCTTTTTTCTTTATAAAGCTCTTCAAATTTATTTTTTATAAAAGGATTATCGCCTCTAAAATCTAAAATATTTGGTATAAAAAATAAGCTTAATGCTTTAATATTTTGTTTAAATAATTTTTCTTCTTTTTCAAAGTGTAAATTAATAGCATTTTGCAAAAGCCCTGTGATTTCTTCTTCACTTAAAACATAACTTTCTTTTTTTTCTATGATAATATCATTATCAAAATACGCTTTATTTTCTTTTACACTTTTTAAAATAGCATTATTTAAAATTTGACAACTATCGCCTTTTTTGATTTTTATTTCTTGTTCTATGCCATTTGAAAAATAAGTAAAAGTAACTAAATCTCTTTTATATTCTTTTAAAAAAATATTTTTATTTTGAGTTCCTAAAGAACTTACTCTAACTTGCTTTACAAGATATTCTTTAAATGCCGATATAGAATCAAGACAATATACTAAATTGCTAAGCTCATAATCTTTTTCTTTTGGAAAAGTAGCTCCAAAACGAAAATAAATAGAATTTAATCTAGAAAAATACTCATTAAAGGCTTTACCTTTAAGCAAATGTGGTTCATCTATAATACTAATAGGCTTTAGATCTATGATATTTTCAAAAATACTTTTTGAATTAAATAAATTTTCATTGTTTTTGTTTAATATATTATCTTTTTTATCTATAGCACTATTTGTTAAAATCAACACTGAAAGCTCATCTTGATTTTTTATATAATGACTGATGATAGAATTTTGGCTTTTTGCATCTGTATAAAAATAAGCTTTTATGTGTTTTTTATACTGCACATAAAAATATTCTCTAGTAAGATCTATGTTTTGCTTTACGCTTTCTAAAATTGCTTTTCTTGGAACAAAAATAATGAATTTATTTTGTTTGTAAATTTTGTTAAGCTCAAAAATCAAATTTAGATAAGTAAAGGTTTTTCCTGTACCTGTTTCCATTAAAACATCTAAATTTAACTTATCGGTGATATTTTGTACCGGCAAGATTGTGGTTTTATAAAATTCTTGCAAACATTCTTTTAAATTATCTTGTTTTTTAAAATCAAAATCTTTTAAAAGCTCTATGATGTTGTTTATGCACTTTTCTTGATATTCTTGTTTTTCAAAAATCATTTTTTTCCCTAACAAAAACTAAAAAGACATTCTAACAAATTTTAACTTAGAGTTTAAACCCGCAAAAGCGGGTTAAATTTAATAAATCGGAGTTGCTTCAACAATAGCAGGAGCAAAGAAAAATAACTCTTTTAACTCTATCGGCACAGAAGGATTTACAGTGCAATCATCTAAGCCAAAACGATTTTCTATAGGCACGCGCGCTTCATAAAAGGTACTCATGCATTTTACCCCGCCATGAGTTAAAGATCTAATTTGCACAGCTGAACTTGTAGTAGGCATGATAGAAAAAACCGTTTGCATTTGCCCATCTTGCAAATCTTGCTTGCAAGATTTCACTCCAAAAGATTTTTCACTTAAGACAGCTAAACATACATCAGCACCTCTAGGGTTTATAAACTGCACATAGCCAAAAGGGCGTTGCACGGCATATCTATCTTTTTGTTTTAACGCATCGCTAAGAATTATCTCTTTTAAAAACCAATTTTGCTCTTCTAGTTTTTCAGAGCTATATCTAAAAGGACTAAGTGAAATTCCTGTTTCTAAAGATCTTATCGCGAACATAGGTGTAAAATCTTCTAAATCATCAAATAAAACTTCAGCTTTTAAAAAACTTAAAATAAAGCAAAATAAAATACAAATTTTTCTCATCATCTTCTCCTAAGGTCTTCTAAAATTTACAGGAAAATGATCCGAAGCTAAAAAAGTCCTAAGTCCTGCTACAGCTAAGATTGCAAGAATTCTAGGCGGACTATATAAAGATGTAGTGCTTGAATTTCCTGTAATCGCATAATCAATTGTATTGCCGCCTGTTTGTGTAAAAGAAGGAGGTGCGACTATATTAATGCGAGATCTTAAATCCTGATCAATTAAATTTACAATAGTCCCAGGAGGTCTGTTAAAATCCCCCAAAATCATCCAATTAACCTGTGGCATATTCCTAAAGTGCATATCCACAGCACTTATAATAGCCCCTGCATCATTACCGCCTCTTGATAAAGCGTGTATGCTAAAAAACGCATCATTTCCTATACGAATTCCTATAATAGGCCTTGAAGCAACAGTTGGAGGTGGTAAAACTATCACCTCATCAGCTCGCGTTCTACTCACAATAGCCATATTTACGCGATTTGCCCCAACATCAACTCTTGAGTAGTATATATAAACCGAATTTGGACGACTTGATGAGCCCAAATTCCACTCATACTCATGAATAGGAATGCCAACTCCCACGGGTTGAACTTGTCTTGGCGTCATTATAGCAGTGCTTGGTAAAACTCCTGCTTCTTGAACAGCCAAAATATCCATAGGATTAGCACCAGTTACAAGCTGTCTTATGCTAATATTCCACTTACTTTCAGTAGAAGCTGATGCACCTTGTAAATTCCAAGTACCACTATTATAATTTTCCAAAGCAGCAAATAATAAATTAAAACTAAAAATCAAAAATACTATCTTTTTCATCATCACTCTCCCGTATAAGCATAAGGCGATCTTGTTTGAAAAGCAGGCGCACTAATGCTCCATTGTCTATCTAAATTTTTTTCTTTTGATTTCAAACAAGGTGTCAAATAAATACTATAATAGCCAAAATAAAATTCCTCCATTACATTTCCAACTGTCGTTTGTATACATTGTTGTGTTGCAAAATTTTGAATTTGATAAGCACCATTGCTCATAGGATATAATCTCCAAAATTGTGCAAAATTTGTCTGATCGCAAGGATAATGTACTATACCATTACCATAAGCATTTAAGCAAGTTAAAGTTTTTGCATTTTTAATCATCACAGTATTATTTGGAAATTCAATGAGTTGCCACACTCTTGCATCACCAAAAGATTTACTATCAAATAAATTATACCCCCATATCCAATTGCCTGGATTTAAAGCCCAAACCGTTAGTGCAGCTCCATTTGGGTTCATAATAGTTACAAAATCGCTTACAAATCCTATATTTTCATACAAAGCATTTGAAGTAAATCCATTGCTTGATGTAAGCCTTGGTAATGGTCCTTTTACAGCATTATCTCCTTTAAAAGTATTGACTTTCATAAGAGGTGGCTCAAGTGGTATAGCTGGGATTTTCTTACCTTCCACTAAAGTTGGTGTTTTTTGTTTAGCCGGTGGAGTTGGATTTTTACCTATTTTCAAAGGATCTCCATCGCTAAATTCTCCAAAAGAACGCCCTAAAGGATTGATTTCTTTAGAAGAACATCCAATAAAAAAAGTTATAAATACACTCAATATCATCATAAATCTAAGTTTTTGCATATTCTCTCCTTAAAAAATATAAATTTAAATATATTATCATAATTTTAAATAAATTTTGATAGAAAATATCATTTAATAAAATCTTCTTAGATTAATCAAATATTTTAAAAATGAATTGTTATAATTTTATTAATTTTAATCTAAAAAGGAAAAATTATGGATATTGTACAAAGATTTATAAATTACACTAAGATTAATACCACTACAAGTAGAGAAAATGGCGCCAAAGGCATTATGCCATCAAGCCCTAATCAAATGGAGCTTGCAAAATTACTTGAAAAAGAATTACAAGAACTAGGTTTAAAGGACATCAAAAGAAGAGAAAACACCATCACCACAGCTCTTTTACCAGCAAACACTCCAAATGCTCCTAAAATAGCCTTTTTTGCGCATTTAGATACAAGTATGGAACAAACTAATGACACCAAAGCACAAATCACTAAGTATCAAGGTGGAGATATATGCTTAAATAAAAACTTAGATCTTTATTTGAAAGAAAGTGAATTTAAAGAGCTTAAAAACTACATAGGAGATGATATTATCCACACTGATGGCACAAGCTTGCTTGGAGCTGATGATAAAGCAGCTATTGCAGCTATTATGGATATGCTTGAATTTTTTGTTAAAAATCCTGATATTAAGCATGGTGATATTTATGCTTGCTTTTTACCTGATGAAGAACAAGGTTTAAGAGGGGCAAAAGCTTTTGATATAAAAGAAATTAATGCTGACTTTGGATATTGTTTAGATTGTTGTGAGATAGGAGAATTTATTTATGAAAATTGGAATGCAGGAGATTGTGAAGTAGAATTTATAGGAAAATCTGCTCATCCTATGAGTGCTAAAGGAAAATTAGTTAATTCTTTACTTTTAGCACATAAATTTATCTCTATGCTTCCAAATGGCGAAGCACCTGAATACACAGAAAATAAAGAAGGATATTTTTGGGTTAAAGAACTCAAGGGAAATAGCGCTAAAACTATTTTAAAAATAGATATTAGAGAATTTGATGATGAAAAATACAAACAAAGAATGCAATTTTTACAAGATTTAAACGATAGTTTTAAAAAGCTATATGGAGAAGAAAGAATTAACATTAAACTTAACGATCGTTATAAAAATGTCTTTAATAGTCTAAAAACAACCAAATCTTTGCCTATTAAACTTGCTTTACAAGCTTATGAAAATTTAAATATCAAAACTAAAATCATTCCTATGCGTGGAGGATACGATGGAGCGGTACTTTCAGAAAAAGGCCTACCTTGTCCAAATATCTTTACCGGAGCACATAATTTTCACTCTATTTATGAGTATTTACCTGTTAAATCTTTAAAAGCAGCGAGCAAAGTTATACAAGAAATCATCATCCTAGCCGCAAAATAAATTTAAGCCTTTTAAGGCTTAAAATTATAATAACACAAAAGCAATTACAACCACCGAAACAACACAACCCAAAGCAGTTCTTTTAACAATTTCTAAAGGACTAACCCCAGCTATAGCTGAAACGATAATGCAAGCTCCTAAAATAGGCGAAAGGTATCTTCCAAGCACTGCTGACATTGCCACTGCAGTACCAAGTTTAACTTGATCAAAACCAAGATCTTGAGCATGAATAGTTACAGCCTTGTTAAATGCCATAGCAGCAGCATCACCGCTACCTGTAATCATAGCCATTAAAAATGGTATAAAAGTTCCACCAAAACGCACATAATGCTGTTCATTTTTAAGCCATTCTATGATAATATCAATTACACCGCATGCTTTTAAACCCGCAACAAAAACACTAGCAGCTATGATAATCCCTATAATCTCTGCATAAGATTTTCCCATGCCATTGAAAAACTCTTTAAAAATATTATCAGGCTTACTCATAGTTACTACCAAAGCTATAATCGCCCCTAAAAGCATGGCTTCAGCAACTCCAACTTGTTTTGTCCATGTTAAAAACTCATAATCATTTAAAGGACTTGCGCCTATAATTAGTACAATCAAAGGCACTAAAGGCATAAGCGCATAAAATGCATTTACTTTTTCAATATTATCTTCAGTCTTGTTTTGATTAGCCACTTCAAAAACTTGCCCTTTTTGATAATCTTTAAAAATCACTGCCATAATCATCAAAGAAATCATCACTATCACTCCTGCTGTTAATGCATTTGGAGTTTGAGTTAAAACAATTTCTTGTATATTTTTCCCTGAAATTTCAGAAATCAAAGCCGTATGAGAAACACCTGGACTTAAAATTCCTCCTATAGTTCCACAAAGTACTGTTGCTGCTGCCATGGCAGGTTTTATACCCGAAGCCATTAAAAGTGGTATTAAAGTCGCACCAACTGCAGCTGAACATCCTGCCGCTGAAGGTATAGCTATAGCGATAAAAAAAGTCACCATAAAAGCAAGTGGGATTAAGAAAAATCCTACATTTTTCAAAGGTGTTGTAAGTATTTTAACCAAATGTTTATCACATTTAGTCACTTTCATCACAAAAGCAAAGCCCATACTCGCACAAATTGCCTTAATCAAAGCAGGTTGCACCATAGCATGTGTAAAAGCACTCAAAGCTTCAATGGGCTTAAGTGAAATCAAACATAAAATAAAACCAACACTAATTAAAGCTGTTTTTGTTTCTACTTTTTTAATAAGCAAATAAACCACAGCCACAATACCAAAAATCGCAGCTAAAAGATAAAAAGTTTGCATTTTTCTCCTTTAGATTTTAGTTATTTGATTGACTTTTAAATATTCTACATTAAAAGGATGACTTAGCTTTAACACATCATGATAACCTATGATTTTTAAGCTATCATCTTGCACTTTTAATGCAGAACCCTCCGGTATAGCATAAACAATGTCTTTTGGATTAGTTAATAAAAACTCTTCCAAACGCTCTTCTCTACTTTCTCCGTTGTGTCCAGGAATTTTCCCGCCAATAAAATGTGGGTTGATTTGACAAGGAAAAACCCCTAAACTATCAAAACTTTTTGGCATAACAATAGGCATATCATTAGTTGTTTTTATGCTAAGGCCTGCTATGTTAGAACCTGCACTCCAACCTATATAACAAGCCCCTTTTTCAATACACTCTTTTAACACTTCAAGCAAATCGTTTTCATATAATTTATGCAAAAGCATAAAACTATTGCCACCACCTACTAAAAAAACCCTTGCATTTAAAATCGCTTCTTTTAAATTTTCAAAATGGTGTAATGATTTGATATTATCTTTTTTCAAGCCTTCTTTTACTCTAGCTTCATAAGCATCATAAGTCCTTCTAACACCCGCATAAGGTATAAAAAGAATTTCTTCATCTTTCATGGAATTTTCTTTTAAAAAATCATCTATAAATTCTCTAGTATGACTTAAATAAGCGCTATCTTTATAGCCAGAAGCACTAAAAAGTAAAAGTTTTGACATCATTCTTTCCTTTAAAAAATTAATCAAAACTATAATTTTAATATTTAAAAAATGAAAAAACAATTTAGTAATAAAAAAATATTGTATTACTTGTGTTAGAATTTAAAAAAAGGAAAAAACATGAAAGAAATTTTAATAACAAACGATGATGGCTATGAAAGTGAGGGTTTAAAAAAGCTTATAAAAATGCTAAGAAAGCATTTTAAAGCTAAAATTACCATAGTAGCTCCTGCTAGTGAAAAATCAGCATGCTCACACTCTATAACACTAACTAAGCCTTTAAGATTTCATAAGGTTGGAAAAAGATTTTACAAGCTTGATGATGGCACGCCTGCAGATTGTATTTATCTAGCTTTACATGCTTTATATAAAAAGCGTTTGCCTGATCTTGTCATAAGTGGAATTAACAAAGGTGCTAATGTAGGCGAGGATATAACCTACTCAGGAACTTGCTCAGGTGCTATGGAAGCAGTGCTTCATGGAATTCCTGCCATTGCTTTATCGCAATTTTACAAAGATAATCAAAAAGAGCTTGATTATAAACTTGCTTTAAAACTTACTAAAAAAATAGTCAAAAATATCTTTGAAAAAGGCTTTCCTTTAGATAAAAAAGAATTTTTAAATATCAACTTTCCTTCTAGCAAAACAGCCTTTCAAGGCTTAAAAATTTGCAAAGCAGGTAAAAGAATTTATAGCTATAAAGCACACTCAAATACAAATCCAAGAGGTGTAGAATACTACTGGCTAGCTGCTGCTAATCTTGATCATGAAAATGAAAAAGATTCAGACATAGCACTTTTAAAACAAGGCTATGCCACAATAACCCCTATAATGCTTGATCTAACAGCTTATAAACAAATGAAAAATCTCAAAAAATGGATGAAAAATGGATAGATACACGCGTATAAAATGGCTTATTAATGAAGAAAATTTTATCAAAATTCAAAACACTAAAGTTTTAGTTTGTGGACTTGGTGGAGTTGGTGGAATTTGTGTTGATGCGCTTTTTAGAAGTGGCTTTAGTAATCTAACTTTAATTGATGCGGATAAATTTGAAACTACTAATCAAAACCGCCAGCTTCATAGTGAAAATATAGGCGAAGAAAAAGCTAAGGTTTTTGAGCGTATTTACAATGCTAAAGGTATAGTCAGTAAAATCGATGATGAGTTTTTGAAAAGTTTTAATTTGAGTGAATTTGATCTTATCATCGATGCGATTGATGATATACCTGCTAAGGTTGCTTTGGCTAATTTACTTGATTTGAAAAAGCAAATTTTTATCTCATCAACCGGTGGAGCTAGAAAGCTTGATCCAACGCGTATTAAAACGACAAGCATATTTAAAACACATGGCGATGCTTTAGCTAAAAAATTCCGCTATGAACTTAGAAAATCGGGCTTTAAAGGGGATTTTGATGTGGTATTTTCAGATGAAGAAGCCCATTGTAAAGATCTTGGCTCATTTATGGGTGTAACAGCTTCTTTTGGACTTGCTCTAGCTTCTTTGGCTTTAAGGAAAGTGCTTGATAAGAAAGCTTAACATAAAAGACTTAGCTTCTTGTATCAAGCTTTTTAAATAAAGCGTATCTACTCTTTGTAAAAATGATTACACAAAAGAACAATTTCATGCTTGGATTAATATAGACCAAAAAGCTTGGGAGGAAAAATTTCAAAATCAACTAGGCTTTGTTTATGAAGAAAAAGGCCAAATCATATCTTTTATAAGTACAAATTTAGAAGAAAAAACGCTCGATCTTTGCTTTACTCATGCAAGCTATGCTCATCAAGGTTATGGCAAAGCTTTATTAAAATTTGCTCTTAAAAACTACCCTTATAGTGAAATTTATACTTTTGCTAGCCTTAGTGCTAAAAATTTCTTTTTAAGAGCAGGATTTAAAATCATCAAAGAAAACATTGCTATAAGAGATCAACAAGAATTAAAAAAATTTTTCATGAAAAGAAAATAAAACGATTTTAAAAAAGCAAATAAAATGCATTTTATCTGCTTCTACTTTAAAATTTTCAATGTCTTAATTACACTCAATAAAGGTATTATAAAAGATAATAATAAATTTTTCACTACAAAGGTAAAAATTATAAATATCATCAAGCTAAGTGAAAACACAAACTAGAATTTAAAACAATATAGACAAATTGTAAGTTTTATAAAAAGTAACAAAATTTACGCTTTTGTCTTAAATATATAAATGTAAATGATTTAAAAAAGCTTTATCTAAGAGAAGAAGTAGTAAAACTATATCTAGATCAATTATAAACAAGGATTTTATATGTTAGCTTTAAGCACTCATCTTTTTTTGGCTATTTCTTTGATATTGCTTTCATTTGATAAAGTCAAAATTTCGTATATTTTTTTACTCTTTTCAGTCTTGTTGGGATATGTATTTAAAATTATAGATATAACTTTTATAGTGATTAATGTATTAGTTTTTATAACGGCTATATTGTATCAGTATAAAAAAATTTTCATATTAGAAATAGCATTATTTATCTATGCTTTAGCTTTATTTCTTCATTTTATCCCTGGTGTAAATAACATCAAAGTTTTAGATCAAGTTTATGCAAGCACAAATAGCGCACCTTTTAATCTTTACTTTAGTATTGACAAGCCACTAGGGGTTTTTATACTTTTTATACTTTTTCCTATTTTATTTAAAAACACAAACTACACCAAAGCTTCAGTGCTAAAATGGAGCTTATTGCTTTTATCTCCTATTCTTTTGCTGTGCGTGCCTTGGTATTTGGGTGTTATCAAACTAGAAATAAGCATACCATCATGGATTTTATATTTTTTATTTTCAAATCTTTTGTTAGTTGCTTTAGTAGAAGAAGCTTTTTTTAGAGGTTATCTCCAACAAAGACTTACACAATTTATTCACCCCAATCTTGCTTTATTAATCGCAAGCATAGCTTTTGGATTAGTGCATTATAAAAGCGGTGTTTTGATGATTGTATTTGCTAGTGTTGCAGGCGTGATTTATGGCTTAGCTTATAAACACTCAAAAAGCTTATGGATGAGCATATTGTTTCACTATGGATTAAATTTAATCCATTTGATATTTTTTACCTATCCATTTTACTTAAAACATTAGCGATTATAGTTTTCTAACTAGAAAAAATAAAGGATGATAAGTCAAGGTATTTTGAAATTCTTTTTCATAGTTTTTTAAAAATGCCTTGCCTATGAAAAATTTTTCACTCAAAGCATTTACCCCACTTAGTTTCAAATGCCTAAAAAGCTCCAAAGTATCATCAAATTTTAACTCTTTTAATTCTTCTTTTGCTTTTATGATCTTAAAATTTTTAGAAAGTTTTTGCCTAATTTGCTCTAAAGTTAAATACTCAAGTGATAAATTAGTGCTTTGTTTTATTTGAGTGAAATTTTTTTCTCCAAAAGTAGAAAAAAGCAAAATCCCATTTTTATTTAACATATTTGCAAAATTTTCTAAAAGCTCATCTATCTTTAGCCACTGCATACAAGCATTTGAAGCTATAAGATCAAATTTTTTCGTATAAAAATGATGATTTTTAAGTTCATTCATATCAAAAACACCAAATTCATCAAACTTACAAGGATTTTCAAAAGGATAAATATCATTTAAAAAATAATGCTTAAATTTAATACACTCTTGCAAAGCCTTACTAAAAACCCCTACTCCACAGCCAAACTCAAATACCACTTTAAAATCGCTCAAATCATTCTCACTAAGCATTTTACAAAGCTCTTTAGCCATGTCTTTTTGCACTGGTGTATTTGCACTATAAGTATCTTTTGCTCTTATGAAAGTTTGCAAAGCTCTTCCCAAGTGTGGTATTTAAAAAATGCAAAATGTGGCTCATCGATAAACATTGCCTTTTCTTTAAAAAAATTTAAAACATGTTTTGGTGGAAAGATCTTATCCTCTTTGCTAATTATAGCTTTATCCCAAGTAAAATTTTCATTTAAATCTTTAGTGCAAAACTCATATAAACTTAAAAGTTCTGCTTTTAAATGCTCGTTTTTTTCAAAGTAAAACTCATCACTTAAATTCATTCTTTTTTCAAGCAAATTTGCTTTAAAATCCTCTAAAGCAAACCTTTTCATCGTAAGTTTAAAAATGGCTTTTTTAATCCCAAATTCATCATCTATAGGTAAATTTGTGCCATTTATGGCTATTTTTTTATCAAATTTTATATCTTTTAAAATTTTACTCGCCACGCAAACTCCCATAGAAAAGCCAACAAGAGTGATTTTTTCAAATTTATTAAGATCAAATTCCCAACCAAAACTCGTATAATCATACACCATTAAAACATTTACATCACTTTTTAAATGCGTAAAATGGCTAAAATGCGAGCAAAATCCTGAAAAAAATAAAATCAACTCAGATGAATTTGCATTTTCATGTAAAAAATGAGTTTTCAAAATACCTCCAAAACCTTTTCTAAGTCTTTTTTCACTAAACCAGCATGCAAAGAAAAGCGAATTCTAGCTGTATTTTTAGCCACGGTTGGCTCTTTAATAGCAGGTGCGAAAATACCATTTTCTAAAAGCTTTTGTGAAATTTCACTAGCTAGTGCATTTTGCCCTAAAATAAAAGATATCACATAAGCCTCGCCTAAAACTGCACCTTTACTTGCTAAAGCATTTTTAAACCAAGCACTTAATTCTAAAAGCTCTTTTCTTTGAGCACTAAATTCATACAAATGCTTAAAAACATGCAAAGTCCAAGCTACATTAATAGGCGCAATGGCAGTTGAGTATATAAAAGCTCTTGCTTTATTGATAAAAAAATCTTTTTCATTACTTATCATGCAAGCTCCCATAGAAGCTATAGCCTTACCAAAGGTAAAAACTAAAAAATCCACTTCCTTTTCTAAGCCCAAAAATCTCACATAACCCAAACCATCATCATTAAAGCACCCTATGCTATGAGCTTCGTCGATATAAATTTTGATATTTTTAAACTCTTTTTTTAAATTTATGAATTCTTTTATAGGCGCAAAATCTCCATCCATGCTAAATAGTGCTTCACTTACGATGATAATATTTTCCAATTCTTTATAATGTTTTTGCACTAAGCTTTGCAAATGCTTTATATCATTGTGCTTAAATCTTATAAATTTAGCCCCGCCAAGCCTTAAACCATCAATAATACTTGCATGTACTTGCTTATCTGCTAAAAATAAAGTATTTTTAATGCTTGCTAAAGCTTGCAAACAGCTAACATTTAAGGCATAGCCATTGTTAAAATGCAAGATTTTTCTGCCTAACTTAGCTTCTAAAAAGCTTTCAAATTCATCAAAAATCGCATAATTTCCACTCAAGCTTCTTGAACTTGAACTAGAAAATTCAAATTCTTTTAAATGTGTTAAAAAATCTTGCTTTAATGCTTTTTCATTACTTAAATTTAAATAATCATTGCTTGCTAAATTTAGCAATTTTTGCCCATTATAAACGACATATTTTCCCTCATGCCCTAATGAGCGTAGAATTCTAAAATTATCTTGTTGCTTTAACTCATCTAAAATTTGTGCAATTTGCATACTCAACCTATTGTTATACTATTTAAATATTTAATTATACAAAAAATGTTAAAAGAAGTGATTGTTATTTTTAAGATAGCACATAAGCTTAATTGTAGTATCATTAGTAATAAAAATCAAAGAAGTAAAAATGAATTTAAAAGAACTAGACTTAAAACACATTTGGCACCCTTGCACGCAAATGAGCGATCATGAGTTTTTACCTTTAATACCTATAAAAAAGGCTAAGGGAGTGTATTTGTATGATTTTGATGAAAAATCCTACATAGACTGCATTAGCTCTTGGTGGGTAAATATCTTTGGCCATTGTAATGAATATATCAATGAAAAAATCAAAGATCAACTTCAAAATTTAGAACATGTCTTGCTTGCAGGCTTTTCACATGAGCCTATCATAAAGCTTTCACAAAGACTTTGCAAGCTTTTACCTTTTGATAAATGCTTTTTTGCAGACAATGGTAGTTCAGCCATAGAAGTGGCTTTAAAAATGAGCTTTCAATACCACTTAAACAATGGCTCTAAAAAGGATAAATTCTTATCGCTTAGCAATTCTTACCATGGAGAAACCTTAGGTGCATTAAGCGTTGGCGATGTAGCGCTTTATAAAAAAACCTATGAGTCTTTACTTTTAAAAAGTGTCACAACGCCTGTGCCAACAAGCAAGGACTATACAAAAGAACTCGAAATTCTAGAAAGCATTTTAAAAAATCATCATCATGAAATTTGTGCTTTTATACTTGAACCTTTACTTCAATGTGCGGGCAATATGCATATGTATGAGCTTGGGTATTTAGATGAGGCAGTTAAACTTGCTAAAGATTATGGCGTGCAAGTGATATTTGATGAGATAGCCACAGGTTTTGGACGCACAGGGGAAATGTTTGCGCTTGATTATTGCTCACAAAGCATTGATTATATATGTCTTTCTAAAGCTATCACGGGTGGGTATTTACCACTTTCAGTGGTGCTTACTAAAGATGAAATTTATGAGAAATTTTATGATAGCTATGAGAGCCAAAAGGCCTTTTTACACTCTCACTCTTACACGGGTAATGCCCTAGCTTGTGCAGCGGCTAATGCGACTTTGGATATTTTTGAAAAAGAAAATATCATCGCAAAAAATAAAATCAAAAGTGCTTTTATAAAAACTCAATGGGAGAGTTTAAAAGAATTTGACTTTTTAGGAAATTTTAGAAATTTAGGTATGGTAAGTGCATTTGATATACAAAAAAGCAAATATCAAAGAGCAGGACTTGAAGTCTTTCAAAGAGCCTTAGAAAAAGGCTTGCTTTTAAGACCACTTGGAAATACAATTTATTTCATGCCACCATATGTTATAAATGAAGATGAAATTGCTTATATAGTGCAGTCTTTAAGAGAGATTTTCAAGGATTTTTGAAAGTTTTTCACACACTTTATCGTCAAATTCTATGATAGGAATTTTAGCGTAATTGCTTATAAAATCCTTGCTAAAAGTATCTTGGGTTTTTAAGATTAAAGCAAGGATTTTAATATCTCTTTGTTTTAGTGCTTCTATGCTTAAAAGTGTGTGATTGATACTTCCTAGATAGTCTTTTGCGACTAAAATCGTAGGGTGCTTAAACGCACTCATATAATCAATCATTGTTTTTTCATCATCAAGGGGCGAAAAAAGCCCACCAGCTAGCTCGATGATGAGTTTATCACTTTGTGGAATTTGTATATCAAAAGCTTTATAGTTTAAATTTTCTAAAATCCTACCTTTGTGCGGTGAAGCAGGGGTTTGTAAAAACACACCTTCTTTGAAAATCTTAGTTTTTGGGCTAAACTCAGCTACTACCTCGCTATCTTTTGGCGTGCCTGCTTGGATAAGCTTAAAATAATCAAAACCCAATTCTTTACAAATTCTAGCACTTAGATAAGTTTTGCCAACATCTGTGTCTATACCGCTAATGTATATTTTCATTTTAAACCTATGAAAGTATTTTTAAACCCACGGTGCAAGCAATGATAAGAGCAATCAAAAAAAGCTTTAAAAAGCTTTTGCTTTCTTTATAAAACAGCACCCCTATGATAACCCCGCCTGCAGTTCCAGCTCCTGTCCATATAGAATAAGCCACACTCATAGCAATACTTTGCATGCTAAGGCTTAAAAATCCAAATGAAAAAGCAAAACACACTATCAAAGCTAAAAGATAAAGCTTATTTTTAGTGCTTACAAGTTGTTTCATAATAATCACGCCAAAAATTTCAAAAGCGGTCGCTAAAAATAAAAAAAACCATTCCATTATTTAGCTTCCTTGCTAATGATTTTAAGGCCTATGATACTTAAAAGCAAAATGGCTATTAAAGTAAGCTTGGTAATAGAGCTTGGCTCATTGAAAATAAACATCTCATTAAGCACCACTCCAACCGTGCCAATACCTACAAAAACACTATAAGCAATACTTACTTCAAGTCTTTCACAAGCTTTTAAAAAACATGTAAAAGATATACAAACTCCAATGGCTGTTAAAGCATAATGCCAAATTTCAGTAGAGTATTTTAAACCACTTACCCAAAAACACTCAACCAAACCACCTAAAATTACCATAAACCAACCAAAATTAGAGCTTATTTTTGTTCTTTCAATCATAATCTACCTTTTTTTTAAAAGTGCAAATTATAACCAAAATTACAAAATAATAAGCTCCTTGGTATTAAATTTTCTTACTTTCTACCTCTTTTAATATATCTTGAGAAATATCCCCTACTTCTTTAGTAGTTTCATTAGTAAAATTAGCTATTTTTACATTTTCTTTTGTGACATCTTCTAGTTGAATTATCGCATCATTGATTTGTGAAATACTTTGAGTTTGTTCATGCATTGATATAGAAACATCATTAACGCTTTGAACTAAAATATTTACATTAGCTTCTATCTCGCCTAAACTTCTTTCTGTCTTTTCAGCCAAATGACGCACCTCATCAGCAACCACAGCAAAACCTCTGCCATGTTCGCCCGCACGAGCAGCTTCTATGGCAGCATTTAATGCTAATAAATTTGTTTGTTCTGCTATGTCCTTGATCACATTTACTACTTCTTTAATATTTTCAGCTTGAGAAACAACCTCTGTAGTTTTACCTCCAACATTTTGCATAGAAATGTTTATTTGCTCTACTGCTTTTATGGATTTTTCCAAAGAATTTGATTGAGAATAAGTTCCATCAACAAGTTTTTGCATAAATTCTTCTAGTTTTTCACATTGTATAGTTAGTTTATGTGCAAATTTAGAAGAAGAAATCAACATCTTTTTGATTTCTGAACCTAAAACATTTGTTGTTATTTCTACACTTCCTTTTGCATTTTCAACCTGTGTTGAAAAATCTAAAGCCTTATAACTTTCAAGCACTCTATCAAGCTCGTTGATGTTTGATCCTATTTTCTCTTCTAAAATATCAAGCAATTCATTTAATACATTTTTTAACTCTATTAGTTGAGGATTTATAGGATCATTATCAATTCTAACAGATAAATCTCCAAGCTCTATCTCTTTCAACTTTTGAACACTTTCAAACACAGCCTTCTTGTCTTGCTTTAAATTCTTTTGGATATTTTTTATACCATTATTGATTTCTTTACCAATAATAGCAAATTCATCATTTCCTTTGATATTTAAATCTATATCTTTCATATCGCCTTTGTAGTTTAAACTTTCAAAAAAATCTTCTAAAGCTTCTTTAATAAATATAATTTTCTTAAGAAAATGCTCTATCATACCACCCAAAATAACGATAATAACAAGGACAAAAATCACACCAAATATAACTTGGGTAATTAAAAGTCCTTTTAAAACCTCATCATAATCACTCAAAGCATTAGAAGAACACAAAGTTAAAGAATTTTCTCCCATAATACACACAGCTAAGCGTTCTTGACCTTTAAGTTTATACAAAATCAAATCAGTAGTTTCATTTGGAGTTACACTTGCAACATTAACAAAATTTTTTAACACTTCTTTAACTTCATTGTCTTCATAAAAATCTATATTAGCAGAAGAATGAGCTATCATTTCCTTTCTTTCATTGATTAAAAACACATTATTACTTGCAGTAGTTTTTAATCTTCCAAAAGCATTGCGTATATCATCTAGAAAAAACTCACCTGCTAAAACTCCATAAAATTTCCCATCAATAACAATCGGAATTGACACTGACAAAGCTATTTTTTTAGTTACGACATCTAAAAAAGGTTCTGAAATGCTTACCTTATTTTTATTTTTTGCATTTTGATACCACACGCGTTCTCTAGCATCAAAACCATCTTTTTCTTGATTTAAAATAAAATGTTTTCCTTTAGAATTAATATCTACATCAATCAAGCTACCATCTTTTTCATACCCAACATAAATAGCATTAAAAGAATAAAAACCAAACATCTTTTCTAAAAAAGAACCAATATATTCCTCACTTACATTTTTATGTTCAATAATATTTGCAGCGATTTTTTTAATATTCTCTATCTTAGTATTGAAGTATAAATCTGAAAAATTTTTTCCATTTTTAACACTTTCTTGCTTTCCACTTACAATACTTTGAAGAATATCCGTTTTAGACGAATAATAATTTAGTCCAACAAAAATACCAAATCCAACAACCAAAATCAAAGCTGTGAAAAATGATATTTTCTTAGCTACAATAGTTTTAAACATTAAAATACCTCCTAATTTTGCAATAAATATAAAAACATTTTAATTAATTTCTAAAAAATTTTTCAAAAATAACATCTATAAAAATAAAAAATAGAATTTTTGTCCTAAAAATACTCATTTGTATAAATAAAAATAAATAACATCTATTTTTTTTAGTATCAATTGAACAATAAAGCATAAAAAACCTATCACAATAAAACTAACTAAAAAATTATTCTTATAACCTTAATCCAAAGTTGATTTTTTTGGCAAACACAAAGTGGCTATAAACATCACTGCGATAAGCACTGCTATATAAATAAAAAAACCATTTTCTATATTAGCATCTTTAAATTGCAAAGCAACCCAATTTGCAGAACCTCCAAAAATCGCATTAGAAATAGCATACCCAAAACCAACTCCTAAAGCTCTTACATGCTCTGGAAAAAGTTTGGCTTTAAAAATTCCTGCAACAGAAGTGTAAAAACTTAAAATAATAAACAACGCTACAACCAAAACAAAGACTAAATAAGTATTATTCTGTGCTTGATCTTGAATAATCATAAAAATAGGATATATCCCAAAAAAAGCTAAAATACAAAATATCACTAAAGATGTTTTATGTCCATATTTATCTCCTAATATTCCAAAAACTGGTTGTATCGCCATTAAAATAAATAAAGCTATAAGAAAAATATTATTGACTAAAATTTTATCCATCCCTGAATTTTCCATAAATATCTTAGTGTAAGTTGTAATAGTATAAAATGCCAAAGAACCGCCGGAAGTAATTCCAATAACAATTAAAAAAGACTTCCATGATTTTAGTAGTGCCTTGAATGAGCCTCTATCTTCGTGTTTTTTTAGTGTGCTAGAACTCTCGTTCATAATTTTTCTCACAAAAAGAGAACCAAGAGCTAATATACCGCCTACAACAAAAAGAATTCTCCATGCATATTCTTTCATATCATCAACACTAAAAAAACAAAACATTATACTAATACTTGCAACAGCTAATAACTGCCCTCCTATAAGAGTAACATATTGAAAAGAAGAATAAAACCCTTTTTTTCCCTCGCTAGCAAGCTCTGAAAGATAGGTAGCTACTATACCATATTCTCCACCAACACTTAAACCTTGAATCAACCTTGCAATTAAAAGTAATATAATGGCAAAATCTCCGACACTATCTTTACTTGGTAAAACCGCTATCATAAAAGATCCCAAAGCCATTAAAACTACAGAAAAAATCATAGAACTTTTACGGCCAATTTTATCTGCTAAAGATCCAAAAATCCAAGAACCAATAGGACGCATAAAAAATCCAATTGCAAAAACTGCAAAAGCATTGACTTGTTGAATTATAGGATTTGTAGATGTGGAAAAAGCGTGAGCAAAGTAAGTGGCAGTAAAAGCATAAATATAAAAATCAAACCATTCAACTAAATTTCCACTACTTGCGGCTATAATAGAACGAATTTTTTGCGCTTTTGTTAAAACATCATTTTTCATTTATATCCTTTTCAATCTTTTATTTATAATAAAATCAAAAAATAAATTTAAAGCTTAAATAAACCACCTAATTATATTTTTTGACTAATTTGAAAAAAAATGTTACAAAATAATAAATGAATAGAATAATGATTAACGCAGTTTAACTTTTTTAATGCCTCGAAGTTTAAAAATCTTTGAGGCTCCACTTTCAAAAAACTTTTCATCTACTATTTTATCTGCATTTTGCATAGCCCAATTTAGATCAAATTTTTTTCCATGAATGTTTGCAGAAGTAGAATAAAGCCAATCAAACTTTTTTAAAAATTCCTCATGAGTGCAATCTTTCACAACGCGTATTGCTTTAGAATTAGGATATAAAAAAGTAGTTTTTTTGGATTTTCTAATAGTATTTTTAAAATAATTTGGCACTCTTGTAAGTTTTTTAAGCTCACTAAATTTAGCCGTAGTAATTAAACAATCTTGCTTTAAGGGCCTTTTTTTTAAAGTATTAAGGGCTTTTAAGTCCTTACTTAAAAACCCTGCTGTTGTATCAGTTTGAGCAAGATAAATCATGTTTTTAAGTATTCTTGTAAGCTCTTTACTTCAAGACATGATTTATTTTGTATAGCTTTGATAGCTTTAATCCCCGCATAAGCTGCTCTTAGATTTGTAAAATATGGGATTTTAAAGCGTAAAATATTTGCTCTAATTTTTTTAGTGTCGCCTTTAAAACTATGCTCATCGCTAGTATTTATAGCAAGTTGAATTTGAGAATTTTTTAATTTATCCTCTACATTCGGGCGTCCTTCAGAAATTTTATGCACAAACTCACACTCCAAGCCCGCTTCTTGTAAAACTTTATAAGTTCCACTCGTAGCAATGATTTTAAATCCTAGCTTAATATACTCATTAGCTAAATCTACTGCATATTTTTTATCTTGCTCTCTTAGTGATAAAAACACATTACCACTTTCTGGTAAGAAATTTGAAGAAGCAAGTTGGCTTTTTGCATAAGAGTTATCAAAATCTTTACTTACTCCCATAACTTCACCGGTTGAGCGCATTTCAGGTCCAAGCTCAAGATCGCTTCCGCTAAGTTTAGCAAAAGGAAATACCACTGATTTTACACTAATATGTTTTGGCTTTTTAGCTCTTAAAATTCCATTTTTTTCCTCTACCACTCTAAAGGTGTCATAAAATTTCAAGCTTTCTCTTAAATTTCCTTGCCACATCACGCGTGTTGCAACCTTAGCTAAAGGAATTCCTGTAGCTTTGCTCACAAAAGGCACGGTTCTACTAGCTCTTGGATTTACTTCTATCATATAAAGTTTATTATCATAAATAGCAAATTGTATATTTAAAAGTCCTACTACACCTAAATTTAAAGCAATATCTTTTGTTTTTTGCTCAATCATTTCAAGCATAGCTTCATCAATATTTACAGCAGGTAAAGAGCAAGCGCTATCGCCTGAGTGAATTCCTGCTTCTTCAATATGCTCCATAATACCTGCTACATAAACTTCTTTTCCATCACTTATCGCATCTACATCAAGCTCAGTTGCATTATCTAAAAATTGATCAATTAATACCGGAGATTTATCACTCACATCTACTGCTTCTTGCATATAAAGTCTAAGCTCACTCTCATCATGCACTACACGCATTGCACGACCACCCAAAACATAACTTGGTCTAACAAGCACAGGATAACCTATCTCATTTGCTTTTATAATGGCTTCTTCAACGCTTATGGCTGTGCCATTTTTAGGTTGATTTATACCTAGATCTTCAATAAATTTAGCAAATTTCTTTCTATCTTCAGCTAAATCTATTACCCTTGCACTTGTTCCTATAATCTTTGCTCCAAAAGCACTAAGGCGTTTTGCAAATTTAAGCGGGGTTTGACCACCAAAATGCACTATCACTCCATCGGGTCTTTCTCTATCAATAACTGCTCTTAAATGCTCAAAATCAATTGGCTCAAAATACAAAATATCACTTGTATCATAATCTGTTGAAACCGTTTCTGGGTTACAATTATACATTATAGTTTTTACACCCATATCTTTTAGAGCAAAAGAAGCATGCACACAAGCATAATCAAACTCAATGCCTTGTCCTATGCGGTTTGGTCCACCACCTATAATCATCACTTTTTTATCTTTTTTATCTTTACTTTCTTTTACTTGCGTAGCTTCATTTGTATTAATACTTGAGTATAAATACGGGGTCAGTGCTTCAAATTCTCCTGCACAAGTATCTACTTCACTATATTGAGCGATAATTTTGTGTTTAATTCTTGCATAATAAATATCATTTTGGCTTAACTCAAGATTATCTTTTTGATTAATTAAGCTAGCAATTTTTTTATCTGAAAAACCTAAGGTTTTAGCTTTTCTTAATAGTTGCTTATTACTTAAAATATCCATATCTATTTGATTTTCAAATTCCACTATTTCTTTGATTTGGTTTAAAAACCAAGGATCTATTTTGCAAAGCTCAAAAAGCTCTTGTGTGCTAAAACCTTCTCTAAAAGCTTGTGCTATATAAAGTAAGCGTTTTTCATTAGCTTGGCGAATTTTTGCTAAAAGCTCATTTTTATCACATTCTATAGTATCAAACCCACTTAAATTTCTCTCAAGTGAGCAAAGTGCTTTTTGAATGCTTTCTTTAAAAGTTCTCCCTATAGCCATAACCTCACCCACGCTTTTCATAGCAGTGCCAAGCTCTGTGCTTGCATTTGGGAATTTTTCAAAAGTAAAACGAGGAATTTTAGTTACGATATAATCAATTACCGGTTCAAATGAAGCAGGAGTTCCTGTGATATCATTTTTAATCTCATCTAAACTAAATCCAACTGCTAAAAGCGTAGCTACCTTAGCTATAGGATAGCCCGTAGCTTTACTAGCTAGGGCTGAAGATCTTGAAACCCTAGGATTCATTTCAATAACTATCATTCTACCATTAGTTGGATTGATAGCAAATTGCACATTTGATCCACCTGTATCTACTCCAATTTCTCTTAAAATAGCAAAAGAAGCATTACGCATCGCTTGGTATTCTTTATCAGTCAAAGTTAAAGCAGGAGCTATAGTAATAGAATCGCCTGTATGAACCCCCATAGGATCGACATTTTCAATAGAG
This sequence comes from Campylobacter sp. CNRCH_2013_0898h, assembly GCF_025772965.1. Taxonomy (NCBI): domain Bacteria; kingdom Pseudomonadati; phylum Campylobacterota; class Epsilonproteobacteria; order Campylobacterales; family Campylobacteraceae; genus Campylobacter; species Campylobacter sp. CNRCH_2013_0898h. The sequence goes on along the minus strand of NZ_JAKMTD010000005.1, from coordinate 74,747 downwards.
CAAACGATAATACAATTGTCATTTTTATCTCTAATGACTTCCATTTCGTATTCTTTCCAACCAAGTAAGCTTTCTTCGATTAAAATTTCATGGATAGGGCTTAACGCTAAAGCAGTATTTGCAAGTTCTGCAAACTCATCCATATTATACACCACGCCACTTCCTGCACCACCTAAGGTAAAAGAAGCTCTAATCATCAAAGGAAAACCAATCTCATCAACAGCTTTTAAAGCTTCTTCATAATTATACGCATACATAGATTTTGGCAAATCCATGCCGATTTTTTTCATACATTCTTTAAAAACTTGTCTGTCTTCGCCTTTTTTAATCGCTTCAGGATTTGCACCCAAAAATTTTACATCTGCAAGCTCGCCACTTTCATAAACTTCCATAGCAACATTCAAAGCAACTTGGCCACCCATAGTAGGTAAAATCGCATCGATTTTTTCTTTTTTGATAATACTTAGAATACTTTCTTTGGTAATTGGTTCTATATAAGTTGCATCAGCAAATTCAGGATCTGTCATAATCGTAGCCGGATTAGAATTGATCAAAACTACTCTATAACCTAGCTCTTTTAAAGTTTTTGCCGCTTGAGTTCCTGAGTAATCAAACTCACAAGCTTGACCTATAATGATAGGCCCACTGCCTATTAATAATATATTTTTTATATCTGTTCTTTTTGGCATGTATTTTCCTAAGCTAAATTTTTAGCCAAATTATAACAAATATAAGTTTTTTAGAAGTTGAATTTAACAAAGAATTTAGCTCTTAAAGAGCTAAATTTTATTGACGCTTACCAAAAGTTATAGCATAAGCTTCATTTCTTACATCAAATAAAGGATCTTGTGGTGGATTAACCCCTTGAGGTACATCCGAAGGAAAATATACATCAAAATTACAATCTTCATCGCTCAAGGCATTAACCTTAAAAGTCCCAACTAGACTTTCTTTGTGCTTACCACTCCATAAAGCCGTTGTTTCATTGGTAATATCATTTTTATTTGCATATACTAAATACATTTTATACTCAACCGGCTTATTAGCTTTTACACGATTTTGGAAATCTTCTTTTAAAAAATCACTACTCGCACTTTTCATTTGTGCTTCATTTAAATATGCCACACCTTCACTTGGAACTAATTTCCATCTTGCTGGCAAATAGTTTTCTCCGTTTGCTTGTTTAAAATAAAAAGTATGAATACTAAAAAATGGAGTATTTGCTACACTTTTACTAATGCCAATTTTATCAGTATATGCAGCAAAATTTCTATAAGAATCAACCTCTTGCATCATCTTGCTTATTTTTTCTTGATCGACTTTACCATTTACAGGAAGTCTCATTTCAAAAAACTGACCGAATTCTTTAGGATTTTTTGCGAAATTTATTTCTGTATTTAGCATAACCATAGTCCAAGAAGCAGAATCTTTAGGATCAGTAATTCTAATAGCCATACCTCTTGTTTTGCTTTTATCATCTTTAAAAGCTCCACCCAAAGAATATCTTACTTGGATTGGCAAACTTTTTTGTGTTAACAAAGGCACATCAACTTCTTTATTGATAGACAAAGCTGGCTCAAAAGTTCCCATAGCACAAAAGCCTTTTGCATGATTAACTTTTGCTTTTGGATTTTTAGGATCAGCATTAAGTTGATAAAAAATATCTGCTATTTTTTGTGCATCATATTCCACTTCATTTGCATAAATAGCACCACTTAAACAGCAAAAAGCTAAACAACTACTGATATATTTTTTCATTTAATCTCCTAAATTTTTAAAATTCGGAGATAATTCTAATATTTAATAGTAAATAATAATTTATATCAACTAAAATAAATAACTTTTTATTAAAAATTTTCTACCATATAAAAATAACTTGGTACTTTCATTTTTACATAAGGTTTAACATATGCATTTTGATAGGCACCTTCTTCTTCTATTTTAAAAATTTCGCCTACTGGAATTCCTGAAAAGAAAATCTCATCTAAGCCACTTGTATAAACCTTATCGCCCATTTTAAGTTCAAGCCATTTAGGAATATATTTAACTAAAACATAATCATTTCTACCATGAGCTATACCTGGTGCTTGTTCCTTACCTATATATACGGAAAAAATACACTCTTCATCACCTTGTAAAAGTCCCAAAGCTCTACCATTTTTTTCTATAACTATGCCTGCTGTATAGCCATTATAAATTAAGCCTTTAATTTTTCCTTTATAATCCACATCAAGCCAAACTTTATGATAATCGCTAATTTGAGCATAAGAAGTTGCCTTAACTAAACTAACATTAGGATAATAAAAACTTGAATTTTTATCACTTAAAATATTGTTTAATTCATTGGCAAAGTTTTTCATATAGATATTGTTTTTTTCAAGTTCAGCATTTCTTTCTCTTAATTTTTTAATTTCTTGAGCTTGATTAAAATGCTCATTAAATTTATCTTTTAAAAGATTAATGCTTTGAGAAAACTGATTAACAATAGCAATATTTAAATCTAAAATATTTCGTTTTATTATATCTCCATAATAAAACGAAACAAACACTAAAAAAGATAAAATTAAAACACTAAGAATTTTACTCTTCATTCGTTAGTTGGTGCAATAAAGAAATTTCTTCCAAAGCTTTACCTGTGCCTTTTGCCACTGCTAAAAGTGGCTCATCAGCTACATATACTGGAAGTTTTACAATTTCAGATAAATATTTATCAAGACCGCGTATTAAAGCTCCGCCTCCTGTTAAAACAACACCGTTTTCAACAATATCAGCTGCAAGATCAGGCGGCATCATTTCAAGAACGATTTTTAATGCATCAGCAATTTCTTTTAAATGCTCACGCATAGCCTCTCTTACATCTTCACTTGTTAACTCTATTCTATTTAACAATCCTGTTACTTGATCGCGTCCTTTAACTACCATAGAAAGCTCTTTTGGAAGCTGAACTGCTGAGCCTATTGCGATTTTGATTTCCTCGCCCGTTCTTTCACCTATGACAAGATTGTATTTTTCTTTTACATAATTTACTATACTAGTATCAAGCTTATCACCAGCTGTTCGGATAGATTTTGAAATCACAAGACCGCCCAAAGAAGTAACACCAATTTCAGTAGTACCACCGCCAATATCTACCACCAAGCTCCCTTGAGGCTCTCTAATTGGTAAATTTGCACCAATAGCTGCTGCCATAGGTTCTTCTATCAAAAATACTTCTCTAGCACCCGCACTCAAAGCACTTTCTCTAACTGCTTTTCTTTCTACTTGGGTTAATCCATAAGGAACTGAAATGATAATTCTAGGTCTTAAAAAAGATTTTCTTCTATGAGTTTTTTCTATAAAATAACGGATCATTTTTTCAGTCATATCAAAATCAGCAATCACACCATCTTTCATAGGACGGATTGCTTCGATATTACCTGGGGTTTTTCCTACCATTTCCTTAGCTTCTTTTCCAACAGCTAAAATTTTAACCCTACCATATCTTTCACGCTCTACCGCAACAACCGAAGGTTCATCAATCACTATACCTTTATCTTTTACCAAAACTAAAGTATTTGCAGTACCTAAGTCAATCCCCATATCACTTGAAAAAAATCCAATTATTTGATCTAAAATCATTCTCAGCCTTTAACTTTTTTATTTTTTATAAATAAAGGTTTTGTACCTTCTTTGATCACTTCTTTAGTAATTACTATGCTATATCCATTATACTCTGGCAAATCAAACATCAAATCTACCATCATTTCTTCAATAATACTTCTTAAACCTCTAGCGCCTGTTTTACGCTCTAGCGAAAGCTTAGCAATCTCTCTTAGCGCTTCATCTTCAAATTTTAATTCCACATTGTCAATAGCAAAAAGTTTTTGATATTGCTTAATAATGGCATTTTTTGGCTCAGTTAAAATACGCACCATGCTTTCCTCATCAAGCTCTTCTAAAGAAGCAAGTACATGCAATCTTCCTATAAGTTCAGGAATAAGCCCAAAATGCACCAAATCATCAGGCTCTAGTCTTTGAAGTAAAGCTTCTTTTTCATCTTTTTTATCATCAGTAAAAAAGCCCATGACATTATCGCCTAATTTTCTTTTAATAATATCACTAATACCATCAAAAGCCCCGCCACACACAAATAAAATATTAGTTGTATCTATTTGTATGAAGTCTTGATTTGGGTGTTTTCTACCGCCTTTTGGTGGGATATTTACCAAAGATCCTTCAATAATTTTGAGTAAGGCTTGTTGCACGCCCTCACCACTTACATCTCTTGTAATGGAGCGATTTTCACCCATTCTTGCGATTTTGTCTATCTCATCGATAAATATAATCCCTTTTTGTGCTCTTTGCACATCTCCATCAGCAGCTTGCAAAAGACGAGTAAGGATATTTTCAACATCTTCTCCCACATAACCTGCTTCAGTTAAAGAAGTCGCATCACAAATTGCGATAGGAACATCTAAAAATCTAGCTAAAGTCTGTGCCAGTAAAGTTTTTCCACTTCCCGTTGGGCCTACTAATAAAATATTTGATTTTGCTAATTCTGTATCATCATCTTCTAAGTCAGATCTAAAAAGCCTTTTGTAGTGATTATACACCCCTACACTAAAGATTTTTTTAGCTCTATCTTGCCCGATAACATATTTATCTAAATATGCTTTTAATTCCTTAGGAGTAATATCTTTAAAATTTTCTTTATCAACTTCTTTATTTTTTAATTCTTTTTCCTCTCCAAAGAAAATATTGCAAGCACTTTCGGCACAATACTCACATATAAAAGCATTATTATAATCATTTACTAAAATTCTTCTTTCACTTGTTTCTATTTCATTGCAAAAACTACATCTTTTAACCATGACTTTTTTCCTTATATATAGGAATTCCTCTTTTTGTTTCTAAGATAAAATTACACATTTTTTTCACATTTTCACTAGAAGTATTTTCTAGCAAACTTAAAGCATTATCTTTTAAATTTCCTTGTCTGAATAAAAATTTAAAAGCCTTGCTTAAAACATCCACTTCTTCTTTATCAAAGCGTCTTCTAATGCCTACTAAATTTAAACTTCTAATGCTTGCTCGATTTCCTTCAGCTAAGCAAAATGGCACCACATCTTGAGAAAGCGCACTAGCACCTGCTATCATACACCCCTCACCTACCTTAACAAACTGATGTATTGGAGTAAGTCCACCTACCACAGTATAATCTCCAAGTTCCACATGACCTGCTAAAGTAGCATTATTTGCTAAAATAATATTATCTCCAAGCAAACAATCATGTGCAATATGAGAATAAGCCATTATAAAAGCATTATCGCCTATTCTTGTAAAACCATCACCCTTAGCTGTACCTGAATTTATAGTAACAAATTCTCTAATAACTGCATTTTTTCCTATAATAACACCTGAATTTATCTCATCTTTATAAGATATATCTTGTGGGATATCTCCAACTATGGCATAAGAAAAAACTTTAGAATTTTCACCTATAGTTACATTAGGTAAAATTCTTGCACCTTGTTTGATGATAGTATTTGCACCTATATTGGCATTTTTTCCAACATAGGCATAGGCCTCTACTACAACACCATCTGCTATAATAGCTCCATCTTCTATAACAGCACTTGGATGAATTTTGCTCATCATTTATCTACTATCATAGCTTTAAGTTCAGCTTCTGCAACCAATTGTCCATCAACAAAAGCTTTTCCTTGAAAAATCCACATATTTCCACGATTTTTCACCACACTCATCTCATAATCAAGCCTATCACCTGGACGCACTGGATTTCTAAATTTAGCATTATCAATGCCTGTAAAATATACTACTTTAGTGCTTGGATCTACCTTATCATCCATACTTTCAAATGCCAAAACCCCTCCAGTTTGTGCCATACCTTCTAAAATTAACACACCCGGGTAAATTGGATGATCTGGAAAATGCCCCATAAAAACATGGTCGCTTATACTAATATTTTTATAACCTCTAACAACTTCTTTATTTTTTAATTCTACGATTTTATCTACAAGTAAAAATGGATACCTATGTGGTAAAATTTTTTGAATTTGCATTACATCTATCATAAATTTAGCCTTAAAATATATTCAAAATTCAGATTTTACAAAAAAAATATTAACAAACTAGTTAAGTTTTATAACTTCACAATCTTTTCTTTACTATCAAAATAAATTTCACTTTTTGCTATAAATTCATAAGCACCTTTGGTGATATTTTCAACAATAATCACCGGCGAAAGATCATAAGCGCCAAAATGCCTTTGCCTTATTTTGATTTCTTGCTCTATTTTTAAAGGATTTTGTAAAAAATCTTCAAAACTTTTAAATCGCATTTTGCACAAACTATTTAAATAATCAAAACTCCATAAATTAATCTCATCCTTTACGCTTTTATAGCACTTTAAATCCTCTTCTAAAATACTAAATTTAGTGTAAGAATTTTTAAAATGAGAATAAAATAAAACATGAGTTTTTATGGCTTTTTTGTTTTCTTTTATCAAAGCTCTTAGTAAGCGATAATTTAAAAATTTCTCTCTTTGAATTTCAAATTTAATGCCCTTTTTTTCTAAATTTTTTACTTGGTTATAAAATTTTATTTTTTCTTCTATGCTTGAAGGTAATATTTGTTTATTTATAGGACTCATAAGCTCATCTATAAAAGCTTTTTGGCCTTTTTGTTTAGAAAGTGCATAAATACACCCACAATAATTTTGATGATAAAGCATATCTTGCTTAGCTAAGGCAAATTGTCTTTGCGTGCCTCCATTTTTTCTAAAATCAGGTGCCAAAAACTCTATACCAAATTTATCGCATTCTTTTTGTAAAGCTAATTTTAGCTGCTCTAAGTCTTTTTTAGGGGATGTTAAAAGGGTTGTTGTAAGTTTTTTTTCACCAATTTTTTGAGCAAATTCAACACTTTTATGCATTCTAAAATCAAAACAAATTTGACATCTTGCGCCTTTTTCAGGCTCGTCTTCATAACCCTTTACACTCTCAAGCCATTTTTCATACTCATATTCACCTTTATAAAGCTTAACACCCAATTTATCACAACTACGCTTAACATCTAAAAATCTAAGTTCATGCTCACTATAAGGATGAATATTTGGATCATAAAAAAAACCTATAATTTTCTCATCAGGATAAGTTTTGCTTAATTCTTGTATAAAATAATGACTATCCACACTACAGCAAATATGCACTAGCATAATTCTTTTAATACCTTAAAAGCATGGTCTTTAGCTTTTACATTTTTATAAATTTTTGAGATTTTTCCATTTTCATCAATCACAAAAGTAGATCTTATAAGCCCCTCATACTCTTTACCATAATTTTTCTTTAAACCCCAAGCACCATAAAGTTTACAAATTTCTTTTTCACTATCGCTTAATAAAGTGTGTTTTAAATCATATTTTTTTATGAAATTTTCATGCGATTTAACACTATCTGGACTAATACCTATAATCACAGCATTTTGCTCTAAAAAATCCTCATAACTTTGACTAAATTCACAAGCTTGTGTGGTACAACCTGGGGTGTTATCTTTTGGATAAAAATACAAAATAATTTTTTTACCCAAGAAATCACTTAAAGAAATTTTAACTCCATCTTGATTTAAAAGTTCAAACACAGGAGCTTTATCACCAATTTGCAATTCTTTCATTTTTTATCTTTCAATCTTAATTTTTCTACACTTTCGCCACCAAAAGCAATATTATATGGCTCAATATCTTCTAACATGATCACTATATTTTGCTTTGGCTTGTTGTATTTTGTATGTAAAAGTTCTGTAATATCTGCTATTAACTCTTCTTTTTGTGTTTTGCTAAATTCTGGTTTAGCTAATTTGATATTTATAATTGGCATGATTTTTCCTTGTTTCAAATATAATAATTTTACTATATTCTAGTAATTATTAGTATATTTTTGATAAAATTAGTTTTATTTTCAACAAAAAGGCTTAGTTATGATTAGGGCAAAAAAAATTTGGATGGATGGAAAAATCATTGATTTTGATGATGCAAAAATTCATGTTTTAACACATTCATTACATTATGCAAATGCAGTTTTTGAAGGAACAAGAGCTTATAAAACACAAAATGGTTTAGCAATTTTTAGATTAAAAGAACACACCAAAAGACTTTTAGAGTCTGCAAAAATTACTTTAATTAATTCTCCTTTTTCTCAAGAAGAACTTGAAAATGCACAAGTTGAACTTTTAAGAGCAAATGATTTTCAAAATAACACCTATTTGCGACCATTAATCTTTTTAGGTGATGGCACTATGGGAGTTTATCATGCTAAAGCTCCTGTTAGGGTAGCTATTGCTGCTTGGGAATGGGGTGCTTATTTAGGTGAAGAAGGCTTAGAAAAAGGTATTAAGGTTAAAATTTCTTCTTTTGCTAGAAATAGTGTAAAATCTAGCTTAGGTAAAGCAAAAGTAAGTGCAAATTATTTAAATTCTCAAATGGCTAAATATGAAGCTATAGAAGCAGGATATGAGGAAGCCTTAATGCTCGATGAAGAAGGTTTTGTAGCAGAAGGAACAGGTGAGTGTTTTTTTATGATTAAAGATAATAAGCTAATCACACCGCCAAATGATTTTTCATTAAAAAGTATCACTCAAGATACTGTTTTAAAAATTGCACATGATTTGGGCATAAGTGTAGTGCGTCAAAGAATTTCAAGAGATGAAGTTTATGTAGCTGATGAAGCATTTTTCACAGGAACTGCAGCAGAAATAACTCCGATAAATAATATTGATGCAAGAATTATAGGAGATGGAAAAAGAGGTGAGCTAACGACAAAGCTTCAAAATGCGTATTTTGATATAGTTTATGGACGCAATGAAAAATACGCTTCTATGCTAACTTATATTTAACAAAGGAACTAAATGCCAGCTGATTTGAATGATTATTTTAATAAAAAAAACAATCAAAACAACAATAAGCAAAATTTAAACTTCAAAACACCAGAATTTAATTTCAAAGGTTTTGGGAAATTTTCTCCATTAATTTATAGTGCAATTGCGATTATTTTAGTTTTTGCACTTTTTAAGCCTTTTGCAATAGTAAATTCAGGGGAAATGGGGATCAAATCCACTACAGGTAAATACAGCCCTACCCCACTTGAACCAGGACTTCATTTTTTTATGCCTATACTGCAAAAAATCACTATCATAGATACTAGAGTAAGACAAATCAACTATGCTTCGATCGAAGGAATAAATGAAAATTTACAAATAGGATCAGGTGTTGTTAATAAAAATAGTATTTCGGTGCTTGATTCAAGAGGCTTGCCTGTATCTATTGATGTAACCGTTCAATACAGATTAAATCCTTTACAAGTTCCTCAAACTATCGCGACATGGGGGCTTAATTGGGAAAATAAAATCATAGATCCAGTAGTAAGAGATGTTGTAAGAAATGTTGTAGGTCAATACACTGCAGAAGAGCTTCCAACAAATCGTAATACTATAGCGGTGCAAATTGATCAGGGTATTAGAAAAACTATTGAAAGCCAACCAAATGAGCCAGCAGAGCTTCAAGCAGTTCAGCTTAGAGAAATTATCTTACCTATAAAAGTAAAAGAACAAATCGAAAGAGTACAAATTGCTAAACAAGAAGCTGAAAGAACTAAATATGAAGTTGAAAGAGCTAACCAAGAAGCACTTAAAAAAGCGGCTTTAGCTGAAGGGGAGGCAAATGCAACTATTATTAGTGCTAAAGGTAGAGCAAGTGCCGTAAAAATTGAAGCTGATGCGCAAGCATATTCAAATAGAGAAATAGCAAAAAGTTTAAATAATCCTTTACTTGATTTAAAACAAATTGAAACCCAAAAGCAATTTAATGAAGCACTTAAAGTCAATAAAGATGCTAAAATTTTCTTAACACCAGGCGGAGCTGTGCCAAATATTTGGGTTGATAGCAAAGATAATAAAAGAACAAGTTCAGTAGCAAATTAAAAAATAAAGAAGTGATAATGAATGTTCAACATATCCGAGAGCAAATGATCTTTTATACAGCTCATTTGCACTTGATCGATTTTTTGTTAATGGCTTTAGTTGTATTCTTTTTCATTATCACTTTATTTATTGCTTTGATTGTTAGAAACAAACCTACTTTTGCTTTTATTATAATTTTTTTAGGAATTTTATGTTCACTTAGTATTGCGTATTTGGGATATTTTTTAATTGATACTAAAGTTAGATCTAGAATAGCTAGCTTAGATAATGCTCAATTTTTTGTATATGATAATTCTTTAAGTGTTGATTATAGCTTGACAAATACTTCTAAAAAAAGTTTTAAATTTTGCAAAATAAAAGTAGAAGTATTTAGAAAAAGCGATGAAAATAATACTTTTAAAAATTTAATACATTTATTAAAACCATTAAGAAGTAAATCTACCACTATCGAAAAAACAATAAGTCCCAACCAAACTATTAATCTAAAAACCAAATTTTCCGATTTTAATGAAGGTCAAGATTTTGACATTAAAATTAATTCAAAGTGTTTTTAATGGGATATTTTACTTTTTTTCATATTCTCATCATTTTTATTATGCTAGCTTCAACTTTCCTTACTTGGATTTTATTCTATTTAAAAATACAAAACAAAAAGTATATGATAATTTTTTGCATAATAAGTTTTATATTAGCCTCAATCTTAACTATTTCTTTATTATTAACTATAGATCAATACACAAAAAAAGCTAGTTTGAGTAATTTTTCAACCTACAGACGCTTAGCTACAGAAAGCATTGTTATAAAAGGTAGAGTAACCAACGATACTAATTTTAAAATTTCAGAATGCTTTTTAGAACTTAGAATTATTGATAATAATAATAAAAAGCATGAAATCAGTGGAGAAATTTTTAATCAACAAAATTTTGATAGTATAAAAAAAGCAAATCAACAACAAAGAGATGTTTCGTATAATATTAACATTGCAAATCAATTATCAGGTCATACCTACAAAGACTTTTCTTTTGAAGTGGGATTGCCACCTCATTTTCAAAGTTATAAAATTTTTAAACAATTAAAATGCAGATAAGGATTATTTAATAAAATAATCCCCATCAAAACTAATCAAAGAATATTTTCTTTCATTGCCTATGCTTGAAACTAGCTCATTAATATCTAAAAAAGTCAAACTATCTGCACCTGTATATTCTCTAACCTCTTCAATACTCTTATTAGCTGAAATTAACTCTTCAAAAGTTGGAGTGTCTATACCATAAATATCAGGAAATTTGATTTCTGGACAAGCTATAGCCAAATGAATTTTTCTAGCACCTGCTTGTCTTAAAAGTGTGATGATTTTTTTAGAAGTTGTTCCTCTTACTACACTATCATCAATCACCACTATATCTTTGCCTTCTAAAACTTTCTTCATAGGATTTAATTTCAGTTTTACTTTTAAATTTCTCATTTCTTGAGTTGGCTCTATGAAAGTTCTTCCAACATAGTGATTTCTAACTATGGCCATTTCAAGTGGAATTTTTAAATATTGCGCAAAACCTATAGCAGCACTTACTCCACTATCAGGAACAGGCACTACAAAATCTACTTTTTCTTTAAATTTTTTAGCCAAGGCTTCACCCATTTTTTTACGCACTTCATATACACTTTTACCTTCTATAATACTATCAGGTCTAGCAAAATAAATATATTCAAATGCACAAATTCTTGGATCTGTTTTATCAAAAACTTGAATGCTTTCAAACTCATCACTACCTTGAGTAAAAACTAGCATTTCACCGGGCTTTATATCGCGGATAAATTCAGCTTCTATCAAATCAAAAGCACAAGTTTCACTCGCTACAATATATCCACCATCTTTTAATTTTCCCAAAGATAAAGGTCTAACCCCATAAGGATCTCTTACCACAAAAAGTTGATTTTTACTGGCCAACATAAAGCAATATGCACCCTTACTTTGCATTAGACTTTCTATAAACCTATCTTTTAAAGTTTCTTTTTTGCTTTTTGCTATTAAATGTACAACATTTTCTGTGTCCATATTAGAATGAAAAATAGCCCCATTATCAATTAACTCTTTTCTAACTTCTTCTTTATTAATCAAATTTCCATTATGCACTAAAGAAATATCACCCAAAGAACAAGTAGCTGCAACAGGCTGTGCATCATGCAAAGAAGAATTTCCGGCGGTAGAATAACGATTATGGCCTACAGCTATACTACCTTTTAAATCTGCTAAAATTTGAGTATTAAAAATTTGTCCTACTTCACCTTTAGCTTTATGAGTTTTGATATTTAAACCATCACTCACGCTAATTCCACTTGCTTCTTGGCCACGATGTTGCATAGCAAATAAAGCATAATAAGCCACCGTGCTTGCATTTTTTGAATTAATTACTCCAACTACCGCACACATTTAAATTCCTAAACAATCGTCTATATCATATAAGCCATTTTCTTGAGAAACCAGCCATTTAGCACATCTAATAGCCCCCATAGCAAAAGTAGCTCTTGAAGTAGCACTATGATTTAATTCTATAAATTCACCATCATTATAAAATCCAACTCTATGAGAACCCACTATATCACCACCTCTTAAGCTCATCACTGCGATTTCATCTTTACTTCTTTGACCAATAATCCCATCTCTACCACTTACTCTAACCTTTTCCAAATCTAAATTCCTAGCCTTAGCGACATTTTGTGCTAAAGTCATAGCTGTACCACTTGGAGCGTCTTTTTTCTTATTATGGTGCATTTCAAGTATTTCTATATCAAAATCCCTTAAAGCTTCACTTGCTAAACATGAAAGTTTTTTTAAAATAGCTACACCCAAAGACATATTGGTAGCATAAAGAATTGGCATAGTAATGCTTGCACTTTGCATTAACTCATTTTGCTTAGCATCTAATCCTGTAGTACCTATCACTAAAGGTTTAGGATTGCTTCTTGCGTATAACAACAAATCCTCACAACCTTTCGGGGAAGAAAAATCAATTACTACATCGCATTTGTTAAAAAATTCTTCATAGCTTGATCCTTGATAAAAAAATGCACTTGCTTTAGCATCTTTTTGATCTTGTAAACAATTTTCAATTTGTTTACCCATGCGACCATTGCTCCCATGAATTCCTATACATATCATAAATTTATCCTTTATATTTGCAGTGAGAAATTGTATCACTAAGTTAATTAATACAATATTACATACCATGAGCAAAAGTTTCCAAAAAGTTTCCAAAAAACTTTAAATTTATAACACATTTTTAAAAGGAGTTTTATGAAAAGAAGAACATTTTTGAAAGGTTCAGCTTTGGGTTCTATGGTAGCATTTTTTGCTAGCTCAAATTTAAATGCGAGTTTATTAAAAGATAAAGATTTGCTAAATTTTAAAGAAATACCTGCTAGCACAGAAGATAAAGTTATCGTACCAGATGGCTACAAAGCAGATATTTTAATCTCATGGGGCGATCCTCTTTTTAGCAAAGCATCTATTTATGATGAAGAAAAAAATATCGATAAAAAAGCTGTGGAAAATGCTAAATTAACTTTTGGGGACAATAACGATGGTATGAGTTTTTTTCCTCTTTCAAAAGATAGGGCTATACTAGCTATTAATAATGAATATATAAATCCTGAAATTATGTTTAAACATCAAGGTAAAAATCTTAGCTTAGAAGATATTTTATATGAACAAGCAAATTTAGGAGTGAGTATTTTTGAAATAAAAAAAGAAAAAGATCAATGGTCTGTGGTGCTTGATTCTAAATACAACCGCAGAATTGATGCAAATACAAAAATGAGCATTAGTGGTCCAGCAAAACAACAAGTACTTCAAAATGAAAATTTTATATATGGAACTTTAAATAATTGTGCCAATGGAAAAACACCTTGGGGGACTTATCTTACTTGCGAAGAAAATATAAATGATTTTTTTGGAAGTTTAGATGAAAAAATTAAATTTTCAAAAGAGCAACTTAGATTTGGATTTAAAGCTCAAAGTCAATATGGGTGGGAAAAATTTGATGAAAGATTTGATTTAAGTAAAAATCCAAACGAGGCAAATAAATTTGGATGGGTTGTGGAAATTGATCCATTTGATCCAAACAGCATACCTATAAAAAGAACAGCTCTTGGAAGATTTAAACACGAAAATGCAGAATTAATTGTAGAAGATGATGGAACCGTTGTAATTTATATGGGAGATGATGAAGCCAATGAATTTATTTATAAATTTATAAGCAAACATAAATATAAAAAAGGTCTAGATACTAGCAAAATTTTAGATGAAGGAACCTTATATGTAGCACAATTTAATGGAAAAATAGGAAATTTTAGAGGGAGTGGAAAATGGATTGAGTTAGAATATGGTAAAAATAACCTTAATAAAGAAAATGGTTTTAACTCTCAAGCAGATGTGTTAATCAATGCTAGAATTGCTGGAACTATTGTAAATGCAACTCCTATGGATAGATGTGAATGGATAGCAAGCCATAAAGAAAGTGGCTCAAAAGAAGTATTTGCTACCTTAACAAACAATAAAAAAAATAATAACCCAAATCCAGCAAACCCAAGAACAAAAAATATTTACGGACAAATAATTAAATGGGAGCATAAAAATTCTCATAAAGATGATGAATTTACTTGGGAAATTTTTGCACTTGCAGGAAACCCTGATAATCAAACAAGTTTAAATAAAGGCTCAAACAACATTACAAGTAATAATAAATTTAATTCCCCCGATGGATTAAGTTTTGATAGAGATGGTCGCCTTTGGATACAAACTGATGGAAACTATTCTAATCAAGAAGAATTTGAAGGCATGGGAAATAATTGTATGTTAGCAGCTAATCCAAAAACAGGGGAAATAAAAAGATTTTTAACAGGACCAATAGCTTGCGAAATAACAGGAATTGCTTTTAGTCAAGATTATAAAACTATGTTTGTTGGAATTCAACATCCAGGAGAGAAATTAAAAGGCAGTCAATTTCCTTATGGCAAAACACCAAGATCAAGTATAATAGCAATAAGTAAAATTGATGGCGGAGTTATTGGAAGTTAATCAATTTACACTAGAAATTCTAGTGTAAATTTTCAATATAAGCTAAAGCGCTAAGCGCTGCAACCGCTCCATCGCCTGCTGCACATATTACTTGTTTTGGAGCATCTTTTCTTAAATCACCTGCTGCAAATAACCCTGCTATGTTAGTTTGCATTTTAAGATCAACACTAACTTGACCACCTTCTTCCATAGCACATAAAAATTCACCATTATCTTGTTTTAAAATTTCATTTCTTACATTTAATCCAACAAAGGTAAAGATTCCAGGCACATCAAGCTCTCTTTTAGAACCATCATTAAATGCTATTTTAATTTTATTAACACCCATATTATCACCGCAAACCTCATCAACAACCGCATTTGTGATTAATTCTATTTTGTCATTATTTTTTACTTTTTCAACTGTTGAAGGTGCTGCTCTAAACTCATCTCTTCTGTGGATTAAATACACTTTTGAACAAATATTAGCTAGATACAAAGCTTCTTCTAAAGCAGTATCTCCCCCACCTAAAACAGCCACTTCTTTATTTTTATAAAAAAAGCCATCGCAAGTTGCACAAGTACTCACACCTTTACCAAAAAATTCATCCTCGCCTTTAAAACCAGCACGACGCGGAGTAGAGCCTGTGCAAACAATAACTGCTTTTGCTTGTTCGTTTTTACCGCCTTCCAATTTTATATTAAAACTTCCATCAGAATTTTTACTAATTTGCTCAACACCTACCATCTCATGTTTTAAACCAAAACGCATACATTGTTCATTCCAAGGAGCCATAAAAGAAATTCCATCTAAAACTTGAGCAACTCCAGGATAATTTTCTATCTCTGAACTCGAAGTAATCTGCCCACCAGGCATACCTTTTTCAAACATTACAACATTTTTTAATCCACCTCTTGTAGCATATAAACCTGCGCTCAAACCTGCAGGTCCACCACCTATAATAGCTAAATCTAACATGGTATTTTCCTTATAGTTTTATTTATAAGTATTATACAAATTTTTCTTTAATTATAAATAATAAAAATTATTAAATAGTAAAAAATATGAAGAAAAGCCACAAAAAGTGGCTTAAGATTATAAAAGTGAGTTTAGTTTATCTGCTAAAGCTTGTTTTGATTGAGCACCAACTAGCTGATCAACCACTTCACCATCTTTAAAAAAAATGATAGTTGGGATAGATCTTACACCAAATTGTGCAGCCAAATCACCTTGCTCATCTGTATTTACTTTACAAATTTTAGCTTTACCATCAAAATCATTTGCAAGCTCATCAATTACCGGTGCAAGCATTCTGCAAGGTCCGCACCATGGAGCCCAAAAATCTACTAAAGCTACACCTTCTTTTGCTTGTGCAAAATTTTCTGTAGTTAAATCAATATATTTTCCCATTTTTTCTCCTTTGTTTTTTCAAATTCTATTAAAATAGAATAAACATTCCCTTAATAACTAATGTTCTCTAAAAGTTTTATATCATCTTTATATACGCAAAGTAAATCTAGTTGATAATTTTCATCATTTTTATGTTTCATAAAGTAATATTCTATAGTCTTAATAATTTTATTATATTTTTTATTATCCAATCTATATTCTACCTCATAATCTCCTTGCGTGCTTTTAACTTCAATAAAATGTAAAATTTTATCTTTTTTAGCAATAATATCAATTTCTCCAAATTTAGAATAAAAATTCCTTTTTAAAATTTCAAATCCTTGTGTTTTTAAAAATTCACACGCCAACTCTTCTCCTTTTTTACCAAAAAGATATTCAAATAATGCCATTACTCTTCTATTCTCATCATAAAAACATCATCTTTTACAAATTCTTGTTCTCTAAGCTTTTGAGTTAAAATTTGTATATTTTTTTCATAAGTTTGATGAGTGATGAAAAATAAAGTGCTATAATCTTGCTTTTCTTTTTTAGGCTTTTGCAAGAAAGTATCGATTGAAATTTGATGTTCACTCATTAATTGTGTGATTTTTGATAAAACTCCTATTTTATCTAATACCTTTAATCTTAAATAATATCTTGTATAAATTTCATCTTTACTTAAAAGTTTATAAGAAGTATCATTTAAATACCCAAAAATAGCACTATTTTTTTCTTTTCTTGCTATATCGATTAAATCAGCTATAACAGCACTTGCAGTTGCCCTGCCACCTGCTCCTGGGCCATAATATAAACTTTCACCCAATACATCTCCATCAATACTAATAGCATTCATTACCCCATCAACTTTTGCTAGTATTTTATCTTTGCTAAGCATGGTAGGATGAACTCTTAATTCTATTTTTTCATCTTTAATCTTAGCAATACCCAAGTGTTTTATGGTATATTCAAATTCTTTTGCAAAATAAATATCCTCATTACTTACTTTGCTAATACCCTCAATCAAAATATCTTCAGGTTTTACTCTTAATCCATAGGCAATATTTGCTAAAATCAAAAGTTTATGTGCTGCATCAAAACCCTCTATATCAAAAGTGGGGTTAGCTTCAGCATATCCTAAATCTTGTGCTTTTTTTAACACCTCTTGGAATTTGGTATTATCTTCGGTCATTTTACTTAAAATATAATTGCTTGTGCCATTTAAAATACCTTTAATAGAAACAATATTATTAGCACTCAAGCCCTCTTTTAAAATTTTAATAATAGGAATTCCACCCGCCACACTCGCCTCATAACCAAAAGCTGTATCTTGTGCTAATTTTTCAAGCTCATAACGATGATAAGCAAGCAAAGCTTTATTAGCAGTTACCACTGCTTTTTTTCTTTTTAAAATTTTTGAAATTATCTCAAAGGGTAAATCAATACCACCCATTAACTCCACAAATACATCAATATCTTCACGCTCTAAAACCTCATCAATATCATTTACCACAGGAATTAATGCATTTGGTTTTGGATTTCTTGCCAAAGCAATTACTGGAATAATTTCTTCATCACATCTTGCTTTGATTAAATCTTGATTTTTTAGCAAAGTTTCTACAACAGCACTTCCTACCGTACCATATCCCAAAATTGCGATTTTCATTTTATTCTCTTAAATATTTTTTTATATTTCTTGCTGCTTGACGAATGCGATTTTCATTTTCTATTAAAGCTATTCTAACATACTCATTACCCGCTTCACCAAAACCAACTCCAGGACTTACCGCTACATTTGCTTTTTGCAAAAGCTGTTTAGAAAATTCCATACTTCCAAGGTGAGCTTTACTTTGAGGGAGTTTTGCCCAAACAAACATACTTGCATTAGGTTTTTTCAGCTCCCATCCTGCCTGAAAAAATGAATCAAGCAAGACTTCTAATCTTTTTGCATAAGTTGCCTTAATCTCTTCAACACAAGTTTGATCTCCATCTAAAGCTATAGTAGCAGCAACTTGTATAGGAGTATACATACCATAATCAAACCAAGACTTGATTTTTTTCAAAGCCGCAATTAAGCGTTTATTACCCACTACAAAACCTACACGCCAACCTGCCATATTGTAAGACTTTGAAAGTGTATAAGTTTCCACCGCTACATCTTTAGCACCTTCAACTTCAAAAATAGAAGGGGTTTTATAAGAACCAAAAGTCAAATCTGCATAAGCAATATCAGAAATAATATAAAATCTTTCTTTTTTTGCCATTGCAACTAATCTCTCATAAAAACTTCTTTCCACAGTGACTGTTGTAGGATTGTGCGGAAAATTTACTACTACATATTTTGGACGCGGAATACTTTCATGTAGTGTTTTTTGCAAATTTTCAAAAAAAGTATTTTCATTTAATTCATAATTTTCATTAAAATCAAAATTCATAGTTGCTACATTACCACCTGCTATGATAAAAGCTTGAGTGTGTATAGGATAAGCGGGTGTAGGTACAATAGCTACATCTCCTGGGTTAATAACAGCTCTTGCTAAATTTACAAAGCCTTCTTTAGAGCCCATCGTTGCAACTACTTCACTTTCAGGATCTAAATCAACATCGTATTTTCTTTTATACCAATTACAAATTGCAAGTCTTAGTTTATAAATTCCACTCGAAGCAGAATAACCAGAAGTTTTTTCTTTATTTGCACTTTCACAAAGTTTATCTATAATGTGTTGAGGAGTTTTACCATCAGGATTTCCCATAGAAAAATCTATTATATCCTCCCCTGCTCTTCTTGCTGCCATTTTAATCGCATTAACTTCAGCAAAAACATAATTTGGAAGTCTTTCTATGGTATTAAAATGAATTTCTTCAAACATTTTCCATCCTTTTTAGCGTCTTAAGTAAATTTTTAAACCCCTTTTTATGTTATCAAGGCTAAACATATCGCCAATGATAGCATATTTTGCACCCAATGGGATATTTATATTAATTTCATTTTGTTTGTGTGTGTTTTCTATACCTTGAATAAAATTTAAATTTTTATCTAAAAATTGAATTTTACAAAACCAAGAATCAAGATTGTGCGCACTAAGCTCTATGCTTTTTGCTCCTTGTAAATCAACAATATATTCCCTTAAAGGCTTATTTAATTGAGTGATGGTATTTAGTGGAATTTGAGTATTGACTTTAGGTTTTGCTTTTGAAAAATCTAGCTCATACTCATAATTTAATTCTGAAATTTTAGAAATATCTTTAATAAAAACAGAGCTTGATAACAAGGCTTTATAGAAAACTCCTGGATCAAGCATATATTGAGAATCTACAGCTAACTTATAGGTGATATAATTTTCCCTTAAAGTTAATTCAGTTGGTATAAAATACACATAGCCTAATTCGTTTAAAGTATCATTAATAGTTTTAAAAAATAAAACAGAATCAGCTTGAGCTTTAAAACTAAAAGTTAGAGTTTTTGGCTCATTTAATATAAAATTTGCCAAAGAATTAGTTTTTAAAATTTGAGAAATAGTGTAAATATCTACATTTCCGCGTTCATCTTTATAATCATTCCTTGCAAACAAGAGCTCTAATTTTGCATCTTTAGAATTATCATTAACAATATGTTTTGCAACTTCTAAAGCACTTAGTGCAAAAGCGTTAAGAGTAAAAAAAATGGAAAATATTAAAATTCTTACCATAATTTTCCTCTATTTTCTTTGATAAATTCAGCTTTTGTAATTTGTTTGATTTTACTATCTTTAATCATTAAAAATTTAGACACACCGTTTTTAAACTCTAAAGTATTATTATTTTCATCGTTTAAGCTAAAAGCAGCGTGGCCTGTGGTAATTAACATATCTTTATCCAAAGGTAAAACATAATCATTTTTAATAGTTAAAGAGCTCTTTCTAAAAGTTTTTAAATCCACCATACCAAGCCAAAGCTCTGCACTTGGTTTTATAATGCTTTCATTGAGTAAAATGATATTTTCTTCAGGCATATTTGAGCTAGCATTATCTTCTAATGTTTTTTCTGTATTATTGTTCTCGCTTATTGGTTCTAAAATAGTCGCGTTTGTTTCATTATTTTCCATAGCATCATCAGCAAAAAAATTAAGAACTGGTGTTTCATTTTCATCAACTTTTTCTTCTAAAACAACCTGCTCTTGATTTAATACATTGGTGGTATTTTCATCTAAAGTAGAACTTTGAAAAAATCTTGAAACACCCCAGGCCAAAGCTACTATCAAAAGTACTACTACTATAATCACAATATACCATACACTTGAGCTTTCTTTGGTATATGAGTTCATTCTAGGTGAAATATGCACATGATTTTTTTTCTCAATACCATTTTCTTCTAAATAGACATGATATTCTTCTAAAAAATTAGAAAAGTCAAGCTCATACTCTCTTTGTAAAATTTTAATAAAGCCATTTACATTAAAGCGAGATAAAGACTTAAAATCTTTCTTAATGATATATTCAAGACAAGCTATTTCTATTTGTGTTCTTTTTTGAACTTCTAACAAATTTAAATCTTCTAATTTTTTCCAACTATCCATTTTTCATCCTATCGCAAAGTATTGCAAATGCTGCACTAACATTTAAACTATCAAAATCATTGTGCATTTTTATACCTACGCACTCATCGCATTTTTTAAGTACCTTTGGCGCTATACCAAAACCTTCACTTCCCATAATCAAAACTTTTTTATCTTTGGCCTTGATAGTATGTATATCACTACCTCCGCTTGCACTAGCATAGATATAAAAACCTTTTTGTTTTAACTCATTTATCATGCTTAAAATATCATCATTTAAGACTATTTCCATATCTAAAGCTGCTCCACTACTTGCACGAATAACTCCATCCATAGCCACGCTTTTAGCTACCAAAATAACCCCATCAGCACCTAAAGCATAAGCACTACGCACGATAGCACCTATATTTCCAACATCGCTAATATTATATAAAATAACTATAAAATCTTTTTCTTTTAAACTCTCAAAAGAGCTAAATTCAAATTCATCAATTTCCATTAAAAAACCTTGATGATTTCCACCTCTTGCTAAGCTTTGTGCGGTTTTAAAATCAAGCTTTTTAATTTTTTTTGATGCCCTTGTTATTTTTGAAAAATCAGCTTTTTCACATTCTTTTGCCAAATAAATTTCTTTAATTTTTTCTTCATGCTTTTCTAAGATATAAAAAAACACTTGCTTACCATAAACTATCATTTTTAAATAATAACCAAATTCAACTTAAAAGCAGTTTTTGATAATTTTCTTTTGGAGATTTTGCATTGATTTTCGAAAGAAGTTTTGCCTTTGCCTTTAAAGATAAATCAAGCTCATAAATATCTTGCTCACACAAGGTGTTTTGATGAAATTGCTTTTCTTTAGCATTTACCACTGCACACCATTCACCGCGTAAATCCATTGTTTTTAATTTTTCCAAAACCTCTAAAGCTTCTGCTCTAAATTTAGTTTCAAATTTCTTTGTTGCTTCTTTTATGATAAAAATTTCTCTTAAAGGATCAATTTTACTAATTTCTTCTACTAAATTAAGTATTCTAGTGGGTGCTTCATAAACTATACTAGGATAAGGATTAAGCATTAAATTTTCAATATCTTTTTGTCTTTGAGGATTTTTATTGGCCAAAAAACCCATAAAAATAAATTCTTTTTTACAAAATGCACTTGAAACCAACGCAAGCAAAGCAGCATTTGATCCTGTTAAGACTTCATAGTCAATATTGTTTTTAATAGCATATTCGATTAAAAATTGCCCCGGATCGCTAATACCTGGCATACCTGCATCACTTAAATATGCAATATCTTGCTTAAAAAAATCCTCATCTATTTTTGCTAAAAAATCTTTTTCATTATGAGTATGTAAAGCTATATATTTATCAGGCTTTATTTCTAAATTAAATTTTTCATTAAGAAGATGAATTAAAGATTTGCAAACTCTTGTATCTTCACATAAAAAGAGCTTGCATTTTTGTAAAATTTCTAAAGAATGAAAAGAAATATCGTTTAAATTTCCTATGGGTGTAGGAATAAAATATAACATTATTGCATTGCGTATTTTTTCTTAAATTTCTCTACACGACCCGCAGCATCTACGATTTTTTCACTACCTGTAAAGAATGGGTGGCAGCTTGAACAAATATCAACTTTAATTTCTGATTTATTTGACTTAGTAGTAAAAGAATTTCCACAAGCACAACTAACTTTACACTCTACATATTCTGGGTGAATTTCTTTCTTCATTGTTTATCCTTTTTCAAAACATTAAGGCGTAATTATATAGATTTTTATATAAAAAATAGCTAAATTTAAGCATGTTTTTAAATTATAAATTTTGAAGCAACCCCTATAAGTGCTGTTTGTGCTTTAAGTATATAGTTGGCTTGTAATTTTGCTCTTTTTATATTTATTTCTCTTTCTTTTTGCGAAAATCCGCCTTCAGCCCCAACCAAAAATACATATCTATCGGGATCAAAATTCATCAAATCTTTACCTTCAAAATCTATCAAAACAATATTTTCATAAGCTTGCTGAAATTTTTTAAAGTCATCAAAACTTTCAAGTTCCATTAAAGAAGCACGACCGCATTGCTGGGATGATTCTATAAGAATTTTTTCCATTCTTTTAAAATCTAATTTAAAATTTTTTTGCGAGTATTCCATATACACAAAAGAAAGTTTTGCTACTCCAAGTTCATTTAAAAAAGGTAAAGTTTTTTCTATAACCTTTGGATCAATCACCGCCAAAGCTAAATGTATATATGTTTTTAATTCTTGTTTTTCTTCTTTTTTATCAAGTAAATTTAATATGCAAGAGCGTCTAGAAAGCTCTATGCATTCATAAGTGTAAGCATAAAAATCTTTCAAATTCTTTAATATAATTTTATCACTCACTTTAATTCTTCGAGCCTTTAAGTGTAAAAAGGCTTCATTTTCTAGCTCTAAACTTACAGCACCACTTTGTGGGTGATATAAAAATTGCATTAAAAATAAAACCTCTTAAGCAAATAAGGCACAAAAAGCAAGAATATACCTAAACACAAAATAAAAAAACTTAAAAATCTAAATTTAGCATAGCGTTTAAACAATCTTGCTTTTTTAAATAAAACAAATTGATAAATAGCCAAAGCAAAAATCAAAATCCAACAAAACCACATAGAAAGCACATAGAAATTAAATTCAAAATGCTTTAAAGCCCATAACAAACTTCCAGTAAAAAGTGTAATTGCTAAAAACAAATAATAAATTGGTAAAAATAGACGAATTCTTTTTATAAAGATAAATTCTTGTGAGAAGTTACTTTGAGTCAAATACAAATAAAACAACATTAAAAAACCATTTGTATATAAACTATACACATGCAATGCTAAAAAAAATTCATAACTTTGATCCATTATTGTCCTTGTGTATTATTTTCATCTTGTATATCATCATCAACAGGTATAGGAAGTGTTTCATCATCTATAATGACATTAGAATCACTTTGTTCAATCTGAACTTGCTCGGTTTGTATTTCTTTTTTTATATTTTTATTCTCTTGATTTGAACAAGCCATAAAAAGCAATATTGGCACAATCAATAAAATCTTTTTCATTACACCTCCTTTTGATTGATAAAAACAAAATTTACATCTTGAAGTTTTTCAAAAAAATCTTTATCTTTCCATTCATCTCTTATAGCTTGCGAAAAGTCAATATCTGCCAAATCAATCTTTGGTAAAAATTCACTATAAGCATCTTCTCTAAAACCTTGTGCATAACCTGTTCTTGTTTCATGCACAATAATGCTTTTTAAACTAACACCTTGCTCACCATTGACCATCTTAGTCTTTAAAAGCAAAGTATCAATCAGTACAAAAAATATGCGTACAAAATTTTCCGCACTTACATTCACAGGTAAACTCACCCATCTTTGCGAGTGCTTTTTCATATCTTCTAAATAAGCTTTATCATCATCTTTAAAAAGCGTAATAGCATGATCAAAACTATCAATAATTTGTTTTATCTCATCTTTTAACAAACCAAAATCATACACCATTCCAGCATTATCAAGGTATTTACTCTCAAGTAAAATTTCTACCTTATAAGAGTGGCCATGTATGCTTGTTTTACATCGCTTGGAGCTACAAAATCTAACAATATGAGCATTTTCAAATTCAAACATTTTTCTAATAATCATACGCCTTCTTTATCTCCCCAAATTCTAATATGCAATCTATCGGAGTAATTATATCCATTTTTTATACAAAATTCAGCAACACTTAAGGCGTTTTTGGAAATTTCTTCTTCGTTTGACCCCATAGGCATACAAAAAACATCATTTTTACAAACTTGTAAAATTTCATTGATTTCTTTGAAGGCTTTATTTTCTTGTAAAAAATCCTTATCCAAAACAAATTTATAAAAACTTTCCTTAGCATAATTTTTAAAAGCTTTCAAAGCTTTTTCATTAATTCTTTTTTCTTTTTTTACACCACTATTGCTAAGCTTTACTCCTAAAGCAAAATAACATTTTTTATACAAAGGATATTTTTCAAAATCAATTTCAATACTTGCATTTGTTTCAAAATGCACCATAAAATCATTTTCTAAAAGTAAATTAATAAAACACAAAAAATCTTTATTTTGATAATTTAACAAAGGCTCACCGCCTGTAATTACAACTATAACTTTGCGTGAATTTGCTAGCTTCAAAACCTCATCAAAAAGCTTTGCTGAAGTATATGTTTTATAACAAGTTTTAAATTCTTTAGTAAAAACAGCTCTTATAGTATCACAGCCCAAAAGTATTTTAGAATCTTTTTCTTTTTTTACTCCAAAGCCTGCGCAGTTAAAATTACACCCGGCAAATCTTACAAATATAGCCAAATTTCCACTATATTTTCCCTCACCTTGCAAGCTTAAAAAAGTTTCAACAACTTCCATTATCCACCTGTTTGATAAAAGGCTCTTGTAGAACTTTGATTGGCATCATTTTCTGCCCATCTATTTTTTTCTGATTTATTTTTTATCACGGTTTTTAAAACTTCACAAGCACTTGCTATGTCTTTATTGCGTATAGCTTTTTTAATGCTTAAAGCCTCATCATAATATAAACAAGGTATTAAAAGCCCTTCGGCTGAAAGCCTTATACGGTTACAACTATCACAAAAATCATGGCTATGTGGATCAATAATGCCAAACTCATACCCATCTTCAAGTTCATAAATAGTCGCAGGTGCATTTGGACTTTTTTGTCCTTGTTTAAAAGAATACTTTTGAGCAATGATATTTAAAATTTCTGTTGATTTCAAGCCTTTTAAATCTCCATAAGCATGATAATTTTCCATAAATTCTATAAAGCGAATTTGGCTTTTGCGTGCTTTAGCAAATTCTAAAAGATCGATAAATTCACTATCATTAATCCCTTTAAGAGCTACGGTGTTAAATTTAATATTAAAACCTAATTCTAAAGCCTCATTAATACCATTTAACACATCTTTGAGTATGTTTTTTTGAGCTAATTTAAAGGCCACTTCTTCTTTTAAAGTATCCAAAGAGATGTTAATTCTTTTTAAGCCCGCTTGTTTTAAATCCTTTGCTTGTTGTTTTAATAAAGAAGCATTAGTAGTAAGCGCTAGATCTATATCTTGCTTATACTCACTAATCATAGCAATAAATTTATGCAAATCTTTTCTTACTAAAGGCTCACCACCTGTAATACGAATTTTCTTAACTCCTTCATCAATGCAAACTTTAACAAACATAAAAAGTTCTTCAAATGATAAAAGATTTTCCTTAGCACTCCATTCAAATGGAGTTTTTGGCATACAATAAAGGCAACGAAAATTACATCTTTGTGTTACTGAAATTCTTAAATAATCAATCACTCTTCCATAGCTATCTACTAACATCAAAGGCCTTTATAATAATTTATTAAATTTTAAAATAAGCTCAACCCTGCCCATACCTATACGCAAATCTTTGGCAATTTGCTCTATGGATTTTTTTTGATTAAAAAGTTCTATAACTTTTTGCTCTTCATTATCATAGCTTGGGCTTAATTTTGTAATACTTTGAGTTTTTTGTTCTAAATTTAATAAACGATTTTTTTGCTCACTTTGAAATTCTTCAATTACTTCTTCCACTTCTTTTAAAGCACTTAAAATAGGAATAATATTTTGATTGATTTTTTGTTCTAGCACCTGCAAAAGCTCTTCTTTTAATTCTTCTCTTATGGCTTCAGTGTCTATTTCTTCTTTTTCTTGCTCTTGCTCATCTAAACTTTCTTTTTTTAAATAATGATATTGTTTATTTAAATCTTCTATCATTTTACCAAGCTCATTAATCTTAACAATACTTTCTTTTTCTTTAATCATCATATAAGCAAACATAGCAAAAATTAATAAAGCTACAACTAGCCACAATAATAAATCACTATCCATTTTCTTGCTCCTTTAAAATTTTAATCATTGCTCTTTGCATATTTGCTACAAAATTATCATACACGAGCTCATCTTCTGCTTTTATTTGCGTGATTTTTGCTTCATTCTCATTTAATGCTTTAAAAAAAATACTAATTTTTTGACCATTTAAATTAAATCTAGCATAATAATCTTCATCTTGCATTAAACACCTATCTTTAAATTGAATATGTGTAAAATTTACCCCAATCACAAAAGATTTATATTTTAAATTAACAAATAATTTTGTTTTATTAATATCATTTTTTATCAAATACAATTCTTGCTTTAAATCCATAAGCAAATCAAAAATCAACTGCTCACCCTCGCTAAATTCTACCCTTGAAGCAAGCTTTTTCCATTTGCTTAAATTGACATAATTATTACTTGAAACATATTCTTGCAAAAACTCTTCATATCTTTCTTTGCTCTCTTCAAACTCTAATTCCAAAGAACTTTTAAAAAATTTCATCTCCATAAAAGATCAACCCATATAAAAATAAAAAAGACTATACTTAAATACCCATTTAAAGTAAAAAATGCTTTGTCAATTTTTGCAAAATTCTTTCTAACAATGCGGTGCTCAAAAAATAAAATAACAGCACTAACAATCACACCTAAAAATGCAATATTTCCTGTTGGAGCTACCCAAACAAATAAAAACCAAAAAAGCACTGCTAAAACATGACAAAATGCTGAGATGAACAAGGTTGCTTCAAGCCCAAATTTAGCAGGTATAGAGTGCAAGCCTGTCTTTTTATCATACTCCATATCTTGCAAAGCATAAAGTAAATCAAAACCAGCTGTCCAAAAAGTAACACCCAAACACAAAATAACACTATAAATTTCAATACTTCCCAAAACCACAATACTGCCTGCAATAGGAGCAAGTCCTAAGCAAAATCCTAATACTAAATGCGCTAGGGATGAAAATCTTTTAAAGGCTGAATAAATAGCTAAAATAAACAATACCGGCAAAGAAAGAGCAAAGGCTAGTTTGTTGATAAAATAACTTGCCAAAACAAAAATAATAGCATTTAAAATAATAAAAAGTAAAATGCTAGTTTTACCTATACGACCATCGATATTAGGTCTATTTGCACATCTTGGATTGTTTTTATCAATGTCTTCATCCATCAAACGATTGATTGCCATTGCAAAATTTCTTGCACTTACCGCGCAAATAACACCCAAAAACAAAGCTTTAAAACCAAACCAAGTGCTATCATTTAAAATAACAGAAGCTACAATCATAGAAACAAACAAAAATGGTAAAGCAAAAATAGAATGCTTAAAAACAATCAAGTCCAAAATATCTTTTAATTTTTCTTTTAATAAAGGCATTTTTTCTCTTTATAGTATATTTTTGTTATGATTTTACTAAAATAATTTTAAATTTAGGATATTTTTACGATGTTTTTTGAATTTGCTCTTATTGGAACTACTGCAAGTGGCAAAACAGAACTTGCTAACAAACTAGCTTATGAATTTAATGCAAGTATTTTAAGCCTTGATAGTCTTTGTGTGTATAAACAAATCAACATCGCTTCAGCCAAAACAGAGCAAAAAACCTTAGATGAGCTTGATTATTTTGGAATAAATTTATTAAATGTTAATGAGCATTTTAACATTGCTTTATTTTTTGAAGAATACAAAAAAGCAAAAGCCTTTGCTCAAAAAAACAATCAAATGTTAATTATTACAGGTGGAACTAGTTTTTATTTAAAAGCTTTAATGGATGGCTTGAGTGAAAATTTCAAAGAAAGTCAAAGCACGCTAAGTAATGATGAAATTTATCATTTAATGATAAAAACTGATCCACATGCCAAAATAGAAAAAAACGACACCTATCGCTTAAAAAAATGGCTTGGAATTTATGAGCAAACTAATAAAATCCCAAGCGAAGTTTTAAAAGAAACAAAACAAGAAGCTTTAATTAAAAAACTTGATATTTTTGAAATTTCTTGGCAAAAAGATCTTTTGGAAAAACGCATTATTAAACGCACTAAAAATATGCTTGATGAGGGTTTAATAGATGAAGCTAAAATGCTATATAGTAACTATGATCATCATTTAAAAGCACTAAATTCCATAGGCTTGAAAGAATGTAAAGATTTTTTAGATAAAAAAATAAATTTAAACGAGCTTGAAGAACTCATCATCATTCACACAAGACAGCTTGCCAAAAGACAAAGAACTTTTAATAAAAAATTCAACAAAGAAATTTTAGATTTTCAAAACGCTTATGAAAATTTAAAAGCTTATATTTTAAAAAAACATCAAGGCTGAGTGTTTAAGACATTTAATTTATCTTTACATAAATTTTGCCAATTGCTTGTTGTGTTAATATCTATACAATTTTGCAAACTTTGCTTTTGATTTTGTACATCTTTTAAATCTTCATAAATATTACTTTGCATATAAAAAGCTCTTGCGCGCTCATCGTCTTTTAAAGGATTAGCAAGCAAATCTTTAAACAAAGTTAAGGCTTGTTGAGCTTGATTGTTTTGTTTTAAGGCTTTGATATAGATAAATTCTAAATCCGGACTAAAAAGATTTACTCCTTTTAAATTTTGATAATCAATAGCCTTTGGAGCATAAGTTAAAATACTTGTTAGAAAATTATTTTTTTCACAATAACGCAAAAACTCATAATATAATTCCACCATACGATAATTCATAGGAAATTGCTCTAGTTTTTGCAAAGTTCTTATCATGGCATTATAATCTTGCAATTTAAGTTCAGCAAAAAATTTAATATAATTTGCTTCAAATTTTTCATCATCGCTAATAATAGTTCTTGTATTTAAAATATCATTAATTGTTTTTACAACAAAACGATAACGCTTATCTTTAAGCGCCAAATCTGCACTTTGGAGTTTATAAAAAATAATATCATCATTTTCATTTTCAACTATATATTTTTTAGCTTCTTCTATACGAGTAGTACGCTTAAAGCATTCAAGCATTTGTTTTTTATTTTGTATTTTATTTCCCACATCATATACCTTAAAATCATCATATATTTTAACAGCAGCTAAGCACTCATCATTTTTTAAATTTTGTTCTAAAACTAAGATAGCAGCTTGTTCTAAAAGATTTTTGATTTCTTTGTTGGAATATTTTTCTATGTCTTTTTGATAACTTACAACTTTTTCATAATTTTTTTCTTGAAAATATAATCTCACATTATCAAATAAAGCCATACTAGAAATTTCTCCAGCATACTTTTGCATGATCTCTTCATATCTTTGATGTAAAAAACTTGCATTATTATCTTTTAAATATAAGAAATTTTTATCTTGAGCTTCTTTTATTAAACTCACATATTCACCCAAAGGAAAATCTTCCGTGTAAAGATCTAAATACTTTTGAGCTTTAGTATGTTCATTTGCATTTAACAAAGCCAAAGAAAGATCTTTTAATACTCTTTCATATTCCTTATCGACTTTAGTCAAATGCGTAAAAATATACTCATAAATTTTAGAACTTAAATCATAAATTCTATGATTACTAAAAGCCTTAGCTAAGGATAAAGAATTTTCTAAATCACTCATAAAAAATTCAGGATTTGATTCTAAAATTTTACTTGCTAACTCCTTGGCTTCTTTTGTATTTTGCGCTTCTAAATAATTTTTAGACAAAAATAAAGCAGCCCTACTAGCTAAATCTGCATTCGGAGTAGAATAATATACATCTTGATAAATATTATTTGCTATATTTTTTTTACCCAAATGATATAAATAATCTGCATAATCAAGTAAAGCTATTATAGTATATTTATCGTCTTTATGCTCAGTACTTAAAGTATCAATAATATAATCGACATTAGATCTTTGAGATAAGCCCATATAAACTCTCATCATGATATACATTACTTCCGTATAATCTTTATCATTAATATAAGTTCTCACCCATCTTTTAGCATCATCTAGCATTTGTTCTAAAATTTGCTGATCTTTATCAAGCTCATAAGTGTAAAGCTTATTTTGCGCTCTTAATTTATAAAGCTCAAATTCATTCATAAATACACTACCTTGATAACGCTTAATAGCATTAACAGCATCTCGTAAAACTTGATCGTATTTTTTGGCTTCATATTCTTGTTTGATATTAAAATATGCATTAAAATCTGCACTTTTTGAAGTTTCCATAGGATTAGAATTTAAATCCAATGCTCCAATATAAGGCATTAATGCATCATCAAAATAAATATCAAAATCAAGTCCATCGCTAGGTTTATAATACCTTAAATCCTTAGTAAAAATAAACACAAAATGTTTAGAAGTATCTCCATTTTGACTTTGAATTTCTTTAGCATTAAAAATATCTTGAGAATAATTAAACATTTTAGCTAAAATTTTAGGATATATTTTAATTGTCAAAAAAGTTTGGTGTTTTTCAAAATAAATTGTAAAATCATCAAATTCTTTATTTTGAAATTGCATATTACTAACGCCCAAAACATTACACTCAAAATGAGTTTTTTCAAATTCAAAAATACTCTTGCAAGTAAAATCTTTATTATCTTTTAAATGCAAAAGTGTAAAGGGACGATTTTGTTCTTCCCCTTTATTAACAATAACTTCAAAAGAAAATATATAATTTATGCTTAATAATAATAAAAATAAAATCCTTATCATGAGCGTGATTATAGCAATATTATTTCACAAAAGCAAAAACGCACATGATAAGCTTCCGATAAAACATAAACTTAAAATAATCTTTTGCTTGATATCTAAATTTATACTCTTTATAGATTGACTTTTTTTAAAAAAGATATAAATTAAAATTTTCAAATAAGCATAAAGCATGATCATGGAACTTAAAGCTATAGCAAATATAAGCACATAATAGCCTGAATTTAAAATAGAAGCTAAAATTAAAATTTTACCCCAAAAAATCCCAAAAGGTGGAATTCCTGCTATACATAAAATAAACATAGCTAATATTATAGATAATACGGGTCTTTGATCAAATAAGCCAGAAAAACTTTCAAATGAGCTTTTTTGAAATAAACTTAAGATTAAAAAAATTCCATAGTTTGCAAAAGCAAAAGAAACCCAATAAACGAACAAGGCAAAAATTGAAAGCAGGTAAGAAGTTCCATCTCCTTGAGAACTCACACTCATACTAGAAACAATAACAGCCAATATAAAAGAAGAATGAGTAATAGAGCTATATGCAAGCATTTTTTTTGCATCTTTTTGAATTAAAGCTACTATGCTTACAGCAAGCATAGAAAAAATTGCTAACGATGCGACTATGTATTCAAATTTTACTCCACCGCCTAAAGCAGAAAAAATTCTTAAAACTACTATTATCATAGCAATTTTTGGAACAATAGATATAAAAGATATAAAATTTGTATGAACTCCACAATATACATCTTTTAACCAAAAATGAAAAGGAGCGATAGAAAGTTTTACTCCAACAATAACCAAAAACATCACTCCAGCACATAATAATACAGGATCTGAAATATATTCAGAATGCAATAAATTATCCAAATCCAAAGACTTTGTTTTTAAATACACAAAAGCACAAGCAAAAACAAAAAATCCAGCCCCTACTGCAGCTAAGGCAAAATATTTTATGCTAGAACTAATAGCATTATGAGTTCCTCTTAATGCTATTAATGTATAAAGAGCTAAAGAAGATCCTTCTAAAGCTAGGAAAATCACAATCAAATTAGTACTTGAAACCATTAATATTAAGGAAGCAACCATAAACAAAAATAAAGAAAAAAATTCTGCTCTTTGTTCATCTTTGTCTATAAGCAAATAAAGCATAGAAAAAAACAAAATAATTATTTGCGCAAAAATTGCATAATTATCGCTTACAAATAAACCAAAAAAAGCATGAGAATTATCTAAAACAAAACCATTATAAAGCAATAAAAAACACAAAGTGCTAAGCAAAGCTATAACACTTGCTCCTATATAAAAATTTCTAGAAAGTTTTTTAAATGCACTCAATAAAAGTAATGCAATAGCCCAAAAAAGCAATGACAACACAGGAAATAATAATACAAAATTTAATTTTTCTAAACTAAAACCACTCATTAAAAACCTCTTATACTATCTATGATTTTTTGATTTTCTATGGCGATATTTCTTGTTTGCATAACTTCAAGAATACTATTTACATTAGAAGCAATTTGATCTAGCATAGCACTTGGAGCTACCCCTAAATAAATCACTAATGCACTTAAAATACTTAAAACAAAAATTTCACCTTTTTTAAGCGTAAATTTACTGCACACTTCTTCTTCGCAAGTAGCAAAAAACATATTTCTATAAATATTTAGCATATAAATAGCTCCTAAAACGATTACACCGCCTGCAAATAATGCATACCATAAATTTACACTTGCCACACCTTGCAAGATCAAAAACTCACCTACAAAGGAAATAGTCAAAGGTAATGAAATAGATGAAAACAACAATACTGCAAAGAAAAAGCTAAATAATGGGGCTGTTTTAGCTAAATTTTTATAAAAGTCTAAATCAAAAGTATGATATCTTTTGTAAAGCATATAAGCGGCTAAAAATAAGCCACCTGTTACTATACCATGTGCAAACATATAAAATACAGAACCACTAACCCCATTATAAGTAAAAGTTACGATACCTAAAATTACCACACCCAAATGCGAAATTGAGCTATAAGCAATTAATTCTTTTAAATCCTTGGCTTTAAAAGCAATTAAGGCTGCATATAAAATTCCAACTATACATAAAATAGCAAGTAAAGAATAATAATGATTCAAAGTATCAGGCGCTAAAGGCAAAATAAATCTTAAAAACCCAAAAGGCGCCATTTTAAAGCTTACAAGCATTACAGATACTAAAGTCGGACTTTTGGTATAAACCTTTGGAGCCCAAGTATGAAAAGGAAATAAAGGACTTTTAATCGCAAAAGCAATAAAAAATCCTACAAATATTAGATTTTGTGCATTCTCAGGTATAAAAAATTCACTCTTATACCAAGCTAACAAATCAAAACTCCAATATCCAAAACTTTGATAATACAAAAATCCCACATAAATAATAGCTAAAAGCATAAGCATAGAACCGCAAAATGCATAAATGAAAAATTTAATCCCTGCCTTATAATTATCTGAATATCTACCTATTAAATAAATAAGCGGTATAAGAGAAAACTCCCAAAATACATAAAACAATAAAGCATCTAATGAAGCAAAAAGTCCTACAATGCAAAATTGTAATAAAAATATACTTATTACAACACTTTTATCTTGAATATCCAAACATATAAAAGATAAAAAAATCATAATAGAACAAAGTAATATTAAATAAAGCGCTATAGCATCTACACCTATGTGAAAATTAACTATCAAAGAATTTAAACTAAATTCATAAGCCATGCCACCATCGTAGTTAAATAACAAAAAAACATTAAAAACTAAAATCAAAAAACTAACTAAAATAGCAAAGGACTTGCTATCTTCTTTTTGTAAAAATAAAGCTATAAAAGCCGCAAAAAATGGAAATAACATTAATAAACCGAGCATATTACACCGCCAAAGCTAAACAAAATAAACACACAAAAGCCAAAACTACAATTCTTAAAGCCAAAGAATAATCCTTACCCATACTAAGAACCCTAGCAAATGTTTTAAGGAAAAATGCAATACTATCTACCAAAGCATCTAAAATTTCTTTATCAGCTTTTCTTAAAAATTCACAAAATAAAGCATACTTACTAACAATAAATTGATGATAAAATTTTGGTATGTAGTATTCATTAAACAAAAGTTTGTAAATACTTGTTTTAGAAAGTGATGGTTTAAACCAATTTTTCCAATAAGCTATGATAGCTAAAAGCACTCCAAGTACCGCAGAAACACTTGCAAGTATCATAACTAAAGAATTTTGACCATCAATAAAAGCTAAATTTTTACTTACAAAATCCATAAAGCTATGCTCAAAAAATCCTGCTATAATAGCAAGTAAAGCCAAAGGACTCATCGCAAGCAAAGCTATTTTACTAGCTTCATGGGGATGTTCTTCATGTCTTTTTGGAGTAAAAAATACAAGCATTAAAAGTCTAAAGCTATAAAAAGCTGTCATAAAAGCTGCTATTAAAAGTACTAAAAAAATTCCATGATGATGGCTTATAAAAGAAAATCCTAAAATTAAATCTTTAGAGAAAAATCCTGCAAAAGGATAAATTCCTGCTAAAGCTAAAGAACCTATAAGCATTAAAATAGCACTAAAACGCATACTTTTATAAAGTCCACCCATTTTACTAATGTCAAGCTTATCATTCATAGCATGCATAACATTACCCGCACCTAAGAATAATAAAGATTTAAAAAATGCATGAGTTGCAAGATGAAATAAAGCTATTGCATAAGCTCCAAGACCTGCTGCTACAAACATATACCCAAGTTGAGAAAGCGTCGAATATGCAATAATTCTTTTTAAATCTTTAGCTACCATGGCCATAGAAGCAGCAAAAAGCGCTACAAAAGCTCCAAGTATAGCGATAAAATACCCTACTTCAGGAACTTGTAAATAAAGCTCCCCTGCGCGAATTACCAAATAAACTCCCGCAGTAACCATAGTAGCAGCATGGATTAGAGCTGAAACTGGCGTAGGTCCTGCCATAGCATCAGCAAGCCAAGTATGGAAAGGAAATTGTGCTGATTTACCCATAGCACCTACAAAAAGTAAAAGTGCTATTAAAATCAAAATCACATCATTTTCATGCCCTAAAGATAAAAGGGTAAAAAATTCATCATATTTTAAAGAGTTAAATTCTATATAAATTAAGAAAATTCCTAAAAGCAAAGCCAAATCTGCAATTCTATTCATGATAAATGCTTCATTAGCAGCAAAAGTGTATTTTTTATTATGATACCAAAAACCTATCAAAAGCCATGAGCAAAGTCCAACACCTTCCCAACCTATGAAAAGTCCTAAGAAATTATCACTCATAATCAAAAACATCATAGAAAAAACAAAAAGTCCCAAATAGCTAAAATAGCGATTAAACCCTTCATCATGCTCCATATAAAATATACTATATAAATGCACAAAAGTCGCTACTATACTTACCACATTCATCATAATCAAAGTAATAGAGTCTATTTTAAAACCAAAACTAACATCTACTAAAGATATCCAAGTACCAAGTTCAAAATTAAAATGTACTCCATTATTTAATAAAACAATTGAAGCAAAAGCTGAAAAAGCTATAAATAAAGAAGCTAAATAACCTAAAATAATTTTCTTAGCACTAAAAGCAAAAATACCTAAAATA
The DNA here is from genome assembly GCF_025772965.1 of Campylobacter sp. CNRCH_2013_0898h. NCBI lineage: Bacteria > Pseudomonadati > Campylobacterota > Epsilonproteobacteria > Campylobacterales > Campylobacteraceae > Campylobacter > Campylobacter sp. CNRCH_2013_0898h. The sequence goes on along the minus strand of NZ_JAKMTD010000005.1, from coordinate 38,578 downwards.
ACAGCTGAAGCCAAAGGAGAAAAAAGTGCAATTAAAGCTAAATTTTGCATTTTATCTCTCCTTTTTCAGCTAAAGAGCTAAGCTCTAATGTTCCTGTTTTTCTATACCATAAAACACAAAGCGCTATCCCAACAGCTACTTCACAAGCTGCAACTCCCATTACAAATAAAGCAAAAATTTGACCTTCTATGTCTTTATGAGAAGCTCCTGCTGTAACTAAAGCCAAATTAGCAGCATTTAATAAAATTTCACTTGAAATAAAAAGCATAATTAAATTTTGGCGTTTTATGATACCTATTAGACCAATGATAAACATCAAAATAGCCACAATGTAGTATTTTTCTAACATCATTGTTCGTCCTTTTTTATATTTTTTTGAGTAAGTGCTATAGCACAAATTAAAGCTATTAAAAGTAAAATTGCCATAAATTCAAAAGCAAGCATATATTTTGTAAATAGAGCAAAGCCTATTTGCTGAGTAGAATCAAGACTATAAACTTCACTAGTTTCATTTAAACCAAACTCATATCCCATAATAATACTAATTAATAAAACAGCACTAAAAATCACGGCAAAAATGAAGATTCTTTTACCTTTTAAACTTTCTTTTACTTTTATAGAAGCATCAAAAAACATCATAGCAAAACTATAAAGACCCAAAATAGCTCCACTGTAAACGATTATTTGAATTGCTCCAATAAATTCAGCATTAAGTAAAAAATAAAATCCACTTAAAAAAACCATAGCCGCAGCCAAAGAACTGATAGCATAAAGCACGCTAGTGCTTAAAACACTAATTAAAAAAAATCCCAACACCAAAACACTTAATAAACAAAAAGCTATCGTTTCAAACATTTTCTTCCTTTGGAGCATCTTGCTGTCTTTGCAAATCTATCTCATAATAATTTGGAGTTTTCTTTACTAAATCATCAGCATCTTTTCTTAAACTACCACTTCCTTCAAACACCACTTGATTTTTAAGCTCATCGATAGGGGTTAAAAAATCTTCCTTTTGACCAAAATAAGATCTTTGCTCTGCGGCATTTTCATATTCTTTACCATGCACAATGGCAAGTTCAGGACAAACATCAGCACAAAATCCACAATAAATACAACGCCCTAAATTAATACTATAATTTTCGACCTTTTTGCGTCCATCTTCACTTAAACTCGTTTCCATTCTTATACAATTACTAATGCAAATTTTTTCACACAAGCCACAACCAATACAACATTCATTTTCACTTTCAATAAAACGCATCAAACGATGAACTGCACGATATCTATCATCTAAAGCAACTTTTTCCATAGGATATTTAATCGTTGCGCTATTGTTTTTTTTAAACATTTCTCTTAATACGACAAACAAACCTACAAAAAGCTCTGTATTTAAAGAACGCTTGATTACTTGTATGAATTTTTCATAAGTATTTTGAGGATTTTTACGCTCAAAATCTACTTTAAAATAACCTTTTTTCATTGTTTTTTCCTATATCACAAGTACTAAAGCACTAATTAATAAATTTAAAACCGCTAAAGGTATTAAAATCAAATAACACATTCTCATTACTTGATCAGGACGCAGTTGCGGAAAAGCACCTCTAGCCCAAAAATACCAAAAGAACACAAAAGACACTTTCAAAAGCATCATAATAGCCCCTGGTATAATCCAAAAATCATTAAATCCACCCAAAAATAAAAGCGATATCATAATCGCTCCGGTAATCATGGCTGTATATTCTCCGATAAAAAACATACCCCATCTAAGTCCGCTATATTCAGTGCCATAACCTGAAACAAGTTCGGTTTCGTTTTCACTTAAACAAAGTGGAGTTCTATTAGTTTCTATAAAAATAGCTATCACAAATAAAATAAAAGCTAAAGGTTGTTTAAAAATAAGCCAAGAAAGTATGCCATCACTTTGATAGTTATTAATATCTACTAAAGACAAAGATCCAACAAGCATTACAACACACACCAAAGAAAGCCCTGCAACGCTCTCATAAGAGATAATAGAAACAAGCCCTCTTGCCCCGCCTAGCAGCGACCATTTATTATTACTTGCTAAACCTCCTAAAAAAATCGCATAAAAACTAACTCCACCCATACCTACAACAAAAAGCAAGGCTACATTAATATCAGCGATAATAGGACGAATCACTCTACCAAATAAAGTAAATTCAGGAAAAATAGGTATAGCTGCAATTGCTACAAAAGCACAAATTGCTGCAATCAATGGAGCAATTAAAAATACCACTTTTTGAGCATAAGTTGGCACTATATCCTCTTTAGTAAAAAGTTTAATCATATCAGCAACTACCTGAAGCAATCCAAAAGGACCTACCATATCAGGCCCTAAACGACGATGAAATAAAGCCAAAGCCTTTCTTTCAAGATAAGTTGCCAAGCCTGCTAAAGTAGCAAAAATAGCTATAACAAGCACACATTTTATAATTGTTTCTACAATAAAAAAAGTAATATCACTCATATTTTAGCTCCTGCTTTTTCAAGCCAAACTTTTACATATCGAGTATTATCAAATAAAGATTTATAATCAATCTTACTATCATAATCCCCTAAATACGCACCATTTTCTAAAGATTCATCACATTTTACACTTATAGCAATTTGAGTTTTTTCATTTTTTAAAATAACACTATCATCTTGGTTTAAATCAAATTTTTGCATTAAATCAGACGATAAAAATAAAGCTCCAACCTCATTAAAAGCTCTATTACTAAGTTTTGAAAACTGATGAATGCTATTTGCATGATATAAAGTTAAATTTCCTTCATTTTGCTCTTTAACTTCTTGAATGCTTAATGTTTTTTCAAACTCAAAATGGGAAAAATCAAGCTCATAACCTCTATGATTTACCCCACCATTATCATAATGATTTTCTAACTCATCAAAGTCAATTACCCTAAAGCCTTTATTTTGTGGTAAAAATTTAGTATAGTTGATCGTAAATTCTTCATCAAAACCTAAGGCATTTGCCAAATCATTTAAAAAATAACCTTTAAATTCTAAAGCCGCATTTGTAGGAACTAATCTTTTATCATAATTTACAAAGCTACCTTCTTGTTGATTTAAACTAGAACTTGCAAGATCAAAATGCCCATCATAAGAAAAAGTAAAATCGCCTTTTTCGTTATAACCTAATGTTTTTCCTGCTTGAAAATCTTGACTTAAATCACAAATTAAACTCACACCTAAGGTATTAGTACAAGTTGGATTTAAAAAGACTTTAAATTCAGTATATTTTTGCACCAAAGCACAAAGTTTTGCTAGCTTAACACTTTGCTCATCATAGTAAAAATCACTTCCTATAATAAGTGTAAATTTTTGCTTTTTTGCGAGTAAAGTTTCTAAAATATCCTCATCTATGCCAAGATTTTTCGCATAATTTGATCTTTGCACCTCTATGCTTTTTTTAATTTTTTTAGGCACAAGTTTTTTAACTTCTTCTATAATAGTTTCGCCGTTTTCATTTTGCTTTTCTATCTTTTCAATAACTTCTTCATTAATAGTTTCTTCTATTTCTTTTGTATCTTGATAATACGCATTTTCTAATGTGTTTTTAAAATCCTGCGGAAGCTCTTTGGCAAATTTTTGCAAGATAAATAATAAAATACTTTCATTATCTTTAATATTATGATCAATCTGCAAGAAATTTTTAGAATATTTATCCACGCCTTTATCTTTTATAGGGTGAAAATATAGCCCTGCACCTTTATTCATTACCAAAGCGTTATTAACTTTATATCCTAGCGTTGGCGCATCATAGCGTAAAAACGAACCTACGATGATTAAAAAATCACTTTGAGTGATATCGTCTGTATTTGCATTATACATTGCATTTGCATTTTGATAAAAACAAGCTAGGAAATCTTGGAATTTTTTAGCTTCATGATTTATAAGATTAAGATTAAATTTTTTACTTAAATTTTGCAAGATTAAAGCTTCTTCATTAGTAATAAAACTATTAAATAAAATATTTTTTATTTCATCATTTTTTATCATATTTACTAATTTTTCAAAGGCTTTTTCGTCTTTACCTTGAACTTCATTTTGGGTATTAAAACCATATCTTGCAGCTTTATTTAGCGTAGCAAAAGCAAAATCATTACTCACTCTATAAATTTTTTCTTTTTGATTATTAATACTAGTTTGTTTAATATCATAATACATCAACTCACAATCACTTGAATGGGGATTACTAGCTGGAATTTTCTTTAACTCCCAAGCATTAGATGTATATTGAAAAGCCGAACCCACCAAAGCTCCCGTTGGACATACACTTGTACATTCTCCACAAAAAGAACAATCAAGTATATCGCCACCACTTGGCGCAATTAAACTCTTTTGAAATTTAGTCCAAATAGCTAACGCATCTTTACTCATACTTTCTTTAAAGCTTGTATCAGGTGCGCTTGCCCCTCTTGGAGTAGTTTTTAAAGCGCTTTCTCCTATTTTATCTTTACAAACTGTGATACATCTTTCACACACGATACATAAAGCCGGATCATAATTAATCTCACCCCATTTTTTATGCTCTTTATGGGTATCTTTAATCCAATAATTTTGTACATTTACTCTTGCTTTGTGTGTAAAGTTTTGAAGCTCACACTCACCGGATTTATCACATACTCCACATTGCAAAGGATGATTAATGCAATATGCTTGCATGATAGCATTACGCTCATCCCATAAATTTGATAAATCACTCTCTACTACCATACCTTCTTTAACTTTAGTATTACAAGAATAAACCTTTTTACCATCAGCTTCTACCATACACATACGACAAGCAAGTGTTGGAGAACAACCATTTAAATAACAAATTGCAGGAATGAAAATATCATTTTTTCTTGCGACATTTAAGATATACTCACCCTCATTTGCCTCACATTCTATACCATTAATGATAACTTTCATTTTATAACCTTAACTTGAGCTTTTGAAAAAGCAAAATCAGCGCTTTCATAATCAAACAAAGCCACCGTGCCTTTCAAATCATGATTGATTTTTACTATAGTTGTAAATTCTTGAGTGTTTATTTTTAAATTAATTTTATCCTCATCCTTAACCTTAGCAATTAAAGCAAAAGAAGAAGAGCAATGCAAATTTTTGTCTCCCAAAGGTGCTTGCATGATAATAGTTCCATCAAAATTATCAAGTTCTAAAAGCTCACTAAAAGAATTTTGTATTGATAAATTTTCTTCATTTTCATTAGAGCAAATTAGCAAAAGATTAAATTTATGACAAAGTTTTTCTAAAAAATACTTAATATTTTCAAAATCTTTATGTTGATATAAATTTTCATCAAAAATAATACATTTTGCTTCTTTTAAAAACTCTAAAATCTCTAAAGCTTCTTCTTCACCAAAGCAAGATTCAGCACTTAAATACCCCTCATCAAATTCGTCAAATTCAGTCTCCAAGCTCATCTTACAAAGCAAAGCAAGCACGAAAGGCACACTTGCAATCTCACATTTATAAAAGTTTGTTTTTAAATTTTTATCCTCTAAACAAGAAATATTATAATTTTTACTTTTGTTAAGCTTAGCGCAAAGTGAAGGATTTTTTAAAGAAAGCAAATCCACAAAACACAAAGCATTTAAACCTTCTTGATATTTTGCTAATTTCATTGTCCTACCTTTTTAAAAACTATAGTCCAATCTACTTGATTAAATTTTAAAGAATTTAAAAGTTCACAATTTTGCTCTTTTATGAAAGCAAAACTTTTTTCTACACTAGAAAAATCTCCTATTTCAAATAAAACTACTAAAACTTCACCCATATAAGCTTTTTGAATGATTTGTTCTAAATCCTTAAATAAATCTTGACTTTTTCTTAAATCCACGCGTCTCATCGGTCTATCTCACCTAAAACTATATTAATACTTCCTAAAATTGCCACTGCATCAGCCAAATATGATCCTACAAGCATTTCTTCTAAAAATGCACAATGAAAAAAGCTTGGGGTTCTAGCTCTTAATCTATATGGCCTACCGCTACCATCTGAGTGGATAAAAAATCCAAGTTCGCCTTTTGGACTTTCAGTTGGCACATACACCTCTCCTTTTGGTGGTTTTAGACCTTGGGTTACTAGGACAAAATGTTGCATAAGAGAATAATTTTGCGTCATGATTTGCTCTTTTGAAGCACTTACATATTCAGGATGATTGCATAAAATTTCAGGCGGAGTATCTTGATAAAGCTTAACACATTGAACTAAAATTTTTAAACTTTCTCTAAATTCTTGCATATAAACCTTATATCTTGCATAAGAATCACCCATTTTGGCCACAGGCACGCCAAAATCTACCTCATCATAAAGCAAATAAGGCTCTTCTTTTCTAACATCATAAGCAATACCACTTCCTCTTAGCATAACCCCACTACAACCCCAACTTAGCGCTTGTTCTTTACTTACAACTCCTACATTTTCAGTTCTTGCGCGCCAAATTCTATTATCATCAAGCAAAGCTTCATAATCTTTTATATCATTTGGAAATTTATTACAAAATACCAAAAGTTCATCTAAAAAACCTTCAGGTAAATCAAGCATTACCCCGCCTATTCTCATAGATGAATGCGTAAGTCTTGCCCCGCAATATTTTTCTATTAGATCAAGCACATACTCACGCTCTCTAAAGCAGTATAAAAATACTGTCATCGCACCAATATCAAGAGCATGTGTAGCAAGCCATAACAAATGCGAAGCAATGCGGTTTAACTCAAGTAAAATCATCCTTATTGCACTTGCTCTGCGTGGAATTTCTAAACCACAAAGTTTTTCCACAGCAGCTACATAGGCATAATTATTTGCACTAGCTGCGATATAATCCATTCTATCAGTAGTTGGGATAAACTCTTGATAGATCATATTTTCAGCCATTTTTTCCATACCACGATGCATATAACCTATACAAGGAGCAGCCTTGGTGATTTCTTCTCCATCAAGCTCTAAAATAAGGCGTAAATTTCCATGAGCACTTGGATGTTGAGGGCCAAGATTTACTATCATGGTGCCATCTTCACGCTCAAAGCTTATATTTTCATAATAAGGTTTTAATTTAGTAGAAATTTGCATTTTATCTTCTCTTATCTAAAATTTTTACTTGCGTTCTTTTGGCTTTTTTCACAAAAGGCACGCCACCTTCTTCTTGATATTCTTGTAGGTATTTATCCTCTCTTGGAGCTTCGCCTTTACCAACCTCATGATAAATTCTACTAAAGTTTAGCGTGTCTTTTTCATCTACAAAACCTGGATCTCTATTTTCTTCACCTACAACCTCGCGGTATTCTTTTCCAAAAATTTTATCTATCTCATACCACTTAGCAAATTCATCACCATGCAAAGGATAGCTTTTTAAAAAAGGATGTCCATACCAATCATCAGGCATTAAAAGTCTTTTTAAATTTGGATGATTGATGATGAAAATTCCAAACATATCATATATTTCTCTCTCACACCAATTAGCACCTTTAAAAACCCTTATAACACTTTGAAGCCTTTCTTTTAAACCAACGAAAGTTTTTATTCTCACTCTTAAATTTTTCTCCATATTTAAAAGCTGATAATATACTTCAAAACCCTGTTTTTGAGCGACAAAATCAATCGCACTTGCATCAGTAAAACAGCTATAACCTAAATTCTTGAGCTTATCAAGAATAGCAACATTATCATCTTTGTTTATCTCAATCACCCAAAAATCAAGCTCTATAAAAGAATTTTTTAACTCAAATTCTTGACTTAAAATTTGATGGTCGCTCTCAAAAATACTGCTTTCTATGCTTAATTTTTTAGTTATAGGTGCATGGTAAAATCTATCCTCATAATAATTTTTTAGCTGAGCATTTTTCTTATCGCTATATTTTCTCATCATATAAGCCTTTTTGGAGCTATTTTTCTGCTTGCTTTTTCTTTACGAATTCTTTTTTGCAAAATCATCAAAGCAAATTGAAAAGTTTCAGGACGCGGGGCACAGCCTGGCACATAAATATCAACAGGAATAATCCTATCCACTCCTTGGACAGTAGAATAGGTATTAAACATACCGCCGGTATTTGCACAAGAACCCATAGAAATAACCCATTTAGGATCAGGCATTTGATCATAAAGTCTTCTTGTAAATTCAGCATGTTTTTTACTTAAAGTACCCGCTATAATCATTACTTCAGATTGTCTTGGACTTGCTCTAAAAATTGTTCCAAATCTATCAAAATCATATCTTGCACCACCTGCTGCCATCATTTCAATAGCACAACAGGCAAGTCCATAAGATAGTGCCCATAAAGAATTACTTCTACCCCATTGCACTAACTTATCAACCGTAGTTAAAACAACTGGCGCATTACTCATTTTTTGATACTCTGCCATGCAAATGCTCCTTTTTTATAAGCATATAAAAAGCCTACTGCAAGTAATAAAATAAAAACAAACACTTCCACTAAGGCGAATAAAGATAAGCCATATTTTGAAAGTTCTGCGGTTAAATCTTTAAAAATCACCGCCCAAGGAAATAAAAACACCACTTCAATATCAAGCAAAATAAAAATCAATGCAAAAACAAAAAATTGAGAATTGATTTTATTTGCTTGTTTAGAAGCCATAGGCCCGCACTCATAAATTCCTAGTCCAAGTTTTTTTCTATTATGAGAGGCTAGCTTAGAGCCTATTTTAGAAGAAATATACACCAAAGTAAAAAATATAACACTTGCAATAACAAGCATTGCAAAGATGCCAAAGTATTGATGCTCTATAGTTGCGTGCGTCATAATAAACCTTTTATTTAAGCATAATTAAATTTATTTTACTTCAATTTAGCTATATAAAAACTTATTATCAAAAAAATAAATTTTTATGTATTTCAAAATGAAACAGTTTTTATCTTTTTATAAATACATTTTTTTATGGCAAATATCTTGTAAGATTTTTTCCTGATGAGAAATAAAAATATAAGTAATATCGTATTTTTTTTGAAAAGCATATAAATAATTTAGAATTTTACAAGCAGTTGGTATATCAAGTGCTGCTGTAATTTCATCTAAAATAAGCAATTTTGGTTTTAAAAGCAAAGCTCTAATCAAACCTAATCTTTGGCTTTGACCGCCACTTAATTTAGAAAGTTTTAAATTTAAAATATCTTTTTCAAGCTCAAAAACATCAAAAAGTTTAAAAAGTTCTCCAAAATCGGGCTTAAGTTTAAAATTTTCATACACATCAATCAAAAGTCTTTTGGCACTTTTGTAAGGATTTAAAGCTAGCTTTTGATCTTGGAAAATATATTGAATTTTTTGGCGTAATTTTCTTTGAGCGTTAAAATCTAAATTTAATATATTTTCATTTTCAAACAAAACCTCTCCAGTATTTGCACATTCAAGCATACAAAGAATTTTAGCTAAAGTGCTTTTACCACTACCACTTTCCCCACAAAGCAATAAATTCTCATTTTGATTTAAAGAAAAACTCACATCTTTAAAAACAAAAATTTCCTCTTCCTTTAAATACCAATGTTTTTTAAATTTATAAGATTTGCTTAAATTTTTAACTTCTAAAAACATTCTCATTCTCAAAATAATTTAACAATTCTTTAGCAAAAACACCTTTTGGATTGCTTAAAAACTCTTTCACGGGCATTTGATAAATCAAAGTTTTATCTTCTATGATAGCCACCTCATCACAAAGCTCTTTAGCTAAATTTATATCATGAGTAATGAAAATGAGATTTTTAAATTGTGTTTTTAACTCTTTTAAAATAGCGATGATTTTTTCTTCATTAGCTCTATCAAGTGAGCTTGTAATCTCATCACACAATAAATACTTAGCCTCGCTTAGTAAAGCTAGAGCTATTTGAATGCGTCTTGCCATACCACCACTTAGCTGATATATAAAAGAATGCCATAAAAGATCATGATTTTTAAGCCCTAAACACTCAAAATAATAAAAGGCCTTTTCTTTAATCTCTTTTGTGCTTAAATTAGTATGAGTTTTTAAAACTATATTAAAATAACTCCCTATATCAACAAGAGGATAAAAACTCCCATAAACATCTTGAAAAAGTAAATTTACCTTAGTTCTTAAAATATTTAACTCTTTTTCTTTTAAAATTAAAATATCTTTTTGATCTATCCTAAATTTTTGTGCATTAAGCTTATAGTGTTTATCAAAGAGCTTAATCATGCTTTTTAAAAGCAAGCTTTTTCCCGCTCCACTTTTACCCATGATAGCCAAAGCTTTACCATCTTCTAAATTAAGATTTATATCTTTTAATAAGATCTTATCTTTAAAGCTAAGATTTAAATTTGCAATTTCTATCATGCTTTAATCTCTTCTTGTAAGTCATTACCCAAAGCAAGTAAAGGTAGGATAAGCATAAGTATAAAGGCCACTGGAAAAACTATCATCCACCAAAATCCTAAAAACACAGCCTTACTTGCTTCATTTAACATATTTCCTAAACTTGGAGTCCAAAGCTCTACACCCAAGCCAAAAAAGCTTAAAGTAGCTTCACTTGTAATAGCATGAGCGATATTTAAAACAAAAAGCACAAAAAGCAAATTCCAACAAGCAGGTAAAAGCTCACTAAATAAAGCTTTCATCTTACTAGAGCCTAGAATGATAGCATTTTGATAAAACTCAAGTTTTTGAAATTTATTAAGCTGAGTATCAAGTACTTTTGCCACAAAAGCAAAATGCCCCAAAGCGATGATAAAAATCATACTCCACAAAGATCCCGCCAAAAAACTTTGAAAAAACATAATCACAAGTAAAGAAGGTAAAGCCAAAAGCATATCAAGCACTCTAGCAAAAAAGGCATAAGCAAAAAATCTTGTTAAAAACACATAAACACAAGCAAAAAGCACGCTAAAAAATGCCGCCATTACCCCTACAAATAAAGAAATACGCAAGGCATATAAAATACGCGTAAAAACATCTCTACCAAGTAAATCTGTGCCAAAAATATGACTTAAATTTGGGGCTATTTTAGCCTTGCTTAAATCCACTAAATTAGGATCATAAGAACTTATTAAAGGTACAAAAAGCGCTAAAATAAAACTTAGTAAAATCATCATCACATAAAACTTACGCATTAGCAAACCTTGGATTAATCATCTTGCAAATTATCTCTACGATAAAATTTACAAGCACTACCACTAAAATGCTAAAAATTACCACAGCTAGCACCACAGGATAGTCTTTAAACAATATACTTTTAATCACTAAATTTCCAACACCCTCGTAAGAAAACACACTTTCTACTATATAAGTTCCCATTAAAAAACTCACAAAGGAAGCACCAAAATACGCGAGTATAGAAGCAAAAGCATCTTTTAATACAAAATGCAAATAAATTCTTTTTTTACTAAGTCCTCTTGCAAAAGCACTTTCTATAAAGCCCTGATTTAAACTATCAATCAAACTTGTCCTTATAAAACGCACAAAAACAGCTAAATGTGAAAGCACTAAAGCACACACTGGTAAAAACAAATGCCACAAACGATTAAATATATCATCTTCAAAGCCAATATCAGCAATAGCTGAACTTGGAAAAAGCTTAAAAAATACAGCAAAAACTAAAATAAGCATTAGCGATAAAGAAAAAGTAGGCAATGCAAAAAAACTCATCGTTGAAAAGGTAATAATTTTATCCAAAAAACTATCTTTATAAAGAACGCAAAAAAGTGCCAAAACCAAAGACAACACAAAAAGTATAAAAAAAGCCAAACTTCCTAGTATGATGGTATAGGGAAGTTTTTCTTTTAAAATTTCACTAACCTTTTCTCCGCTGATTAAAGAGTAGGAAAAGTCGCCTTTCATGGCATTAAAAAGCCAATTTTCATACTGCTCTAATAAAGGCTTGTCTAAATTTAAATTATGCTCAATTTCTTCTTTTATTTTAAGGCTAGTTCCTTGAGGCACACTAGCAAAAACCACACTTCCTTTAGCATGATAAATCATCACAAAACATAAAAAACTTGCAAAAATCATCAAAAAAAACGCCCATAAAAGGCGTTTAAAAATGAGTTTTAGCACTAATTTTTGCTCCACTCATAAGCATTCCAAGTAAAACCTACCCCATGATGACCTAAAATATGAGGTTTTATACCTTGGATATTTTTAGCAAAAACTAAAGGATAATCGATATAAGCTATAAATAAAAATGCAGGATCTTTATATAAAGCGTCAATAAATTCTTTATAGTATTTTTTTCTTTCATTTACATCAAGCGAATTTCTCGCTTTTATCAGAGCTTCATCAACTTTAGCATTTTGATAATGACCAAAATTCCATCCACTAGAGTTTAAAGCACTATCTTGAGAGCTTTCAAAAACTCTAAAAGTATGAAAATCAGGATCATAAGGACTACCCCAACCTACCAAAAAGCTGTCAATCTTAGTATAGTCAAAACTTCCACTCGGCTTAGCAACTGCCTTTGCCTTAATACCAAGCTTTAAAAACTCACTTTGTAAGATATTTACCAAAGCTATTCTTAGTGGATCTTCACTCATAGCATACATTTCAAAGCTAAATTCTTTGCCATTTTTTTCTAAAATTCCATTTTTGTTTTTCACAAAGCCTGCTTTTGCTAAAAGCTCATTTGCTTTTTTTACATCATAAGTATAAGTTGCAAATTCTTTAGGATTTGCCCATGATTTTTCCAAAGGATGATTTGCTACTTTTCCAAAAGAATGCAAAAGAGAATCCACAATAGCTTTCTTATCGATAGCATAATTTAGTGCTAAACGCACATTTTGATCTTTTAAAAACTCATGATTAAAATTAAACATCAAAGCACGATAATCAGCCGAAGGCTCTATAAGCATTTTAAAGTTTTTGTCATTTGCAAAATTTGAAGCTAGAGCAAAATCGACTAAAGCTACATCAATAGAACCATTTTTAAGCTCAATAGCGCTAATACTTGGATCTTTAATATGTTTTAGTATGAGTTTTGGTGTTTTTACCTTAGCTAAATGATAATTTTCATTTGCTTCTAAGATCATGTATTGACCTTTTTTCCATTGTTTTAGCTTATATGGTCCTGTTCCTATAGGCATTTGATTAAATTTAGTAGTATTTAAATTTTCTTTTTCAAGTAAATGTTTTGGTAAAATTCCCACACTCAAAGCGTCTAAAAATGCAGGAAAAGGCTTTGAAAGTGTGATAATCAAATGATAATCATCAATGATTTTTACTTCTTTAACTGCGTCAAAATTTACCTTTGAGGGTGAATTTAACTTCTCATCTTTTAAAGCATTTATACTAAATTCCACATCTTTGGCACTAAATTTAGTCCCATCATGCCACAATATATCATCTCTTAAAGTAAATTCATAAACAAGCCCATCTTTACTAACTTTCCAAGATCTAGCAAGATCAGGCGCTAAGCTCATATTTTCATCAAAGCGTGTAAGTCCTGAAAACACAAGAGCAATTGCCACATCATGATCTTCACTAAAAAGCGGATTTATACGCTCTGGCTCATTTTCCACTGCTATAACGATCGTATCTTTTGGCGTAATAGCAAAAAGATTTAAAGCACAAAAAAACATTAAAAAAAATCTCAACATAAAAGGCCTTTCTTATAAGAATAAAGTGTAATTATAACGCTTTTTAATCATAAGCTTTGGTAAAAATTTCATTTTTATCATCAAATAAAAGTTGCAAATACCTCTCATATTGCTTTAGTATATCTACGATGATTTCTTGCTCGTTTAAATACTCTATATTATAACCATTACGCGAATCAGCAAAGAAAGTTTGTGGCTCAAAGATAAATTCTTTAGAATAAGTTGGCATAAATTTATCATCGATTATGCTTTGGCTTGCTTGTTTTTTTACCACTTGCACTCCATAGATAAAATCTTTTGCAAATTCTTTTTTTATAATCAAACTTATACTTGATTTTTCTTGAACGATCTGTGTTTTCAAGCCGTAGTTTTTTAGACTTTGGCTGAGTGATTCCATAGCATTTTTAACTTTGGTATTTAAGAAATTTTGTATGTCTTGTTCTTTGCTTTGTTTTAAAATTCTAGCAAGTCTTTCTTGCCAAAATTCTCCTGTAAAATACACACTACTTTGACTAAGCTTAGTTAAAGAGTAATTCACATCTACAATTAAGCCTTTAAGCAATGAAAAACACATCAAACAAAGCAAAAATGCAAAAGGTAAAGCCACTATCATAGTGATACTTAAAATCGCCCCCAAGCCACCTGAATACAGCAAAGAAGTAGCTAAAAGCGCAAGCACAAAACCCCAAAGGATATTTTGCCATTTGTATGGCTCATGAGCGCCACCACTACTTAAAGAATTTAACACAAATATCCCACTATCTGCTGAAGTGATGAAAAACAAAGCTAAAACCAAAAGCGCAAGCAAAGAACTAAAATAAGAAAAAGAAAAATTTTGTAAAAAATAAAAAAGCAAACTTTCAGGTGCTGAAGTAAAAGGACTTAAAATATCATTGAAATTTAAAGCACTATTGCCAAAAATGCTAAACCAAAGTATATTAAAACTAGTAGGCACTACAAGCACGCCAAAAATAAATTCCCTTATCGTTCTACCACGAGAAATCTTAGCAATGAAAAAGCCCACAAAAGGTGCCCAACTAAGCCACCAAGCCCAATAATAAATAGTCCAATTATTAAACCATTCTATATGTTCTTTTTCATAATAATAAGTCTTAAAGCTCAAAGAAATTAAATTTTGCAAATAATTTCCAATATTAGAGCTAAATTGCGAAAGAATTTGGATGGTATTTGTTGAAAAAAGCACAAAAAGCATTAAACACACTGCAAAAACTAAATTTGCTTCACTTAAAATTTTTAAACCCTTTGTTAAGCCACTAATCGATGAGAGTGTGGCTAAAGAAATAATGATGATTATAATCACGCTTTGTTCTAAAAAGCTTTGTCCGTTTAAAATACCCAAATTTGAAAAGCCCGCATTTAATTGAGATGCACTATAACCAAGTGTGGTACTAATGCCAAAAACCGTGACAATTAAAGCAAGTATATCAACTAAATTTCCCCAAAAACCATAAATTTTATCTTTAAGCAAAGGGTAAAAAGCACTACGCAAACTAAGAGGCATTTTATATCTAAAACCAAAATACGCCATAGCCAAAGCACACACCCCATAAATAGCCCATGGGTGAATTCCCCAGTGAAAGATAGTATGTAGCATAGCTTCTTCATCGCTTGTTTGCAAGGCTTTTTTATGTATGAGAGGTTCAGCCACACCAAAATACATAAGCCCCACGCCCATACCCGTAGCAAAAAGCATAGCAAGCCAAGAAGTAAATTTAAAATGAGGTTTTTCATCATCATCGCCGAGTTTAATATCGCCAAATTTTGAAAGTGCAAGTGCGAGCATAAAACACACAAAAAAGCTCACACTTAATATATAAAACCATGAAAAATTTGCAAAAATTCCACTTTTTATATGATTGATAAAATCATTTGTAAGTTTAGGCAAGAAAATACAACTAAGGCTTAAAACAACTATAATACTAATACTTGGTAAAAATACTGCCTTTTTAAAACTTGTTTTTAACATGATTTTCCTTTTTATAGTTTTAAAATTTAAGTTAATACCTTTTTTACTATGTCAAAAAATATCTTAAATATAACTAAAATCAATAAAATAGCAAAGGTTGATAAAAATATAATTTAATTAATGTTTTAAAAACCAAGAAGTTAATTTTTGATTTGAAGGTGATTTTAGAATTTACACTAAGTGCAAATTCTAAATAAATCAATAAAGTATAATATGAACCTTTTGAGATCCATGAACTCCAAAAACAGTGATAAGTTCAATATCTGCAGTTCTTGATGGCCCTGCTATAAACAAAATATTGCTAGGTAAAATTTCATTTTCTTCTTTTACTAAATTCAATGCTTGGCTAATGCTTTTTACAATATTTTCTTTTTTTAATAAGACAATACAAAGCATAGGAGCCAAAGAAAGCATTCTTGGTTGAGTTTTATCAGACAAAACTAAAGCAACTCCATGTGAGCTTACTCCAACTCTTGCTTGGATGATAGAAAAATCACTATGAAAAACTTCTTTTCGTATTTTTTCAATCTCTTGATTAAAACAAGTCTTTTTTTCGGCTTCAATTTTATTTATATCTAAATTTAAATTATCAGGATAAATAAGACTTTTATAGCCATAACTTTTAACAATTTGATTGATTTTTTCTTCTAATTTTTCTAACGAGCTTTCTTCTACTATGTATTTATTTGCACTCATTTTTTCTTTTAACTCACTATACATATCATCACTTGTTTTGATATGCTCTATAGGATCTATAGTCGGAATTTTTTCAAAAGATAAATGTGTATTTTTAATCTTATCCAAAATAGCTTTTTTGCTTTGTGAAGAAATTTCATTTATTCTACTCACACTTTACTCCTTGCATATTTTCAAGTTCTTTATAAAGATCAAGTTTTATTTGTGGAAATTCCTTATAAGCACTCCATTTTTTAACTACTGGTAAAGAATTTTTTCCTTTTTGCAAAAGCCAATTAAAATTATGTAAATTTGCTAAAGTATTTTTCCAAATAATAGGACTTGTAGCTACTTTTTCAAAAATCTTAAATGCCATAGCTTCAGCAGTATTTGGAGCGATATTATCAAAACTTCCTTGACCTACTTTTGCTGCTCTTAATTTGCGTATTAAATCCGCAAGAGGAATTCTTACCGGACAAACTTCAGAACATCTTCCACAAAGCGAGCAAAAAGTAAGAATATCACCATTTTCTTGCATACCAAAAAGATTAGGACTTATGACTTCTCCAATCGGCC
Organism: Campylobacter sp. CNRCH_2013_0898h; assembly: GCF_025772965.1. Lineage (NCBI taxonomy): Bacteria > Pseudomonadati > Campylobacterota > Epsilonproteobacteria > Campylobacterales > Campylobacteraceae > Campylobacter > Campylobacter sp. CNRCH_2013_0898h. Next base: position 21,760 of record NZ_JAKMTD010000005.1, on the reverse strand, counting down.
CTGGATATACACTTTGATAAGTATGGCCGCCTATTTTATCATACACAGGACAAAAATTCATACAAGCCCCACATCTTATACAACGCAAAGCTTCATAATAATCTTCATCATTTAGCATTTTGCTTCTATTATGATCAAAAAGAATAATATGCACTTCTTTTGGGCCATCTAAATCTCCATTTTTTCTAGGTCCTGTAATGATATTGTTATAAGTTGGTATAAATTGGCCCGTAGCTGATGGAGTAAGTAAAGACACCATAGTGGCAGCATCTTCAAAGCTTTCCATAACTTTTTCTATACCACAAAGTGCTACATGTATATCACTTGCTGTGGTGCACATCCTACCATTTCCCTCATTTTCTATAAGCCAAAAAGCACCTTCTTTAGACATAGCAAAATTTACTCCGCTAAGCCCCATTTTAAGCCCTTCAAATTCATCTCTTAAATGCTTTCTTGCAATAGAATTTAGCTTTTCTGGCTCACTTTCTAAATTAGAGCCTAATTTTTCTTGAAAAATTTTACCAATTTCATAGCGGTTCTTATGTACCGCTGGAACTACAATATGCACGGGAGTTTCATCATTTAACTGCAATATAAGTTCACCTAAATCTGTTTCTATAGCTTTTAAACCTTTGGATTCTAGGTAGTGGTTTAAACCTATTTCCTCACTAGCCATAGATTTACCTTTTAGAATTTTACCGATGTTTTTTTCTACCATTAATTCATATATAATCTCACAGGCATCCTCATCAGAACTCGCCCAATGGACATTTATGCCATTTTTAGTGGCATTTTGTTCAAATTCTAAAAGCCTATCGTGTAAAGTTGATAAAGCATTGTTTTTAGCTTGCTTAGCTTTAGATCTTAGTCCTTGCCAATCATTAAATTTCTCATCTATAACTTTTAAACGATTTTTTTGCAAAGTATGCATGGCAGATCTTAAATTCTCTCGCATTTGCTTATCATGAATTTTCACATCCACAATTTGTTCATGTGTCATTTTCATATCGCAACTCCTTCAAGACGCTTGTTTAAAAAATCATACAAATGAATTCCTTTTATATCAAGCCCCATTTTACTCATCGTGCCTGCAATATTCATCAAACACCCACCATCAGAACTTAATACATATTTTACGCCTGTATTTTGGATATCTTTGATTTTTTCTTGTGCCATAGAGTTTGAAATTTGAGGCTCTTTCACAGAAAAAGTTCCTCCAAAACCACAGCATTCTTCTTCAAATTCTAGAGGAATTAATTCCACATTTTTGAGTTTTTTTAGCAGATTTTTGCTCGCTTGTATGCTTTTTTGAATTCTTAATGCATGGCAGTTAGAGTGCCAAGTCACTTTTATAGGCTCACCTTTATCTTCATAATCAACCTTTAAAACCTCATCTAAATACTGGCTAAGATCAATCACTCTAGAGCTAAATTCCTTTACCAAGTTAAAATGCTCATCATCTTTGAAAAGCTCTAAATAATCATGACTCATCATCCCCGCACAAGAACCGCTTGGCACTACTATAGGATAATCTTGAGTAAAAAGTTTTATATTATGCAAAGCTATATTTTTACTTTCTTTAAAATACCCTGAATTAAATGAGGGTTGAGAGCAGCAAGTTTGCTGCTTTTTAAATATAACCTCAACTCCCTCTCTTCTTAAAAGTCTAACCGCGCTTAAAACACTTTCTTGCATTATCGCACTACCCAAACAAGTAGCAAATAAATACACTTTTTTCATCATCAATCCTTATTTTAAAAGCACTGCTTCAGGGATAATCCCGTGGAAGAAAAATGCTATAACAAAAGTCCAAATTCCTATTAGAATTATAAAACCTATTGAGTATTTTAAAGTAAATCTAAACAATTCAGATTCTTTTCCTACAAGTCCAACTGCTGCGCAAGCTACCGCTATACTTTGAGGAGATATCATTTTACCCACAACTCCACCAACAGAATTTGCTGCTAAAAATAAAGTTTCTGAAATTCCTAACTTTTGAGCACTAACTTGCTGTAATGTCCCAAAAAGCAAATTTGAACTAGTATCAGAACCTGTTAAAAACACACCTATCCATCCTATGATAGGAGAAAAAAATGCATAAGCATCGCCTGTATTTGAAAAAGCAAGTCCTAAAGTAGTGCTCATACCGCTATTTTTAGCTATAAAGGCAAAAGCAACTACTAAGCCTATAGTTAAGCATGGAGTGGCCATTTCTTTTAAAGTTTCCCAAAAACACTCGGTAGCTTCGTTGATTTTTATTTTCAACACAACAATGCTCATTAAAGCAGCCACTAAAATAGCAGTTCCTGCTTGTGCTACTAAATCTATAGTATGTGATGGAATCATTGTTTTTGTGATTTGTGGATTAACTATATCAGGACTTATGATAGCTCCTAAGGCTTCATTAAATTTCAAAGTAAATTGCATAAAATTTAATATTCCATCTTTAGCAAATAAAGCCTTAAACCAAGGTTGTGTCCATATAATAATACAAATAATCAAAAGTATAAAAGGAATCCAAGCTAAAAATACTTTTTTAAATTCTAGCTTTTGTGAGTTTTCAAAGTCTTTTACATCATCTAATCTAAAAATATTTTTTGGCTTCCAAAATTTTAAAAATATCGTAGTAATAGACAAAGAAACAACCGCTGAAATAATATCTGGAAGTTCTGCACCTAAATGATTTGAACTCCAAAATTGAGTAGCAGTAAAAGAAACGGCTGCGACAAAAATAGCAGGAAAGGTTTCTTTAACCCCTTTTAAACCGTCCATTAAAAATACTATAAAAAATGGTATAGTCAAGCTAAGAGGCACAAGCATTCTACCCACCATAGCTGAAACACCGTGCTGTTCTATACCTGCTAGATTACTCATCGCTATAATAGGAATTCCAACTGCTCCAAAAGCTACCGGAGCGGTATTGGCTATGAGACAAAGTCCTGCGGCATATAATGGTCTAAGCCCAAGTCCTACAAGTAATGCAGCGGTGATAGCCACTGGCCCTCCAAAACCTATAGCACCTTCTAAAAAAGAACCAAAACAAAATCCAATCAAAATCACTTGAATTCTATGATCTGGAGTGATACTCATAACACTTTGTTTTATCACTTCAAACGAGCCTGATTTGATAGAAAGTTTATATAAAAATATGGCCGCGATGATGATCCAAGCTATAGGCCAAATACCATTTGCAAAACCTTGTATAAAGCTAGCACCTAATAAAGAAAACGGCATATCATAAGCAAACAATGCCACAACACTTGATAAAATAAGAGTTAAAAAACCTGCTTGATAGCCTTTGAGTTTGAAAACTACAAGAGAAAGCAAAAAGCACAAAATAGGCAAAAAAGCCACCAAAGCACTTAAAAGTATGTTGTCAAATGGATTATATATTTGTTGCCACATATTTTTCCTTTTGATAAAAATTTCCAATATCTAGCTTAACAAATATTTTTATTTTTGTGTATTTTTGTTAGAAAAAATTAACTATATGGGTATAAGAGTAACATTTCGTATAAAAATTCTCTTTTAATAAAAACAAAAATTTACACTTTACAAATGAAATATAAAGTATTGTTTATATTTGAAACAAAATATAAATATAATAAAAATATTTATATCAAAAGTATTTTTAAATCAAATTTTTCATCACACTTTAAAGCTAAAAGCATGATTTTGCTTTTAGCTTGGCACTATGGAGTTTTTGCGTGCGGTTTTTTGGAGTGAGAATATACAGAGTAAAAGTATAATACTATATAAAACACTAGTGGATTTTATGACATTTGATGTGATTTCATCTTGGTTTATAGCTTTAGAAATTTCGGTATATTTTTTACCTAAAAATTCTGTTGCTATGGTTAAATTTTGTTCTTTTAAATCTAAGATATTATCTTTGTTTTCTATGATTAACTTCTTAGCCGCGTCTAGTTCTACAAAAGAAATGTCTTGATAATGCCAAGATAGGTTAAAATCTTTATGAGAAATTTTTGCAAGATTTAGAATAGAACTAGAATTTAAATCTTGAATGGCTTTTTCAATTTTACTTTCATGAAGTTTTTCTGATGAAAAAACACCTGTAAAAAGGTTGATAAATTGTGGTTTTTCAATTAAAACAGCAAAAAAACCAATATATGCCAAAGCTGCAATAAAAAAACGCAGGCATTTTTTACAAAAAAACACCAAACTAACAAAAGAAACTAATAAAATATAACAACATACAATAAGAGCTTCTAAAGCCGGTGTAACTATAAAATCAAAAACTGATTGAACAACACTGTCGTTTTGTAACAAAAAAAGAAACAAAGCATACAATGCAATCATTACAACTGTGAAATTAAGTATTTTTAAAAAACTTGTGTGATGATTACTAGTGTTTCTATATATAAACAATAATGTAAAATTAATCCATTCAGTAAAATTATACAATTCTTCTTTTAAAAATTTTGCAGTAGTATTTTTAAAATCTATATTATCATTTATGCTTGTAGCTTTTATCATAGTTTCTTTTTCTTTTGCATAAAGTTCTAGCTTATGCCATTCTTGAGCCTCTAAAATATTATTTTGACTTATCAAAACATCTTTTATAACCCTAAAAGAATCTTTTAAATTTTTAGCATATCTTAATTGATGTTTATTATTAATCTGATTTATTTTTTCTTTTTCTTCACTGTGCATATTTTCAATTTCGTTTTTATAAGTCTCGTCTTGATAATTATATTCTATATATTTTTCAACTGATTCAAAATCTAAATTATCTATATTGACATTTGTTAAATTTACAGCTTTTTGCTCTTTAAAATAACAAGCACTAAAATTTGGAGTTTTTTCAAATGTTACTCCATAAAAACAAGCTATTTTTTCAAATTCACACTCATGAAAATCAATATAACTATAAAATTTAGAATTGTTAAAATAAGCATTATCTTCAAAATGAGTATTTGAAAATTCTAATTTTGTTGTCTCCTTGTTTCCAAATTCACTATCCACAAAATAACTTCTATCTTCAATTTTATTTTTCCATAATTCTATGTCCTCTATAATACAATTTTTTATAAAAAGATACCTTTCAAATGTGTTTTCTTGTAAACTTAAAAACTTAATTTTTTTATTGTACTTATCGTGACAGTCTAAAAATACCAAATGACTTGAAAATGTATTATTATGAATAAATACACTTCTTTTAAATTTGCACTGAAAAAAACTTAATGATTTCTCAAAAATATTATTTTCAATCTTTGTTTCGTATCTATCAATAATACAATCATAAAAATACAAATGACTTTTAATTATCGTTACATTATTTTTTTCTACATCCCTTGGCTTATTAATACATAAATTAACATTGCAATTCTTAAAAATAAAATTATATGGAATATCCTTTATTTTATCAAATGATAAAAGCATATCTATTTTACTATCTTTTTTACCACAAATCAGATACCATTCTTCATCATCAAAGAATAGCTCATCTTTTTGCCTAAAATTTTCTTTTTTCAATTCTATCGAATCTATTAATTCTACCAACTCTAATGTTTTTTTTATTTCTTTTATTTTTTTTATTTCTTTTATATCGCTTGGGGTGTATATATTGCCCTTTTTTACTTTTAGAACTTCAGCTAAATTATTTTTAATTTTATTTTCATCAGTTTTATTCTTACCATTCTGATGTGTTTTTTTACAACATTTCTCTAAAGTATGAAGTATTTTTTCAAGTGTTTCTTTTATCATTTCATCTTCCTATATTTCAACTTGGCACTATGGAGTTTTTGCGTGCTGTTTTTTGGAGCGAGAATATCACTAAAGCTACAAGTATAAAATACACTACCGATAAACTAAGCAGTAAAGGATAAGTAGCATTAGTGTCTTTTTCTAAAAAGCTTCCAAACACAGGAAGCATTAAACTAGGTTTTGCAAGTAGTGCAAAAATGCAAACTATATAAGAAATACCTACAAAAAGAAATCTTTTAGGCTTACTATCAAAAACCATTATAAGTATAAAAGTACATGCAAATAGCATTATGATCATAAAATGAGTAATAATCGACTTAGGAAATCCTATGCAATAAACCACCCCTACAAACAAAGGAAAAAGCAAGAACCATAAGTATTGTTTATTCAACAAAGCAACTAAAATCACTAACAACGCAAAAAACAAAAATAAACCAAATTTTTCTACAAAAGTTAGTTGATTTCTGAGTGGATTTTCATATATAAACGATTTAACCGTGAAAAGAATTTTATCCATAGGTATAAATTGACTCAAGTTTTTAAATTCTTGCTCTATATTCAAGGATAAAAAATTATAAGTCGTTTTATTGTGCTCTTTAAAGATATAGCTTTCATTAGTATCTACTTGAACGATGTGATATTTTGCATTATTTTCTATGTTGGGTTGTTTAAATTTATCAAGTACAAAAGAAAAAAAGCTAAAAAGCATGATGATGATAAGTAGATTATGAAACACCTTTAGCAAGTCTGTATGATGATCACAAAGTTTACGGTAGAAAAAGAGTTGCCATTTATCTACTATATCTTTAAGAGTCTTGCCTTTTTTATTTTTTAGTTCTATCTCTTTACAATAAAGCTCATATTTATGAAAATTTGAAGCATCTAAAAAATTGTTATCTTTTATCAAAGCACTTTTAAAATTCCTGAAAGAATCTCTAAAATCATTTGCAATTTCATAATTATACTTACCTTTTCCTTGTAAAGACATTAGCTGTATTTTTTTATCTACCCTAGTAAAACCAAAATTTAAATTCGAATTTATAACGTTTATATTGCTCTTAAATAAAGCTTGAGAAAAATTTGGTATTTCATCAAATTGCACCCCATAAAAACAAGCTGTCTTTTCAAACTCACACTCGTGAAAATCAACTTCCTTTTTAAACCAAGAATTATTAAAATACACGCTTTCTTTAAATGTGCAAGTATTGAAAGCAACTTCATTGAAAGTATAATCCTTAAAATTCATATCTTGCAAAAAGATGCATCTTTCAAAATTTACACTCTTTATAAAAAGTTCTTTTGGTACATATAATTTTCCAAAAGTAATATCTTTAAAATTTATATTTTGTGTGAGCGTAAAATTATTTATAGATAAACTTATTTCTCCTTTAAAAGTTGAATTATTTAAAGATATGTTATTAGCTGAAAGAAAAGACAAATCAGTATTTTTTTCTATGGTGGAATTTATAATTTCTATATTGTGTCCTGTGGAGTTATTTAAAGTTAAATCTTTCAATATTTCACTATCAATAATATTTAATAAATCAAATGTTACACCTAGAATCAAATTATTTTCAAAATTTGATTCTATAATCGTTATATTCTTTCCAATAGCTCCAATAAAAGCAACTTTATCTTTACATTCTATGTAAAAATTAGCTTTATCACACTTAAATTTAGCCCTATTAAATTTCAATTCTTTTTGAAAATAACCTTTATAAAAATCTATATTACTACTAAAAATAGCCTTAGAAAAAACAACTTCATTTAAAAAAGTAACATTGGAAAAACTTATCTCTTTTTTATTTTCTGTATTTCCAAAAACAGCACCTAAAAAAGATACTTGTTTTTCAAAAGTAACATGAGAGCAAATAAAATTTTCAAAATTTGCTTGTTGAAAATTCACCTCTTCTTTAAAAGTACAACCTGAAAAAACTAATTCACCTATAAATTTAGAGCTAGCTTTGATTTCATTTATAAAAGTTACACCTGAAAAAGACATATCTAACAAAACATCTTTTGTAAAAATAATATTTTTAATTTCATTTACCCTTATATCAAGATCTTTAATACCTTTTTCTTGTAAAATCTTAAAATCTATTTTTTCAATTATTGCATTGCCAAATACACTTATTCTATCTTTTCCTATTGATATTTGTGTATTTGTTGCATAAATTCCATATTGTGTCAATCTCTGATCAAATTCATTCATCATTTTCCTTCAATGATTTTTATTTCTTCTTCGTTTAGGTTGTAAAGTTTATAAACGATAGAGTTTATTTTGGCTTCTTGGGTTTTGGTGTTTGCTTTTTTGTCTTGTTCTTTTAAAACTAAAATCTCATCGACTAAGCTTATAAGCTCGTTTGCTAGTTTTTCATTTTTAGAATTTATTTTTGGTATAGGAAGTTTTTCTATTTTATCTTTAGCTCCATAAGCATAAGAACCCGTTTGTATTAAATTTGTTTTTAAGGTAATTAGCCATTTATAACAATTAGAATTCATAAAAGCTAATATATATTTTAAACTTACTTCATCTGAAGTCATCATAAATAAAGAATTATTAAAAAACATAGGATCATTAATATATGAAAACAAATATTCTCCACTCACTGGGTTCCAAACTATTTTTTCTTTTTCAAATTCTTGATAATAAGCTATACTATCTTGGGTCTCAAACCATTTGTTACTTGTTTTCTTACGACAGCCTTTTTCTCCACTTTGTTTTATGCGTGGTAAAAATTTAGATAGATAAGATTTTAATGATGGGTATTGTTCTATATCGATGTTTAAACTTGGAAAAGTTCCTATCACCCAAAGCCCTGCCCACTCATAACTATATCTTTTTATATCTCTACCGCGTAGCATTTTGCGTATGAGTTTGGCGGTGCGTTCTTTTTCGGCTTCATCTTTGCATTTAGCTAAAATTTCATCTCTTTTTTCAGTAGTAATGATAAAGGCTTCATTATAGCCCGTTTTTATGCCATAGTTTATATTAAGCCCATGCCAGTCTTTAAGAGGAATGCCGTGCTTTTCTATCTTTGCTTTTAGTGCATTTGTGCTTTCATCATTAAAAGTAAAGCTTTCTTTGCTTAAAGAATTTTGTGCGATTTTGTTAAAATTTAAAATGCTTTCTATGCTAAAGTCGTTTTCTTTTAAAAGCTCGGTGTTTGGGGCTAGGTATTTGAAGCTATTATCTTTAGTTTTTGCTTTTTCAAAGCTTAGTATGGAAGTATCTACCGTAGCACTTTCAAAGACTTTTATGCCATTTAGATCGATGTATTCTAAAAGTGTGGTATTTTTAAGCAAAAATTCACGCAAAGGCTCTCCATAACCTGCTCTTGTGTATTTGTTTGAAGTGATGAATGACAAAACACCATTTTGTTTTAGCACATTAAACCCAAGTTCATAAAAGTAAGTATAAATGTCGCTTGTGCCTTTATATACTTTATAGTTTTTGGCTAAATTTGGCTTTAACTCTTTGATGTCTTCTTGTCTGATGTAAGGTGGGTTACCGATGATGAGATCAAATCCTTGAAAATTCCCGCTCTCATCAAGCACTTCACTAAATTCAAAACGCCATTCAAAAGGATTTGCACTTTCTAAGTCAAATATACTCTCATAAAGCTTTTTAAGTTTTTTAAATTCTTTCTTAGCCTCACTTTCATCAAAGTCAAATTCAAACATATTTTTAGAGAAAAATGCTCTAAAATTCTCATCTTTTTCATCTTGTGCTAAAAAATCGCCGTATTTTTTAGAGTATTCATTAGCACCGTTGGTAAGTTGCTTAATCTCTTTGGCAAATTTGTCTTTTAAGCAGAAATTTTTAAAAGACTCTTTAAGATTTTTGATCTCTTTTGCGATGAGAGTTTTATCGGTGTAAAAGCCTTCTTTGTAGTCTTTGACTATGCGTTTGTATTTATCCATGCGTTCTTTGATGTTTGGGTAGTGAGAAAGGCTTTTGTGAATTTCAAAATAACTTATAAGAGAATTCCCACATTTTATGTTGATATCGATGTTTGGTAGAGTTTTAAGATCATGATAGTTTGTATCATCAAAGCTTTCATAAAAGCTGTGTTTTAAAAGCTCTATCCAAAGCCTTAGTTTAGTGATCTCACATGAGTTTGGGTTGATATCTACTCCAAAAAGGTTGTTTTCTATGATGTCTTTTTTACGCTCGAAAAGTTCTTTTTGGCAAAGGTGGGTTTTGTCTTTGTCAAAATCAGGGCGTTTATACTCTAAAAACTGGCCTTTGTGATTTTGCACTAAAATTTCATCATTTTGCACGCTTAGGTAAAAGTCCTCTTCAAACAAACCAAGCTCATAATGCACCATAAGCATGGCATTTAAAGCTGAAACTAAAAAATGCCCACTTCCCACCGCAGGATCGCAAATGCGTATGGAATTTAGCAAGGCTAGTTTTTGCTCTTGAGGGATTTTTTCTTGGCGTAGCTGGGTTCTTAGCTCGTTTAGCTTGGTGGCATTTAGCTTAAAAGTATGGTTAAACTTATCAAGCACGACTTTTTCTATGCTTGTTTTACACATATATGAAGTGATAAAACTTGGGGTATAAAAACTACCTTCTTTGTAGCCATTTAGCTTTTCAAAGACATTTCCTAAAACGCTTGAGTTAATGAGTTCTTTTTGCTTGATGAGTTCTTCGCTTTGCTCATCTGCTCCAAAGTCAAAACTATCTAAAAACTCAAACAAATACTCAAGCAAACCTACTTTGCCTTTTTTGCTTTTGCCTTTGTCATCTTTTAACTGCGTGTGTGGGTGATACTCTAGCAAAGCATCATTTTCTAAAGTAGCGATTTCTAGTGTAGTTTTTTCGATGGCTTGTTTTTCAAAAAGTGATGAATTTAAATAAGGCAAATAGCTAAATTTACTCTGCGTCCTTGTGTGTTTTTCTTTAGCTAAGATATCAAAGAAAAGGTGTGAAAGGGTAGTAAAATTTGGAATTTTTTCATAGTTTAGAAATTTAAGGGTTTTATCATTGTTAAATCTAACTAAATTAGACTCAATAAGCTTTAAAAATAAAATGCGATTTAGCCAAAGTATGATGAATTTTAACACCTCTTCAAAGTCATGCTTTGGGAGTTTGCTCGCTATGAGATGATAAAGCGTGCCTTGGGCTTGTTTGCTTTGCTCACTTTGTGTGATGATGAATTTAGAAAGCTGTTTGCTCTCGCTTAAACCTAGGATGTATAAAAGCTCTTTATAGAATGCGTTGTTTAGTGAGTTTGCGTCATTTGGGCTAAATTCATTTAGCAAAAAGTCTCTATGAAAGGTTTTAAAAATGCTTGCTAGATTTTTGAAATTTGACTTTTGCTTGTCTTTTAAAAAGGCTAAATCGATGAAAAAGCCTTTTAAACTTTCTTTGGAATTTTCTATAAGTTTGCTTGCTTCTTTGTAAAATTCATCAGTATTGCCTTTAAAAAGTGAATTTGGGCTTTGAAATTCTTCAAAAAGCTTTTTAAAGCTTGTGTTTTTATAAAAAAGCTCTTCAAATTCACTAGCTTTGAAAATGTAGAATTTATAAAAGTCTGTGATAATGATAAATTTCAAACTAAAGCTATGCTCTCTGTTTCTAAAATAATACAAAATGGCTTCATGCAAGGCTTTGGAATTTGGCTTTGTATGGGTGATGAATTCTTTTGAGTTGGGCTTTTTAGCTTCGATGAGAACTTCTAAGTCTTTGCTAAGCTCATCTTTAGTAATGGCTAAATCAATCTCGCTTTTGCCTTTTTGCTTGGTTTTGATGTGGGTTTTGAAATTTAGAGTGGTTAAAAATGGACTAAGTGTGTTAGCTACAAGATAATCTTCATTTTCACTTTGTGAGCTTTCAAGCCTTTCTAGATACTGCATTAAAGCCTTGCTAAAAGTGTCAAATTCATTTTGTGTAATTTGCTTTTTGCGGTAGTAGGGGTTGAAAAAATCTTTTTCATTTAGCAAAGTAAAGTGCATTTTTAACCTTTATAAAGAATATTTTATATTTTACTAAAATTTACTTTAAAGGATTGAAAAGACTTTATGAAAAAATAAAAACAAATAAATTAAAAATTAATAAAAAATTATTAGATAATATTTATTATTGCATTTTTTATATTTTTATACTAAGAAAATTTTAATACTAAAGTTATACAATAAGTTTATATTAAAAATATCAAGGAGGCAAAATGGGAAAAATTTTAGTTTTCTGTTTAGCGCTTGTTTCTTTTGTTTGCGCTAAAAATGAATTTTTTACAAGTGAAGTAAGCTCACTTTACTTAAGCAAAAATGACACAAAAGCTGTTGGTAGATTGCTACCCACAAATCCTTTTGAAGTATTAAAAACTGATGGAAATAAAGTTTTAATCAAGATCACAGGCTATGTTAATCCTGCTTCGCCTTCTGTGCTTTATTACAACGATAGTCAAAGAATCATAGTTGCTGCATTTTCTAAAAATACAAAACTTGATTTTAAAACTTATACTAAAAGCAAAAATGGAAAATGGGATAAAGCTACCATAGAAGTTTGGACTGACAAGAAAGATTTTGCAAAAAGCAACAAAGAAATGTTTATAAAAGCTAAAGAGCTTTATATGAATAATTGCGGAATTTGTCATAGCGTTCATAAAGAAAGTGAATTTAGTGCTAATGGCTGGCCTGCTACTTTTAGATCAATGGTAAATAGAACAGGAATTGATAAAAAAGATCATTGGCTAGTGATACAGTATTTGCAAAAAAATGCAAAAGATTTTAAGGAGGTAAAATAAAATGGGACTTGATAGAAGAAAATTTTTAAAAATCGGAGCAGGGTTAAGCGTGTTGCCTTTAGCTCCTAGTTTAGCCATGAGTAAAAATATAGAAGTTTCTCAAATAAATTCTGGTTTAGTAAAAAATGGAAGTGTGATAACAGCAGCACATTGGGGAATTTTAAAACTTACCATTAAAGATGGTGTGGTAATTAAAAGTGAGCCATGGGAAAAAGTAACACAAATTGACAATCCTTTACAACACTATACAGCAGATATGATCTATAAATCGCGCGTGAAATATCCTTATGTTAGAAAAAGCTATCTTGAAAATCCCGACAGTCCAAAACCTGAACTTAGAGGAAAAGATGAATTTGTGCGTGTAAGTTATGATGAGGCTATAAAACTTATAGCAAAAGAACTTAAAAAAACAAGAGAGCAAAAAGGAACTCAAGCTATATTTGGTGGAAGCTACGGATGGAAATCTAGTGGAAATATGCAAAATTGTAGAATATTGCTCCATAGATTTTTAAATGTCACAGGTGGTTTTGTAGGGACTACCGGAGATTACTCAACCGGAGCTTCTCAAATAATAATGCCTTATGTTGTAGGCTCTATTGAAGTATATGAACAGCAAACTTCATGGGAAAACATTTTAGAACATTCTAAAATAGTAGTTATTTGGGGTGCTAATCCTATCGCTACTTTAAGAATAGCTTGGACTTCAAACGATCAAAGAGGTCTTGCTTACTTTGAAAAATTAAAAAATAGTAAAATCAAGGTTATTTGTATAGATCCTATAAAAACCGAAACTGCTAAATTTTTAAATGCACAATGGATCTCTCCAAAACCAAATACAGATGTTGCTATGATGATAGGCATGGCTAGTCATTTGATCGAAAAAAATAAAGTCAATTATGAATTTTTAGAAAATTATACAAGTGGATTTGATAAGTTCAAAGCTTATTTAGATGGCAAGAATGATGGTATTAAAAAAGATACAAAATGGGCAAGTAAAATTTGTGGAATTGATGAAAAAATCATCAAAACACTAGCTGAAAGTTTTTATGATAACCCTACTATGATCATGAGTGGTTGGGGTATGCAAAGAGCTCATCATGGCGAGCAACCTCATTGGATGTTAATAACCCTAGCTTCAATGCTTGGTCAAATTGGCACTAAAGGTGGTGGATTTGGCTTAAGTTATCACTATAGTAATGGCGGTGTTCCATCATGCAAAGGTGGTGTTATAGGAGGTATTACAGCAGGAGCTGTGGGAATTTGGGAAAATGGTAAATTTAAAGGTATGCCAAAAAATGGAGAATCTCAAGGTGGTGCTGAATGGCTACAAAATACTGCTAGTTATTCTTTTCCTGTAGCTAGAATAGCTGATGCTTTATTAAATCCTGGGAAAGTTATAGACAATAATGGTTCTAAAATAACCTATCCTGATATTGACTTTATTTATTGGGCAGGTGGAAATCCTATAGTCCATCATCAAAATACAAACACTAACATCAAAGCATGGCAAAAACCAAGAACTATAGTTGTAAATGAAATTTATTGGACTCCAACTGCCAAAATGGCAGATATTGTAATGCCTACCACAAGTTCTTATGAACGAGATGATATTACCATGAGTGGAGATTATTCTAATATGAATATAGCTCCAATGAAACAAGCAGTATTACCAATAGGCGAGAGTAAAGATGACTATGAAATTTTTGCTGATATTTGCAAAATATATGGAAATGATGTATTTAATGCTTATACCGAAAATGGTAAAAAAGCAAAAGATTTTATTAAAGAATACTACAATAGCGCTTTAAAACAAACTCAGGCTTATGGGGATGTATTTGAGCCAAAAATGCCAAGTTTTGAAGAATTTTGGGCCAAAAATGAGCCTATAACTTTTTCTCCAACCATAGAAAGCATGGAATGGGTGAGATTTTCTGAATTTATTGAAGATCCTATCTTAAATGCTCTAGGCACTGAATCAGGCTTGATAGAAATTTACTCAAAAACTATCGAAAAGTATAACTATAAAGACTGCAAAGCACATCCAATGTGGATGGAGCCGATAGAATGGCTAGGAAATGCTACTAAGGAAACACCTTTTCATCTACTAACTAATCATCCAACAGATAGGCTTCACTCTCAAATGTGCCATACCTCATTGCGTGAAAAATATGCAGTAAATGATAGAGAACCTATCTTAATCAATCCTATTGATGCTAAAAAACTTGGAATCAAAAATGGTGATATTGTAAGAGTTTTCAATAAAAGAGGTCAAGTTCTCGCAGGTGCTGTGGTAACTAAAGATATTATGCCAAATGTTGTAAGATTATGCGAAGGTGGCTGGTATGATCCAAATGATGAAGGAATGTGCAAATACGGAAATGTAAATGTCTTAACTATTGATATGCCAACTTCTGAATTAGCAAACGGAAACATTTCTCATACAGGCTTAGTAAATATAGAAAAATATAAGGGATTACCGCCTAAAATAACAGCATTTACAGCTCCAAAAGGCGCTGTATAAACATTCTCTTTCTTAGAAGATAATTTCTTCTAAGAAACCAATTATCCACCAATACAATGACTTATTATAAACTTTATTGTAAACAATATCACACATCACACTTTACAATACTATTTCAATATAAAACTAAAAAGTAAAAACAAATTTATTAAATTCACTATAAGCATTTTAAAATTAAAAACAAGCAAGCTAATAAATTACTAAAAATAAAGAATGATAAAACCAAGTCAAATACCCAAACAACATAAAACTAAATAAATTTCTAAAAAGCATAAAAAATAAAAAAACTATAAATTAATTAAAAAAAACGCAATATAAGAAATATAAGAAATATAAGAAATATAAGAAATATAAGAAATATAATCTAAAAAACTAAAACATATTTAGCAAACTACTAAAAAACAAAAAATAATTTTAGCAAATTGATAAAAAAGTCAACAAACAATTAAAAATAAACTACCAATAAATTATTAGAATACTTCAACATAGATTAAAAACCAAATTTAAAAACTATACTAAAAATAAAAAAACCTAATTTACCAGATTAATAAAAAACCAAAAACATAAGCAATAAAAAACTAAAAAACAAAAATTTATCAAACTCACTATAAACATTTTAAAGTTAAAACGACTAAATCCCCAAACCATACATCCCAAACCATATAAAACTAAAAACTAAAAATTATAAATAATTAAGAACTACAAGAAAGAAATATAATCTAAAATAATAAAAAATATAAAAATAATATCACAAACTAAAATAACTAAAATAACTAAAATAACTAAAATAACTAAAATAACTAAAATAACTAAAATAACTAAAATAACTAAAACAACTAAAACAACTAAAATAACTAAAATAACTAAAATAACTAACAATAAAAATAAATATAGGATTATATATAAAGTAAGAATAATAAGAATTAACAAGTCCGCAATGAGCTACTTTCCCCCTGCCAGTAAGGCGTAGTATCATCACCCACGATGTGCTTAGCTTCTTGGTTCGGGATGGAGCAAGGCGTCTCCACATCTGTATAATCACGGACATTGTTATTTAAATATTCTATTTAATATAGCATAATAAAAACAATCAATAAGATTTAAACATAAAAATCATTTTTATTTTAACTTTCATCTTATTCTTATATTTAGATGTTTTATTGAACTAAATACTTTATTGTTTCATTTTAGAATACTTAAAAAACAATGTTAAGAGCAAGTTCTAATATAAACTTTACTTATAAGATTTTATAAACTTAAGAATGTAATTTTTATATAAATATTTCATATAAAAACACTCAAAGCTTTATTAAAAACCTTAACAAGGAAGTGATGCTTAAATAAGATAAGCCAAACGCTCTATTAGTACTGGTCAGCTAAAGGACTTTCATCCATTACACACCCAGCCTATCAAACTAGTAGTCTTCTAGAGAGCTTAGAGAAGATTCATCTTAGAGTTGGCTTCACGCTTAGATGCTTTCAGCGTTTATCCGTTCCAAACTTAGCTACGCTGCGATGCTCTTGGCAGAACAACAGCTACACCAGTGGTTTGTTCAACCCGGTCCTCTCGTACTAGGGTCAAATCTCTTCAATCTTCTTACGCCCACGGCAGATAGGGACCGAACTGTCTCACGACGTTCTGAACCCAGCTCGCGTACCGCTTTAAATGGCGAACAGCCATACCCTTGGGACCTGCTCCAGCCCCAGGATGCGATGAGCCGACATCGAGGTGCCAAACCTCCCCGTCGATGTGAGCTCTTGGGGGAGATCAGCCTGTTATCCCCGGGGTACCTTTTATCCTTTGAGCGATGGCCCTTCCACACAGAACCACCGGATCACTAAGACCGACTTTCGTCTCTGCTTGACTTGTATGTCTTGCAGTTAAGCTGGCTTATACCTTTATACTCTACGAACGATTTCCAACCGTTCTGAGCCAACCTTTGTAAGCCTCCGTTATTATTTGGGAGGCGACCGCCCCAGTCAAACTACCCACCAGACATTGTCCCACTTGAGGATAACTCAAGCTAGTTAGCTACCCAAATAAGAAAGAGTGGTATCTCAACAACGGCTCATATACAACTGGCGTCATATACTCAAAGCCTCCCACCTATCCTGCACATTCTTATCCAAATAGCAGTGTCAAGCTGTAGTAAAGGTCCACGGGGTCTTTCCGTCTTGCCGCGGGTAGGAGGAATTTTCACCTCCACTACAATTTCACTGGATCCCTCTTTGAGACAGCTCCCATCTCGTTACGCCATTCATGCAGGTCGGTATTTAACCGACAAGGAATTTCGCTACCTTAGGACCGTTATAGTTACGGCCGCCGTTTACTCGGGCTTCGATCAAGAGCTTCGCTAATGCTAACCCCATCAATTAACCTTCGAGCACCGGGCAGGCGTCACACCCTATACATCCTCTTACGAGTTAGCAGAGTGCTGTGTTTTTGGTAAACAGTCGGGAGGGACTCTTTGTTGTAAGTTTCTTCGCTTTCGGAGTAAATCCTAATACGAAGCGAACCACACCTTATACCGAAGATACGGTGCTATTTTGCAGAGTTCCTTAAAGAGAGTTCTTCCACGCGCCTTAGAATACTCATCCCACCCACCTGTGTCGGTTTACGGTACGGGCAACATTAGCTAAACTTAGAAACTTTTCTTGGCTCGACGGCATCAGCAATTCTCCTCGCTGTCCGAAGACTTTGAAGAGCCTTTCAGTTCTCGGAGTATTGTTATACGGATTTGCCTATATAACCTCCTACGACCTTAGACTAGCACTTCCATCCGCTAGCTTGCTTAGCCCTAAGCGTCCTTCCATCGCACACTAATGTTGGTATTGGAATATTAACCAATTTGCCATCGTCTACCCCTTTCGGACTCGACTTAGGACCCGACTAACCCTACGATGACGAGCATCGCGTAGGAAACCTTGGGTTTACGGCGTTAATGATTCTCACATTAATTATCGCTACTCATGCCTGCATGCTCACTTCTATTCGCTCCAGCACTCCTTACCGGTATACCTTCGGCGCAAATAGAACGCTCTCCTACCACTTGATAAAATCAAGTCTACAGCTTCGGTACTTACTTTAGCCCCGTTATATTTTCCGCGCAAAATCACTAGACCAGTGAGCTATTACGCTTTCTTTAAAGGATGGCTGCTTCTAAGCCAACCTCCTGGTTGTTTAAGTAACTTCACATCGTTTTCCACTTAAGTAAGATTTAGGGACCTTAGCTGGTAGTCTGGGTTGTTTCCCTCTTGACGACGGATTTTATCACTCGCCGCCTGACTGCTGTGATTACATATAAGGTATTCGGAGTTTGATAGGGTTTGGTACATTGGTGTATGCCCTAGCCCATTCAGTGCTCTACCCCCTTATACTACGACACAACGCTATACCTAAATATATTTCGGAGAGAACCAGCTATCACGAAGTTTGATTGGCCTTTCACCCCTATCCACAAGTCATCCGGGGGCTTTTCAACGCCTATCGGTTCAGTCCTCCACTAGTTCTTACACTAGCTTCAACTTGCTCATGGATAGATCACTTCGTTTCGGGTCTGCAGCATCTGACTTAAGCGCCCTATTCAGACTCGCTTTCGCTACGGCTTCGCGTGTGCTTAACCTTGCCAGACACCACAACTCGCAGGCTCATTATGCAAAAGGCAGTCCATCACACTGTATTGCTACATAGTGCTCTGAATGATTGTAAGCAAATGGTTTCAGGTTCTATTTCACTCTGATCACCTCAGTTCTTTTCACCTTTCCCTCACGGTACTTGTGCACTATCGGTCTGGTAGTAGTATTTAGGGTTGGATCGTGGTCGACCCAGCTTCAGACAGGATTCCTCGTGTCCCGCCCTACTCAGGATACTGCTAGCTAAGGTTTGGTTTTCGTATACGGGACTATCACCCTCTATGGCTACACTTTCCAGAGTGTTCTACTAACCTTACCTATTGCACATTGCAGTCCTACAACCCCCAGTGCAAGCACTGGGTTTGCCCTCTTGCGCTTTCGCTCGCCGCTACTGACGCAATCTCTATTGATTTCTTTTCCTGTAGGTACTAAGATGTTTCAATTCCCTACGTTCGCTCCATTATGGTAGTATATATCTCTATATACTGGGTTGCCCCATTCGGAAATCTACGGATCAAAGCTTCTTGACAGCTCCCCGTAGCTTATCGCAGTCTAGTACGTCCTTCATCGCCTTTACCAGCCAAGGCATCCACCATTCGCTCTTAATAGCTTACCTTTTAAATTCATTCTAAAACGCATCACTTCCTTGTTAAAGTTTTTACGATAAGACTTTACTATCTTAAGACGGAAAGCATTTAAACACTTAATAAAACTAAAAATATTAATCTAACTAAGTTGTGAGTTTAAAACTTGTCTTTAACTAAAAGTTAAAGAAAAGATAGTTAGGTTTTATCCTTTAACAAGTCCTGTAAAATTGTTTTTATTAAAACTTGCTTGTGACTCTTAACAATGATAATTCAAATAACATTAAATAATTAATCTAATATATAAAATATTCTATTATTTATTTAGCTTAGGTCTTAAAACCTAAAGGAAGTATATATAAAGAGTTTAAATAATTTAAAAACATAAGTAATAAAGTATTTTACTTTACTTATTGCTTTATTATTAGCTATATACTTGCTTTAAGTTTTAAAACTTTATTATATGATTGATAAACAAATCTTTTTTATGGTGGGCCTAACAAGACTTGAACTTGTGACCTCACCCTTATCAGGGGTGCACTCTAACCAGCTGAGCTATAGGCCCTTATAAATGGTGGAGAATAGCGGGATCGAACCGCTGACCTCCTGCGTGCAAAGCAGGCGCTCTCCCAGCTGAGCTAATTCCCCAAAATTAGCTTTTCATCAATCTTTGAAATCTAAACAAGGATGATTGAGTCTATATATGAACTGATAGTTGTGAGACTTATCAGTTTGTACTCTAGAAAGGAGGTGATCCAACCGCAGGTTCTCCTACGGTTACCTTGTTACGACTTCACCCCAGTCGCTGATTCCACTGTGGACGGTAACTAGTTTAGTATTCCGGCTTCGAGTGAAATCAACTCCCATGGTGTGACGGGCGGTGAGTACAAGACCCGGGAACGTATTCACCGTAGCATGGCTGATCTACGATTACTAGCGATTCCGGCTTCATGCTCTCGAGTTGCAGAGAACAATCCGAACTGGGACATATTTTATAGATTTGCTCCACCTCGCGGTATTGCGTCTCATTGTATATGCCATTGTAGCACGTGTGTCGCCCTGGGCATAAGGGCCATGATGACTTGACGTCGTCCACACCTTCCTCCTCCTTACGAAGGCAGTCTATTTAGAGTGCTCGGCCGAACCGTTAGCAACTAAATACGTGGGTTGCGCTCGTTGCGGGACTTAACCCAACATCTCACGACACGAGCTGACGACAGCCGTGCAGCACCTGTCTCTAAGTTCTAGCAAGCTAGCACCCTCTTATCTCTAAGAGGTTCTTAGGATATCAAGCCCAGGTAAGGTTCTTCGCGTATCTTCGAATTAAACCACATGCTCCACCGCTTGTGCGGGTCCCCGTCTATTCCTTTGAGTTTTAATCTTGCGACCGTACTCCCCAGGCGGTACACTTAATGCGTTAGCTGCATTACTGAGATGACTAGCACCCCAACAACTAGTGTACATCGTTTAGGGCGTGGACTACCAGGGTATCTAATCCTGTTTGCTCCCCACGCTTTCGCGCCTTAGCGTCAGTTAAGTTCCAGCAGATCGCCTTCGCAATGGGTATTCTTGGTGATATCTACGGATTTTACCCCTACACCACCAATTCCATCTGCCTCTCCCTCACTCTAGACTACCAGTTTCCCAAGCAGTTCAACGGTTAAGCCGTTGGATTTCACAAGAGACTTGATAATCCGCCTACGCGCCCTTTACGCCCAGTGATTCCGAGTAACGCTTGCACCCTCCGTATTACCGCGGCTGCTGGCACGGAGTTAGCCGGTGCTTATTCCTTAGGTACCGTCAGAATTCTTCCCTAAGAAAAGGAGTTTACGCTCCGAAAAGTGTCATCCTCCACGCGGCGTTGCTGCGTCAGGGTTTCCCCCATTGCGCAATATTCCCTACTGCTGCCTCCCGTAGGAGTCTGGACCGTGTCTCAGTTCCAGTGTGACTGATCATCCTCTCAGACCAGTTAAGCGTCATAGCCTTGGTGAGCCATTACCTCACCAACTAGCTGATACTATATAGTCTCATCCTACACCGAAAAACTTTCCCTACTCAACTTGTGTTAAGCAGGAGTATAGAGTATTAGCAGTCGTTTCCAACTGTTGTCCTCTTGTGTAGGGCAGATTAACTATACCTTACTCACCCGTGCGCCACTAATCCACTTCTAGCAAGCTAAAAGCTTCATCGTTCGACTTGCATGTATTAGGCACGCCGCCAGCGTTCACTCTGAGCCAGGATCAAACTCTCCATAAAAAATACAGATAGTTTAATCTTTTTCTTCAAAGAAAAAGTATTTTAAAGATTAATAAAATAATCTTTAATTATTAATTGATAGATTTACATTAATTAAGGTAAATCTCTGGCTCAATCGATCACTTATTTAGATTTCAAAGATTGACTATAAGATTTGATTAACAATATTAATAATTTAAAGAACAAATATAAAAAAATTAAGATAAAAATCTTAAGTTTTTTAAGTCCCTTTTATTTGAAAAGGAAATGAAATTATAGCAGTAAAAGCTTAAAGTTTTATTAAA
>NZ_JAKMTD010000042.1:0-564 GCF_025772965.1 Campylobacter sp. CNRCH_2013_0898h | reverse complement strand
TTTTTGGTAAAGAAAATTTAATTGTAAGATTATTTGATAACAATGAATTTTATCAAGGAGATTTATTAAAAGATTTTATACATAGTATAGACTTAGAATGGGATGATGAGTTTATTATACCTCCAAAGCAAAATGAGAGTTTAGATTTATTGGGAATAGAATTGCTTAGAAGACTAAATTCACTTAACTTAGGCGGATGGAATAAGACTTCTTTGGTCAATTTTGTATTAAAACACTTCACATCTAAAGACCCTCATCTCAAATTCCAGCCTCCAAAAGAAATAATGCAGTCTTATATAAATTATTTCGAGGAATCAAATGAATGGGTAAGAAAAGAATTCTTTCCTTATAAAGAGAGATTATTTCCCAAAAAAGACCTCAGTAATTATAAAGAAAATTATGAACTTAAGGAAATGAAACCAGAATATTGGGATAAAATAGCTGAATTTATAGCCGATATAGTTAAAACTAAAAATCAAAATATCGCAGATAAAACTAATATCATTCAGAATAAAGATAAAATTATTATTGATCAAACTACTCAAATAAAATCCTTACAAGCAA
>NZ_JAKMTD010000041.1:0-624 GCF_025772965.1 Campylobacter sp. CNRCH_2013_0898h | reverse complement strand
GCCAAAGCCATCAATGAAAACATCACTAAAACTAAAAATGCATTAGAACAAGATGCTAAAGCAGTAGAACAATCAGTTGATACAGCTAAAGAAATAGAAGGTGGTAATCTAACAGCAAGAATAACAGCAATTCCTGCTAATCCTCAATTAATAGAATTAAAAAATGTATTAAATGATATGCTTGATGTATTACAAGCAAAAGTTGGTTCTAATATGAATGAAATCAATAGAGTATTTGATAGCTATAAGGCATTAGACTTTACTACTGAAGTTAAAAATGCTAAAGGTGGAGTTGAAGTAACTACTAATGTATTAGGTCAAGAAATAGTAGCTATGCTAAGACAATCATCTGAATTTGCTTCTTTATTAGCAGATGAGAGTGGTAAATTACAAAGTGCTGTTAAAGACTTAACAGATTCTTCATCTTCTCAAGCTTCTTCTTTAGAAGAAACAGCAGCAGCATTAGAAGAGATTACTTCTTCTATGCAAAATGTATCTCATAAAACTAGTGAAGTTATTGCTCAAAGTGAAGAGATTAAAAATGTTACTTCTATAATAGGTGATATTGCTGATCAAATTAACCTACTTGCATTAAATGCAGCTATTGAAGCAGCTCGTGCAGGA
>NZ_JAKMTD010000040.1:0-627 GCF_025772965.1 Campylobacter sp. CNRCH_2013_0898h | reverse complement strand
ACCTTAGCTCCCCCATCATATAATAAAATTTTATTCGTTTTTTTTTCTACATCTAATATACCGCCATTAGGTGTATAAATTTCATAAGTTTCACTCATTTTTATCCTTTCATCCTATATACAAACCATCTTCCATGATTATAGTAGTGGCTAATGAAATTCATTATTTTTACTCTTTTATATTATGTTCTTTAGCATAAGCTAGTATTTTAGCTCGAAGTTCCTCTGGAAAATTATATCTATATATGGCGGGAATTCTTGGATCAAGGAGTTTATCTAATTGATAATTTTTATAATCCCATTCTAATCTTTCTGGACTAAAATAATAAGGTGCATTAGGATAGCCTTGAGGTGGAGTTAGAGCTGCGAGTTTGGCCTCCAATACCAATGAATCCATAAATAATTTAGCCGATTCTTCGCTTCTATAATTATTTATATCTACATGGTAATTAATTGTCATACCATTTTGATACCCATCCATATAACGATCAAATTCTCTTCTGCTTTCATAAGTAGAATCTACATCCCTTGGATCTTTTATCTTACCCTCAACTATGTCACTTCTTAAGGCTTTATATATTTTTCCCCATGCATCAAAATTAAATTGATAAACATTTAAATCAATTAT
>NZ_JAKMTD010000004.1:0-160649 GCF_025772965.1 Campylobacter sp. CNRCH_2013_0898h | reverse complement strand
TGGCCTAAAATATTACCTTTAAAATCTGTATAAATTTCCATCATATTGTTTGTTCTAAATTTATAGCCATTTATTTTTTTATCTACTTCTACAATAGCTGCATTTGGTTGTACTGCTTGTACTTTTGCAATAATTTCTTTTGGGATAAATCCTGTTGGAATGCCTTTGTATTTACCATCAACTTCTTTCCAGTCTCCATTGATGATAAAGTCAATTTCAGTCCCATCAACTAAATTTACTTCATAAGAATCTACATCTTGTTTTACATAACCTATATTTACACCTTTAAAATGAGTGTTTAAAAACTCTTGAGCTTTTTGAGGTAGAGCATTTGGACTTACAACCATATCTGCAAACATAGAACTTGCACAAACTAAACTAGCTAACATTAATTTTATTTTCATTTTTTCTCCTTTAAATAAAAGTAAAAAATGATATTAACTGCTTGTGAAATTTATGTGAATTTAATTTTTAAAACCAACTATTTTATTTTTATCAAATGAAGATTCTATTTCTTTTTCTATTGTATGTAAAAAATCACTCATTTTAAAAACACCGTCCTTAGAAATAGCTGCTTTCAAAGCTGTATTTTTAACTACCATAGCAATTTGAGCTCCACTTAGATCATACAAAGCAAGGTTTTTTAAATCAAAATTATCATCAAATTTAGCATTTTTAGGTATAGCTTTTTGCCATATCATCAAGCGTTGTTCGTAATTTGGCTTTTTAAATTCTATTTTATACTCAAATCTTCTTGAAAAAGCCACATCTAAACTTTCTAAAAAATTAGTCGTAGCTATGATAACTCCGCTAAAACGCTCAATTTGTTCTAGAAAAATATTTTGCATTTGATTGTGCATTTTATCAGCACCGCCACTACTTTCTACCCTAGTACTTAAAAATTGATCAGCTTCATTTAAAAGCAAAATAGGACTTTGTTTGCTTGTTTGACAAAGCTCTTTATAAGTATCAAAAATTTTTCTTACATTTTGCTCACTCTCGCCCACATATTTGCTTAAAATTTTAGAACAATCAAAACTCAAAATAGATTTTTTCATAGCTTTTGCCATACTTAGCGCACTCATAGTCTTACCCGTGCCAGCAGGACCATAGAAAATTATCTTAGCTTCTATGTTTTTATTTGTTTTTATACCCCATTTATTTAATCTTTCCAAAACCTTTTTATCTTGTTGTTTTAATATACTTTCCAATAGATCTTTAGTGCTTTGGGGCATAATAACATCATCTATATTAATATTTGGCTCAATTAGCTCAAAAATATCTTGTTCTTTAACTAAATTTTGAAGTTTAATTTTTTTATTCTTCTTTGGTTCTTTAAAATTAATAATTCTTTGTAAAATATCATCACTTAAATAAAAAATCTTAGTTATATCACCCAAAGAATTAACAAATTCATCATATTCTAAAAGATTTGAACTAAGTAGCTTAGAATCTTCTTCTAGTAAGACTTTGTTTTCTTGTTTTTGAACATCATCTTCGCTAATTAAATGAAGTAAAAAATTAAAATCTCTACTATAAGAATTTTCAGTATTTAGCAAATACTCTTCTTTTAATAAACTAATAAATATCAAACATTCTTTATCGTTTAAAGCATACTCTTTAAAAATATCTGCCAAAACATTAGAAATTTTACTCTTTTTTAAACGCTCTTTAATATATGCTTCAAATATAGCTATATCTTTTTTAATATTCTTACTTTGAGAGCTTTTAGCAAAAAAACGCAATCTTTGATATAGCTCGATTTTAAAAAATTCATCTTTTAAATATGCAATATGATCTTCATAAATTTGATCTTGCATAAAATCTTGTATAGTTTTATTTTCTAAAATTTGTAAAAAAACCTCACTTAAACTTAACTCGCATTGTAACAAATTTAAAAATAAACTTGAGTTTTTACTCGATTTAAAATCAGAAAAAATTTGAATAATAAAACCTTTTTCTATAAGATTTTTAAGATCTTTTAAATGATCTAAATACTCATATTCATCATTTTTAAAAACTTCACTAAGAAGATTATAGGCATTAATGCTTACATTTGCTTGTAAATAATTTTTACACAAATGCTTTAAAATTAAAATTTCATCTTCACTGCATTGTAAGTTTTTATAAATATTGCTTTTAAAAGTATCATTAAGAAAAAGTTTTAAATCTTTCATATTTTCCTTTATATTGATTTTATGCTAAATTTAATTTTAGATTTTTTGTCACTAAAACTCATATTTTTATCACAAACCTCATAAAAAATATCATAATTTTTGCTTATAATATTTTGAGTAAAACCACAAGAAGTGATTTGCTTATTTTTCCCATAAAAAATAGGTTTTTTGTAAATTAAATCTTGCAAAAAATCATCATAATATTCATTATTAAAAAATCTTTTATTAAAAAAAGTTTTTGCATAACATACACCATTAATGCAAATTTTATCCATGATTTTTAACTCAAGTAAAGCCTTAGAGGCACTATAAAGTTCTAAACTTGTAAAATTTTTTCCCTCATATAAAAAGCCATAATCAGCAAATCTAAATTGAGGGGTTTTTAAAACAATATAAGCACTTTGTGATTGTGTTTTACTTTTTAAAGCACAAGAGCTTAAAAAAACACACACAAAACACAAAAAAATTATTTGAAGTGACTTTATCATTTAAGGTTTTTAAAACTAAGATTAAGTTCTAAATTTAACTCTTTTACTATTTTCATCACGCTTTGTAAATCATCAATTTGCTTACCAACTACGCGAATTTCATTGCCTCTAATACTTGAAGTTACCTTTAGCTTACTATCTTTTATAGCTTTATTAATCTTCTTAGCACTATCAGCATCAATGGCATCATTAACTTTTAAATTCAATCTAAAATTTGCTCCACTCTCCCTGTTTAACTCTTTAATACCATTAGGGTTAATCCCTCTTTTGATAAGTTTTGAAATAACAATATCTTTTAGCACTTCAATTTTTGCTTCACTTGAACAAGTAAGCTTATAAATACTTTCTTTTTCATTTAGCTCTATTTCACTTTTAATGCCTTTTAAATCATATCTGCTATCAAGCTCTTTTTTAGCTTGCTCTAAAGCATTTTTTAGCTCTTGTTTGTCAATTTCCCCACTAATGTCAAAACTATGTTCATTTGCCATTTTCTATAAACTCCTTAAGATTATTAAATACGATTTGGACTAAATTTTGTATGGATTCTTCACTAGCCCATGCAACATGTGGAGTGATAATTAAATTTTCTTTATTTTTTATATTAAGCAAAGGATGATTTTCAACCATAGGTTCTACTTCAAGTACATCAAGCCCTACTCTAATATTTTTTTCATCCATAATTTGAGCTAAATCTACTTCATTAATAATCCCACCACGACCTACATTAATTAAAATGGCCTCATCTTTTAAAAGCATTAATTCTTTCTTGCTTAATAAATTTTTTGTTTTTTCATTTAAAGGTGCATGGATACTTATCACATCAGAAGTTTTTAAAAGCTCTTCAAGGCTTACTTTCTCATATGTATCATCATTATTAACCCCTGAGGTAGAATAATAACAAACATTTGCTCCAAATATTTGCGAAGCCTTAGCTACCTCTTTACCTATAACTCCAAGCCCTATAATACCATGTTTTTTTCCTGTTAGAGTATGTAAAGTTCTACTAAAATCAGTGAATATTGGGCTTTTTACCCAAAGCCCTTGTTTGGTCCATCCATCATAATATGGGATTTGATTTAAAAAAGCAAAAAGCAAAGCAAATGTATGACTTAAAACACTTTTGGTAGAATACCCAGCTGCATTTTTTACTATTATACCTTTAGAATTTGCATAAGCTACATCTATATTATTTACCCCTGTGCCAAGCTGCAAAATGAGCTTTAAATTAGTGTTATCTATAACTTCTTGATCAATGATGACTTTATTTATCATCACAACTTGTGCATCAGATATTCTTGAGATAACCTCATCTTTAGATGTAAGTTCATAACTTATAAATTCCCCAATACTTTCAAAAGCTGTTAAATCAGCTCCACCTAAAGTAGCAGCGTCTAAACATACTATTTTCATTTTTTATCCTTTAACAATGTGCCCTACAAATTTAGAATAATTATCAAGCACCAAACCACCTTTTCTAAAACCTAAACCACAACCCTCATAAGCAAAGAAAACTCCTGCTTGATAATAATCATTTTCATTTTGATTAAACTCAGCAAATTCTTGATACACAAAACGATTGTTTTGATAATCTCCACTTGTTTCAAAACTTATATCTCCATTAGCCTCTATAATAGAAACATTTGCTCCTTCTCTACCAAAAACAGGCTTTTTAACACATTTTTTACCCACTAAAGGTTCATCACTTGTTTCAAGCAATAAAGGATGATTTGGATAAAGCTCCCATAAAATTTTCATTATACCCTTGCTTTGAAAAAGTAAAGTATAAGCAGGATTTAAAATAATTGCTTTTTGATTTTGCATAATTTGAGTTAAGAGCATAGCAAGTTCACCCTCTTCTATAGCTATACTTTCCCAAGGAATGAGTTTGAAAAAATACTCAAAATTTACATCATTTTTAAAAATTCCTTCGGGTGAAAATTCTACCTCATCAATATAAGAAAATTCACTCTCAAAACCAGCTTCACTAGCAATGTGTGCTAAAAGTTTTGTTGTAATCATATCCTCATCACTACCTGCAATTGAAGAAAACAATATTTTCCAACCTTCATAATATTTTTCAAATTCACTTACATCTTCTTCTAAGGTTATAAGTCTCTTAAAATTATCTCTTAAAGCTTCATATATATTATTAAATTGCGAGCTTTCATCTAGGTTGTTTTGCTTTAAAATAGCCCATTGCAAAATAGCACTTTCAAATAAAGATGTTGGAGTATCAGCATTAAATTCTATTAGTTTTATAGGCTTACCATCAAGCCCACCTGCTAAGTCAAACCTACCATATAAATGCCAATGCACATCATTTTCCCAACTCATCTTAATCGCATCAACCAAATTAAAAGGAATTCCAAGCTCGTCAAAACGATCATTATCAATCACTTCTTGTGCAGCAGCTACAAACATATCATAAAGCTCATTAACTGCTTCATAGTATGCATTTGCTTCATCTTCCCTTACACAAACTAAATTAGAATCTAAATAATCACTTCCATCATTATCCGTATGCCATGAAAAACCTATTTGCTCTAAATAAGATTTTTCTAAAGGATTTACTTTTAAAAAATTCATTTTTTCACCTTTTAAGAGCCAAAAGAATTTGTAGAGCTTGAAGTAGCTTTAGAGCCACCACCAAAAAAGCCTGATTTTTTTGCATTTGATCCTGAAGTAGCACTTGTACTTGCTTTATTAAAGCTATTTACACTTCTTTGATAAGCACTTTGATTTGAAAATGCTCCTCTTTGTTGATTTGCAAAATTTTGATTGTTAAAAAGCTTTGAACCTATCCAACTTCCCAAAATAGCTCCAGCCGCACTCGCAAGCAATGTCTCGCCTAAAGAAAGCCCCCCGCTACTCATTTGAGCATTGTTTGGATTTGTTAAATTTGAAGTACCATTGTCTATTTTAGCAGCTTCTTCTTGGATTAATTTATCCATTTCTTCTTTGCTTAAAACCCTTTCAGTTCCATCAAGTTGTTTTAAGACTACCCTAGTTTCATCACTTGGAAATTGATCTTTGATTTTGTATTGATTTGGAGCGGTTTCTTCAATAATAACAAAGGCCCCTTGAGTATTTGCCGCTTGACTTAAAGCGTTATTGCTAGAATCATTTGTATTATTACTACATGCACTTAAAGCACCTGCACTAATTGCAGCAATACCACTTATCATACTAAGTTTGAGTATAGTTTTAATGTGTTTCATAATCTTTCCTATAAAAATTTATAAATTTAACTTAATAAGATTTTAACAAAAAAAGTATTAATAAAAATTAATTGTTTTAGTTTATCATAGTCATTAAATTACTACTTAAAATAAACACAGCAAAAACAAAAAATATAAAAGCACTTAGATAATCAATAAGTTTTAAATTCTTTTGATAAATTCTTACCATAAATGGTTTAGAAAATAATAAAGAAATCAAAGAAAAATAAATTATAGTTTCTAAAATCAAAACAAATATCAAGACTATCAACATCCATCGCATTTGTGTAAAATCAAAACTTGCAAAAACACTGGCGAAATAAAAAATTGCTTTAGGATTAGATAAATTTGTAATCATTCCACTTAAAAATGCAGATATATAAGTTTTTTGAACTTTAATTTTGTCATTTTTTGTATTCTTGTAAATCTTAAAAGATAAATACAAAAGATAAAATGCTCCAAAACTTGATAGTATAATTTGTAAAAATGGGAATTTATGAAAAACGACATTTAATCCGAGTATAGAAAGTATAATCCATATACTAACAGCTAAACTTACTCCCAAGCTTGCCTTTAAAGCACTTTTAACCCCTTCTCTTAATGCATATGAACTTACTAAGAAAAAATCAGGTCCTGGTAAAATAAGTCCGAAAAAATGAATAATTATAATCCAAAAAAACATAAATATTTTAACGAAGAAAGCCGATTTCTCGGCTTTTTGGTATTAGAGTCTTGACTCGTAGCGTCTAAGCATATAAAGTCTTTTAAGCATTTTTTTGCGTGCTGAAATTTTTTGTTTTTTGCGAATTTCAGTCATAGGCTCAAAAAATCTTCTAGCGCGAACTTCAGTAACAACTAGATTTCTATCTACTTGCTTTTTGAATTTTCTATACGCTTCATCAAAAGACTCATTAGGATGTACCTTGATTCCTGGCACGACCCTCACCACCTTTCTTTAAATAAATTTTAAAATAAAGATTATATCATAATTTTCTTGAAAAGAAAACTTATTTTTGTAATAATTATATAAATAAAAATTAAATATAAATTATTAATTAAGACAAAGTTTGATTTAATTTTTCTAATACTACAATATAAAGAAATATTTCTAAGGAAAATAAAATGAATGCTCACATCACAAACTATACTAAAAAAAGATATATAGCTTATATCATTTCTATGATCATTTTTATAGCACTACCTTTTATAAAAATAAATGGAAATCATTTCTTTTTATTAAGCTTTGATCATAAAAAACTTAATTTATTTTTTATCGCTTTTGATACTCAAGAGCTGTATTTAATGCCTTTTGTTATCATGGGTATGTTTTTAACTATACTTTTTGTTACTACTTTAGCAGGAAGAATTTGGTGTGCTTGGAGCTGTCCTCAAACTATTGCTAGAGTTATTTATAGAGATCTTTTACAAACAAAAATCTTTAAAATTCATAAAAGCACAGCAAATAAACAAAAGCAAGTCAGTGGATTTTTCGTCAAAAAAGCTTTAAGTATTGTGATTTTTTATCTTTTTTCATTGTTAATGATGAGTGCATTTTTATGGTATTTTGTACCACCTGAAGATTTTTTTACATACATTCAAAATCCTGCTGATCATTTATTACTTTTAGGGATTTTATTTTGCGCTTCTTTGGCTTTTACTTTTGATATAGTATATTTGGGTGAAAAATTTTGTGTTTATGTATGTCCTTATGCAAGAATTCAATCTGTAATGTTTGATAATAACACCGTTCAAGTAATATATGATGATAAAAGAGGAGGTATGATTTATGATGGACATACCAAACTTTATCAAAAGCCACCACAAGGTGAATGTATAGGATGTGAAGCCTGTGTAAAAATTTGTCCTACACATATAGATATACGCCAAGGAATGCAACTTGAGTGTATTAATTGTCTTGAATGTGCCGATGCTTGTTCAAAAGTTCAAGCCAAATTTAATCGTCCTAGCTTAATTAATTGGACTAGTGCAAAAGCTATTGAAACAAGGGAAAAAGTAAAATATTTTAGATTTAGAACTATTGGATATTTAGTTGTTTTGTGTGGTGTTTTTGTGGCTTTAGTTTTTATGGGAAGTAAAAAAGAAAATATGCTTTTAAATATCAACCGTTCTAGTGAGCTTTATCAAATCAGAAAAACCCATGATGGAGAATTAATTATTAGTAATGCTTATGTATTTTTATTTCAAAACACCGATAATAAAACTCATGAGTATTATTTTGATGTAAAATTACAAGGCATTGAAGATGGCTTAGAAATCATTAGACCTAAAAAATCTTTTAAACTAAAAGCTGGCGAAAAAGATAAACATATAGTTGTTTTAAAAGCTACTAAAAAATTAGCCGATAATGATAGAAAAGACACTGTAATACCATTAACCATCAAAGCCTATGCACTTGATGATAAAAATATTGTCATATTACGCGAGAGTAATTTTGTATATCCTAAAAATTCTATCATAGAGCATAAAAAATACTAAAATGAAAAAAAGAATTTCTTCAAAATCTCAAGCAAGGCTTGAAAAAATCAAACAAATCGCTGCGGAGTCATTTTTAAAAAATGGCTACGAAGCAACTAATCTTAAAGATATTATCAAACAAGCTGGTGGATCTTTTTCTTGCGTATATGAGCATTTTAAAAGTAAAGAAGGTTTATTTGAAGCAGTTTTAAATGATTTTGCAGAAAATCATTTTTTAGCTATTTTGAAAAAGAATATGCGACTTTCACCTGATGCTAATTTAGAAGAATTCTTATATCAATTTGCAAAAGCTTATTTAGGGATTTTTAACGACACCAAAACTATAGCTATAGTAAGACTTTTGTATTCTGAAATTTATAATGAAAAATTTGATTTTGGAAAATGGTTTAAAGGAAGCAATAGAAAAGAAGTAGAATATGTTCTTCGAAAAAGATTTGAAGAAGAAAATGAAATTTTAGCTCAAAATGCTGAATTTTTAAGTTATACTTTTTGTGCTATGCTTAGAGGGACATTTTTTATACAAAGCACTTTTGAAAATAAAGTTTCAATGAATAAAAAAGAACAACAAAGCCATGCAAAAAAAATCGTAAAGCTTTTTACTCAAGGACTTGTTAATTTTAATTAACTAAAGATTGATAAAATAATATTTATTAATTTTGTAATATAAATTACTTTTTATTTAGCTAAATAAATAACTTAAGGAAACAAATGAAAACAAAACTTTTAACTCTAGCTTGCGCTTCTCTTATCTTTATAGCATGTTCAGATGATAAGAATGCACAAGTTAAACAACTCCCTCCTCAACCTGTTAGTATTATGACTATGCAAAGTGCTAATTTACCTTTAGAGTTTACTTATCCTGCGAGATTAAGCACTGAATTAGATGTAGTAGTCAAACCTAAAGTAAGCGGTGAAATCAAAGCAAAATACTTCAAAAGTGGTCAAGCTGTAAGAAAAGGCGATAAGCTTTTTCTTATAGAACCTGACAAATACCAAGCAAGTGTAAATATGGCTTATGGAGAAGCTTTGGTGGCAAGAGCTAATTTTGATGATGCTGAAAAAAATTTTAAAAGAGATAGTATTTTAATAGAAAAAAATGCTATTTCACAAAAAGAATTTGATGCAAGTTTAGCTAAATTTAACTCCACAAAAGCTAATCTAGAAAGCGCTAGAGCAAAACTTGCTAATGCAAGATTAGACTTAAAATACACCATAGTAAGTGCTCCTTTTGATGGAATTTTAGGTGATGCATTAATAGATGTGGGTGATTATGTAAATGCTTCATCTACTGAACTTGTACGCATTACAAACATTAACCCAATTTTTGCAGATTTTTATATTTCTGATGTAGATAAAATCAATATGAATAAAAATATTCAAAGCGGCAATTGGAAATTAGAAAATATCCAAGTACAAGCTAATGTTGGTGGAGAACTTTTCAATGGAAAATTATATTTCGTAGATAGCGTTATAGATACTCATAGTGGTGGAGTAAAAGCAAAGGCTATTTTTGATAACAACAATTCAAACTTAATGCCTGGCTCTTTTGCAAATGTTCATGTTGGTGGTTTTGTTCAAAAAGATGGTTTTGAAATTCCTCAAGTTGCGCTTTTGCAAGATGATAGTGCTACTTATGTTTATACCCTTGTAGATGGAAAAGTAGTTAAAACTATTGTTAATGTTATTTATCAAACTTCTGATAAAGCAATTATTGATAAGGGCTTAAAAAATGGGGATAAAGTGATTTTAAATAACTTCAAAAAAATCCGTCCTGGTGCAAGTGTTAGCGTAATGGAGAATAAATAATGTTTTCTAAATTCTTTATAGAAAGACCTGTATTTGCTTCTGTTGTAGCTATTATCATTTCTTTAGCAGGTATTATAGGACTTTATTCTTTACCCGTGGAGCAATATCCTTCCTTAACTCCACCCGTTGTTAAGGTAAGTGCAACTTACTCAGGAGCTGATGCTCAAACGGTGGCTCAAACGGTGGCTATTCCTCTTGAAGATGCAATCAATGGGGTTGAAAATATGATTTATATGGATTCAACTTCAAGCTCTTCAGGAGATATGAGCTTAAGTGTATATTTTAATATAGGTACAGATCCTGACCAAGCAACAGTTGATGTTAATAATAGAATTTCAGCTGCTATGGCAAAACTACCTGAAGATGTTAAAAAAACTGGCGTTAGTGTAAGAAAAACCGGTTCAAGTATATTAGAAGTTGCTACTTTATATTCTCCTGATGGCTCTATGGATTCACTCGAAGTGTATAATTATGCTGCATTAAATATTTTAGATGATCTTGCTAGGGTTCCTGGTGTGGGTAATGCCGTAGCTATTGGTGCAAGAAATTATTCTATGAGAATTTGGCTTAATCCTGATTTGTTAAACAAATATCAAGTTACTGCAACTGATGTTATTGCTGCAGTTAGCGAGCAAAATGCTCAATATGCTACTGGTAAGATAGGTCAAGAACCTGTGGTGGAAAGATCTCCTTATGTGTATTCAGTAACTATGCAAGGAAGATTAAAAAATACTAAAGAATTTGAAGATATTATCATAAGAGCAAATAGTGATGGCTCTTTTTTAAGACTTAAAGATGTAGCCGAAGTTTCTTTAGGATCAAGAGAATATACTTTTAAAGGTAGATTAAACGGAAATGACGCTACTCCTATTTTGATTTTCTTACAAACCGGAGCAAATGCTGTAAATACAGCAGAATTAGTGCAGAAAAAATTTGAAGAACTTTCTAAAAATTTCCCTGAAGGATTAACTTATAAAGTGCCTTATGATACAACTATATTTATTAAAGCTTCCATTAAAGAAGTGGTAAAAACTTTCTTTGAAGCATTAATTTTAGTTGTAATTGTAATGTATTTGTTCTTAAAAAATTTCCGCTCAACTATTATACCAATGATTGCTGTTCCTGTTTCTATTTTGGGAACTTTTGCAGGATTATATGTCTTAGGTTTTAGTATCAATCTACTTACGCTTTTTGCCTTAGTATTGGCTATTGGTATTGTTGTTGATGATGCAATTATAGTAGTTGAAAATATCGATAGAATTATGCATGAAGATCCAAATATAAGTATAAAAGAAGCAGCTATTAAAGCTATGGATGAAGTTGCTGCACCTGTTGTTTCTATAGTTCTTGTACTTTGTGCGGTTTTCATACCCGTTTCATTTATATCAGGTTTTGTAGGAGAAATCCAAAAACAATTTGCCATAACCTTAGCAATATCTGTTACTATATCAGGCTTTGTAGCTTTAACACTAACTCCTTCTTTATGTGCAATTTTTTTAAGAAGAAATGAAGGTGAACCTTTTTACTTTGTGAAAAAATTTAATGATATTTTTGATTGGTCTACCGAAGTTTTTGGCGCTGGTGTGGCTTATATACTTAAAAGAACAGTGCGTTTTATGTTAATTTTTGTAATCTTTTTGGGTGGTTTATATGGACTTTTCAAACTTGTTCCAAATTCACTTGTTCCAAATGAAGATCAAGGAAACTTTTTAACTATTGTCAATCTACCCGCAGCATCTTCGCTTAATAGAACTACTCAATCAATGGATGCTATGGCAGAAGAAATCCGCAAAAATGAGAATGTAACTAATGTGGTAGGACTTATAGGCTATGATCTTTTTACAGGTTCTTTAAAAGAAAATTCTGGAGCAATGTTTGTTAATTTGAAAAATTGGGATGATAGAGATATTAGTAGTTTTGATTTAGTTGGATCTTATAACAAACAATACTTCTTAAATCCAAATTTTCAAACTTTCTTTGTTAATCCACCACCAATCCAAGGTTTAAGCTTAACTGGTGGTTTTGAGATGTATGCACAAAATCGTAGCGGAAAAAGTTATGATCAAATTCAAATTGATGTAAATAAATTAGTTGAAGCAGCAAACAAGCGTCCCGAACTTCACAATGTAAGAACAACGCTTGATACTAATTTTCCGCAATTAAAACTAGAAATTGATCGCGATAAAGTAAAACTTTATGGTTTAAATTTAGCTGATGTATTTAGCACTCTAAATGCCACCATAGGAACTTATTATGTAAATGATTTTTCTATGCTTGGAAAAAATTATCGTGTAAATATAAGCGCAATTGGAGATTTTAGAAATACTCAAAATGCTTTAAAAAACATCTTTGTTAGATCAAAAGATGGTTCTATGATAGCTCTAGATAGCGTTTTAACATTACAAAGAAGTGTTGGTCCTGATGATGTAAAACGCTTTAATATGTTTCCATCGGCTTTAGTGCAAGGTGATCCTGCTCCTGGCTATACTTCAGGACAAGCCATTGATGCAATTGCACAAGTGGCAAAAGAAACTTTAGGAGAGGATTATTCTATTGCTTGGTCAGGTTCAGCTTATCAAGAAGTTACAAGTAGCGGTGCTGGACAAATAGCATTTATGCTAGGACTATTATTTGTATTTTTAATTCTAGCAGCACAATATGAAAGATGGCTCATGCCTTTAGCAGTAATTACGGCTGTGCCTTTTGCAGTATTTGGTTCTTTGCTTTTTGTATGGCTTAGAGGATTAGAAAATGATATATATTTTCAAACAGGACTTTTACTTTTAATAGGCCTTTCTGCTAAAAATGCCATTTTGATTGTTGAATTTGCTATGGAAGAGCATCTTAAAAAAGGAAAGAGTATTTTTGAAGCTTCTATTAGTGCAGCAAAATTGAGATTTAGACCTATTGTAATGACTTCATTGGCATTTATTTGTGGTATTTTACCGCTTTTCTTTGCATATGGAGCAGGAAGCGCAAGCCGCCATGCGATAGGTACAGGTATTATAGGTGGTATGATAGCAGCTTCTACTATAGCCATTTTCTTTGTACCTTTATTTTTCTATTTACTAGAAAGTTTTAATAAATGGCTTGATAAAAAAAGAGGTAAAATCAATGCGTAAGTTAATAATTTTTGCAAGTTGTTTTTTAATAACAGCTTGCAGTTTAAAACCAAATTTAGAAATTAAAGATGTAAATTACACTAAAAGCTTAGATCAAAACATTAGCATTAACAAACAATGGTGGAAAGCTTTTGATGATAATTATTTAAACACCTTAGTCGATCAAGCTTTAAAAAACAATAACGACTTGCAAATTGCATATATGAATTTACAAAAAGCTTATGAAGCTTTAGGTATAGCAAGAAGCGATCTACTTCCTAAACTAGACGGAAGTGCTAGCGGAGCAAGAGCAAAAACTAGCATCAATGCTCCAAGCAACAAAAGTAATGAATTTGTCTATGGCAATGATTTTAATATGGGTTTAAATTTAAGTTATGAAGTAGATTTATGGGGTAAATACAGAGATACTTATAATGCTTCAAAAGCAAAATTACAAGCTAGTGAGTTTGACTATGAAAGTGCAAGATTAAGCTTAATTTCTAATGTAGTAAAAACTTATTTTAATCTAGCAAGCTTAAGTGAGCAAGTAAAAATTTTAGAAGAAACAACCCAAAGTTACCAAAAAACTTATGAGTTAAAATTAGAGCATTTTAAACTTGGAGTAATTAGTGAGTATGAGCTTAACAAATTTAAAGCTGAACTTGAAAATTCAAGAGTTTTACTCACAAATGCTAAAATTCAAAAAGAAGCTAATATCAAAGCTTTAAAAATCTTAACTTCAAATGATATTGATGATATACTTTATAATAGCATAGAGTATAAAAAAATAGGACAATACGAGCTTAGCATACCTGAGGGCATTGGTAGTGAAATTTTGCTTCAAAGACCTGATGTACAAGCTAGTTTAAAAATTTTAGAAGAAAAAAACTATCTTGTTGGAGTAGCCAGAACTGCATTTTTACCAAACCTTTCTTTAACAGGACTTTTGGGCTTTCAAAGTAATGATTTAGATCTTTTAGTCAAACATGGAAGCAATACTTGGAATGTGGCTGGAAATTTTGCAATGCCGATTTTTCATTGGGGTGAGATTATGAATAATGTTAATATCGCAAAACTTACCAAAGATGAAGCGTTTTTACAATATGAAAACACCTTAAAAACAGCCTTTGGGGAAATAAGACTTGCTTTATTTAACCGCCAAAGCTATTATGAAAATGAGCAAAATTATAAAAATTTATTTCTAGCTCAAAGTAAAATTTATGAAATTTCTACCTTAAGATATGAAAATGGCGTGATTAATTTAGCTGATTTTTTACAAGATCAAAGAAATTACCTAAATGCTAAACTTTCTTATACTAACTCATCTTATGAGCTTGCAAATTCCATTGTAGATGTTATGAAAGCCTTTGGTGGTGGATTTAACGCTAAAGAAGAATCAAAAGAAAATATCAAAGCTATGGAAGAAAACTTAAAAGAAAACTTTTATAACAACTGAGCCTTTAAGGCTTAGTTATTAATGCATTTGAATTTGAATTCTTTGATTAAAATTATTATTTCCTCTATCTTTTGGGCTATTATGCTCAAAACGATAACGCATATTACCTGAAACATTAACATCTTGAAAAATTTCATCTAAAGGTGCAGAATTTGACACGCTTATAAGCCCTAATAAAAATACAAAAAATGCTATAAAAATATTTTTCATTATAAAGCCTTTGTAAAAATATGATACAATTATAGTCTTTTTAAATAACTACAAAATGAAATTTTTAGGAAAAATATGAATTTTTTACAAAACTTAGCTCTTTCTTACTCACATAAAGCCATGCAAAAATCTTTAGAGAATGGTTTTGATGTGAAACTTTTAAAAGAAGGACAAGAAAAAAAAGTTAATCCAAAAAAATCTTATATGCTCTATGCTCATATACCATTTTGCCATACTTTTTGTCCATATTGTAGTTTTCATAAGTATTATTATAGTGAAGATTTAGCAAAAAGATATTTTGAAAGCTTAAGAGAAGAAATCAAACAAATCAAAGACAAAGGATTTGATTTTACTTCTATGTATGTGGGTGGCGGCACTACTTTGATCAACGAAGAAGAACTTGCTAAAACTTTAGAACTTTGCAAAAAATTATTTAATATTAAAGAAATTTCTTGTGAGAGCGATCCTAATCATATCGAACCTAAAAAGCTAGAAATGTTTAAAGGGCTTATAGATCGTTTAAGTTGTGGTATACAAAGTTTTGATGATGATACTTTAAAAAAAGTAGCAAGATATCATAAATTTGGTTCAAGTAAAGAGCTTCAAGAAAAGCTTTCTAAAGCTATAGGCGTGCTTCCTATTATGAGTCTTGATTTGATTTTTAACTTTCCTTCTCAAACTAAAGAGCAATTACTCAATGATTTAGAAATAGCCAAAAATTTAAAACCTCAACAAATCACAACTTATCCTTTAATGAAATCAAACCTCACAAAAGATAATATCGCAAAAACTCTAGGAGTAAGTTTTAAAGATAATGAATTTGAGTTTTATAAAATCATTATAGATTTTTTCAAAGATTATGAAAGAAATAATGCATGGTCATTTTCTTTAGAAAAAAGTAGCTTTAATGATGAGTATG
This sequence comes from Campylobacter sp. CNRCH_2013_0898h, assembly GCF_025772965.1. Classification (NCBI taxonomy): domain Bacteria; kingdom Pseudomonadati; phylum Campylobacterota; class Epsilonproteobacteria; order Campylobacterales; family Campylobacteraceae; genus Campylobacter; species Campylobacter sp. CNRCH_2013_0898h. The sequence continues at coordinate 144,778 of NZ_JAKMTD010000004.1, read as the reverse complement.
TAAGTAGCCACCATGAGTATTTAGGCGTGGGAAGTGGGGCTTTTAGCTTTTTAGATAGAGAGCTTTTAATCAATGCTTTTAATTTAAATGATTATTCTAAACTCATCAAAGAAAAGCAAAATGCAAATATTGCTAAAGCTAATTTTGGTAAAAAAGAAATCATCAAATATGTCTTTTTAACTGAAATGTTTGCAGGTAAAATCGAGATTGATAAATTTAACAAAACTTTAGATTGCAATTTAGAAAAAGATCTTTTCATAGAACTTTTAGGTCTTAAGCTAAGCAAGGCTATAAAAAAAGAAAATAATACTTTATACACAAGTGAATTTGGGCGTTATTTGTTTATGGTATTAATGAAAGATTTTTACACCGGTATGGATTTAGTGCGTGCTGTATTTAGAGATAATAAACGCTTACAAGATAAAGAACACATTAATATCATGCAAGAAAATGTTGATCCACTTGATTTTAAAAGTATGGAGTTTAAAGGATAAAAAGCCTTTAAAGGCTTTTTACTAAAATGGTCTTACCACCATCATAATAGCAATAATTATAAATAATATCGTTGGAATTTCATTATAAGCTCTAAAAAATTTCCCACTCTTTTTGCAAGTATCATTTTGAAGTTGTTTTAAATAATAATAATTTTGCAAATGATAAATAATCAAAAGCAAAGCACAGGTTAATTTAGCATGCATAAATCCTGATCCAACCATCAAAACTTTATTTACATGCAACATCAAACTTCCACTTATTAAAGTTACTATCATCGCAGGAGTTTGGATATAAAAATACAATTTTCTTTCTTGAATTTTTACCACTTCTACAAAGCCTTTATTATCTTTATGCTCTGTATGATAGACAAAAAGTCTTGGTAAATAAAACAATCCAGCCATCCAAGAAACAAAAGCTAAATAATGCACCATTTTAATCCACAAATACCAGTCAGTTAAAAAATCTAACATTTTTCTCCTTTTTTATTAAAAATTTCTTTTATTAAAATCAAAGCTACACTAATGTTTATCATCACATCAGCTAAATTAAACACAGCAAATTCAAACCACTTATGCCAAAATACAAAATCCACCACACCTATATGCACAAAGCGATCAAGTAAATTTGAACACCCAGCAGATAGCATAATAGCAAAAGCGATCAAATGTGTTTTAAAAAATTCTTTTTGATAAAGCAAATACGCAAACAAAGCCAAAATAAAAACAAGTTGTATGTATTTTAAATACTCTCCTAAAAATGCAAACATTGAAAAGGCTACACCGGTATTATAGGTTAAAACTAAATCAAAAAATTCACCCTTATACTCAAGCCCTTGCAAAAACAAATACTTACTTACTTGATCTAGTATAAAAACTAAAGCAAAAACAAGCCAAAATTTTAAAGATAAAATTTTAAGCATTCAATGCTTTCATAAAAAAGCTTTCAACAGCTTTCATTTCTTTTTCTAAAAGCTTAATATCTTTTGCTTCAAGTAATAAGCGTATTAAATTTTCCGTACCTGAATACCTAAACAAACTAGCAATTCCTTTTTTTTCTAAATCTTTTTTCAACTCTTCTAAGCCTGCAAGCTTGCTTAAGTCTTTTTTCTCTGAAATTTTAAGATTATGCAAAAGCTGTGGGTAAGGTTTAACTTGATTTAAAATTTCACTTGCACTTTTTGCTTCACTTAGCATTAAAGCACTAAATTGTAAAGCAGCTACCAAACCATCTCCAGTTTTTGCATAGTCACTAAAGATAATATGCCCACTCTGCTCACCACCAAAATTTCCACCGCATTCTTTGAGTTTTTCAAGTACATATTTATCGCCTACATTGCAAGTTTCATGTGTGATTTTATGTTTAGTTAAAAACTCTTTTAAAGCACCATTGCTCATTATAGTGCTAACTACACTTGATTTTAACTTGCCTTGTTTTTTCAAAAATAAAGCTAAAACACCCAAAAGACTATCTCCATGAGCTACTTCGCCTTTTTCATCCACAACAACCAAACGATCCGCATCCCCATCAAAAGCAAAACCCACATCTGCTCTAAATTTCTTTACCTCTAAAGCTAAATTTAAAGGATGTAAAGCCCCGCAATTTTCATTGATATTTAAACCATTTGGCTTATCATTGATCACAATCACATCTGCACCAAGTTCTTTAAAAACCGTAGGTGCTACCTTATAAGAAGCTCCATGAGCCACATCTAACACAACGCGTAAAGACTTTAAAGTCAGCTCTTTAGGAAAAGAATTTTTTATAGAAACAATATATCTTCCTATCACATCATCAATTCTTTTTGCTTGACCAATTTGTGATTTTGTTGTTCTTGCTTCTTCTATGAGTTTATCATTAAAATAAATTTCTTCTATTTTTGCTTCTGCTTGCTCATCAAGTTTATTTCCGTGTGCATCAAAAAATTTAATGCCATTATCATAGTAAGGATTGTGTGAAGCTGATATCATAATCCCTGCATCACAACGCATATCTTCAGTTAAAAACGCAATAGCAGGTGTTGGCATAGGGCCTATTTCTATAACATTATAACCTATAGAAGTAAGTCCTGAAACGATAGCATTTTCTATCATATAACCACTTCTTCTTGTATCTTTTCCTACTAAGATATTGTTTGTAAGGGCTTTGTCTTTAAAATAAATTCCAGCAGCCATAGCCAAACGCATTGCTAAAAATGAATCCAAAAACTCCCCCGCTTTACCGCGTACTCCATCTGTTCCAAAAAGTTTCATTTTTTTACCTTTGATTTTAAATAGTGCAATTATAAGTAAAAAAGTTAAGTAATGTATAAATGTGAGAATTTTATAAGCATTAGTTAGTAATAAAAATATATAATTTTTAAAATTTCACTTAAGGAAAATGAATGAAAAAAATCATCGCAGGGGTTGTAGTAGTAATTTTACTAGTTATAGGGTTTTTTACCTCAGCTTCTTATATTAACTCAATCAATGAAAAAATCTTTGCACAAATGAGTCAAGATACAGCATATTATAATGTTGAAGATACTAATTACACTAAAGGACTTTTAAATTCCAAAGGAAGTTTTATAGCTACACTTAATGATTTACCTTATAGTTTTAAAGTGAATGTGGATTTTTCCAATAATTTTTTTGCAAGTAATAATGCCATCGTTTCTATTTTGAATGAAAATGAAGACTTAAAAGGCATTTTCCCAAATGAAGAAATCTTTAAAATTTTAGTTAGTGCAAAAGGTGGAGACATTAACATCGATGCAAAAATAAATGATATTAATTTTACCCGCAATGATACAAATTTAGTTTTAAATAATACATCTTTTAAGATTACAGGTTCTGAGGAATTTGTAAAAAATATGGAACTTAATCTAGGTTATGTTTTATTAGAACAACTATCTCATGAAGAAAAATTAGAAGCAAAAAATATCAAAATTTCTGAATTTCCTATACAAAAATTAAGTTTTAGTGATATTTTTAGCCCTAGTAGAAATAGTGAGCAAAACATAAGCATTGATAGTGCTAATTTTATAAGTTCTATTGCTTTTGACTTTGATAAATTAAAAATTTTTGCAAAAACAGCTCAAAATGCTCAAAATGATTATGATAGTGTTTTAAAACTAGATTTAGCTAAATTTAACCTTGCAAATGAAAACTTTATGCTAAATAACATTAACTTAGATATGAATTTTAATAATCTTTCTAAAAAAGCTTATGATAGCTTAATGCAAAATTCAAACACTGATATTTTTTCTATGATGCTTTTAGCAAGTCAGTTTTTAAAAGCAAACCCACAAATCATCTTAAATAACCTAAGCTTTGAAAAAGAAGGTAAAAAATTTGACGCAAATGGACAAACTATTTTCACTGAAAATAATATAAAATCACAATTTCACGCAAACACTGAAATTCTTCCAAGTCAAATTTGGCCTGATTTTGCAAATTTTGATACTTATTTTGTAGATAATAATGGCTCTTATATGCTTGATTTTATCTATGATGATTCTAACAAAAGTGATGTTACAACTATCATTAATGGTGAAAGACTTACCATAAATCCACAATGACAAATTTAAGCTTAACTTTTCGTCCTAAAACTTTAGATGAGGTTTTAGGACAAGAAAATTTAGTAGAAATTTTTAAAAAATTCATACAAGTTTCAAAACTCCCTCATAGTGTATTTTTTGGCCCAGCAGGTTGCGGGAAGACTTCTTTTGCAAGAGCAATAGCGTATGAGTATAAACTTGATTTTTATGAATTTGATGGAGGGAATTTTAAACTTGAAGAGCTTAGAAAAATACTAAGTAATTATGAAAATTCTTTATATAAACCTTTGATATTTATTGATGAGGTACATAGGCTTTCAAAAACCCAACAAGAAATGCTTTTAATCCCTTTGGAAAATCAAAAATGCCTTTTCATAGGTGCAAGCACTGAAAACCCTTATTTTACTTTAACTTCAGGCATAAGAAGCAGAAGTATGCTTTTTGAATTTAAAGGTTTAGAGTATAAAGACTTAGAAAAACTTGCCACAAAGGTACAAGAAAAACTCCAATGCAAAATCGATGATGATGCCAAAGACTTTTTAATCACTTCTAGTGCAAATGATGCAAGAAGCTTTTTAAATTTATGTGAGTTTGCTTTGGCTTTAGATAGCACTCATATCACACTTGAAACTTTGAAAAAATTAAGAGCAAATGTTTTAAGCGATGGCACTTCAAGCAAAGACACACACTATAAACTAGCTAGTTCTATGATAAAAAGCTTAAGAGGAAGTGATGTAGATGCGAGTTTGTATTATCTTGCGAGGTTGATCGATGGGGGCGAAAGTGCGGATTTTATCGCTAGAAGATTAGTGATATTTGCAAGTGAAGATATCTCAAATGCAAACCCACAAGCACTTAACCTAGCCACAAGCACACTCATAGCAGTAAAAAACATAGGCTATCCTGAAGCTAGGATCATCTTAGCACAATGTGTGGTGTTTTTAGCAAGTTCGCCTAAGTCAAACTCAAGCTATCTTGCTATAAATGAAGCACTAAATTATGTACAAAACAACCCTGCATTAAAAATACTCCCTTATCTTGATAATAACAACCCACAAAGAAAAAACTACCTTTACCCGCATGATTTTGGGGGTTGGGTTAAACAAAGATATCTAGAAAAAGATTTGAAATTTTATCATAGCAAAGGCATAGGTTTTGAAGCACAGCTAGACTTATGGCTAAATGATATGAAAAGAGTTAAAAAGTGATTTTAAGCACAATGTAAAAATATTTTTATATAATTTTCATTTTTAAGGTTCCGTAGCTCAGTTGGTAGAGCACCACCTTGACATGGTGGTGGTCGTTGGTTCAAGTCCAATCGGAGCCACCATTTTTTATTTCTTTCGATTTTTCATATTTATAGCTTAGATTTTAAAACTGTTTATAAGATTTTTATTGATGATTTTATATAATATATTATAAATAAAAACAAAAGGAAATCATCATGAATCAAAGTCAATTCCAACCCATTATCAACTTTATATGGAGTGTGGCAGATGATTTACTTCGTGATGTTTATGTAAAGGGCAAATACCGCGATATTATTTTACCTATGACGATTATAAGAAGAGTAGATGCGGTTTTAGAACCTACAAAAGATAAAGTTCTCGAAACTTACGACACTTATAAAGATAAATTTGAAAATTTAGATTTTATACTAGGTGGAAAACAAGGAAATAACCTAGGCTTTTCTAATTATTCTAAATTTAGCCTACAAACCCTTCTAAATGATCCAAAAAATATCAGAATAAATTTTGAAAATTATTTGGATTGTTTTAGTGAAAATATCAAAGATATCATCTCAAAATTCAAATTCAAAAACCAACTTGACACCCTAGAAGAATCAAACATACTTTTTGGAGTGATAGAGAGATTTTGCTCACCTAGGGTAAATTTTGGCATAGAAGATATCTTAGATGAAAAAGGAAATGTTATCCACAAAGGCTTAAGTAACCTTGGCATGGGGTATGTTTTTGAAGAACTCATTCGTAAATTCAACGAAGAAAACAACGAAGAAGCCGGAGAGCATTTTACTCCAAGAGAGATCATAGAGCTTATGACTCATCTTGTATTTTTACCCGTAAAAGAACAGATCAAAAAAGGAACATGGCTTATTTATGATAATGCTTGTGGAAGCGGTGGAATGCTCACAGAGTCAAAAGAATTCATCACAGATCCTGATGGCCTTATACAGTCAAAAGCAAACATCTATCTTTACGGACAAGAAATCAACCCCGAAACCTACGCCATATGCAAAGCAGATATGCTAATAAAAGGCGAAGATCCAGATCATATAAAATTTGGCTCCACTTTAAGCAATGATCAACAAGATAAAAAATTTGATTTCATGCTTAGCAATCCACCTTATGGCAAGTCTTGGGAAAATGATCAAAAAATTCTAGGTGTAGAAAAGAAAGGCTCAAATTCAACTTGCAATGACCCAAGATTTAGCGTAGGTATCACAAGCAAAAGCGATGGACAAATGATGTTTTTGCTCAATATGCTTAGCAAGATGAAAACAGATACCCCTTTAGGCTCTCGCATCGCAAGCGTGCATAATGGCTCATCACTTTTTAACTCAGATAGTGGCATGGTAGCCATAAGAAAACACATCATAGAAAAAGACTATCTTGAAGCTATAGTCGCTCTACCTACAAATATGTTTTACAATACAGGAATTCCTACCTTCATATGGATCATCACCAACAAAAAGCCAGAACATAAAAAAGGCAAAGTCCAGCTTATAAACGCTACAAGCGAAGAATATTTTTCTAAGATGAAAAAGTCTTTAGGCTCTAAACAAAATGAAATGACAAAAGAACATATAGAAAAAATCACTAAGTTATTTTTAGAAAATATTCCTAACAAAGACTGCAAAATTTATGACAATGAAGACTTTGGCTATATTAAAATCACCATAGAAAAACCAAAAAGTATAGAAGTTTTAAAAGATGATGAAAAATTTGCAAAATTCAAAGACAAAGACAAAATCTTAGAAAAATTACAGGAGTTAGAACAAAACCCACAAGATTTTGAAGATAGAAACGAATTCATAAGCTTTTTAGATGTAAAACTCAAAAAAAGCGAAGAAAACCTCATCATCGATAGTGACAAAACCAACAACACCGAAAAAATCCCACTCAAAACAAACATACAAAGCTACTACGACACAGAAGTAAAACCCTATGTGAAAAATTCTTGGATAGCTTGGGATAGTGCCAGTGTGGGTTATGAAATACTTTTTAACAAATACTTTTATACCTATACTCCACCAAGAAAACTAGAAGAAATAAACAGCGAATTAGAAAAGCTAGAAAAAGAAGTGCAAGATCTTTTAAAAGAGATAATGCAATGAAAAATTTCAAAGATAGTGGTATAGAATGGCTTGGGGAAATTCCAGAGCATTGGGAAATTAAACCATTAAAAGCAGTTTTTAATCAAAGAAATGAACAAAATACAAATTTGAAATTACACACTATTCTTTCTTTAATTAAAGATATCGGTGTAGTTCCTTATGAAGAAAAAGGCAATATAGGTAATAAATCAAAAGAAGATTTGCAAAGCTATAAAATTGCAAGAATTAATGATTTAGTATTAAACAAAATGAATGCCGTAATTGGTTCTTTAGGAGTTTCTGCATATAATGGTTTAGTTAGTCCTATTTATTTGGTTTTTTATATAAATAGTCCAAAATATTTAATGAGTTATTATTCTTATTTATTTCAAATTAAAAATGTACAAAAATTTTTAAAAATATATGCTTATGGTATTATGGAAATTAGAGAAAGTATAGATTATTTAGATTTTAAAAAAATGTCTTTACCTATCCCACCACTAAAAGAGCAAGAGCAAATCGCAAATTTCTTAGATGAAAAATGCGAGCAAATTAAAAATTTCATAGAGAAAAAAGAAAAACTCATTAGCCTTTTAAAAGAACAAAAGCAAGCCTTGATAAACGAAACCATCACAAAAGGACTTGATAAAAATGTAAATTTCAAAGATAGTGGCATAGAATATCTTGGCGAAATTCCACAGCATTGGGAAATAAGGAAACTTAAATATATCACTTATTTGAGAAATCAGAAAAACAATAATATTGATTTTAAAGTTGGGCTTGAAAATATAGAAAGTAAAACCGGCAAATATATTCCAACAAGTGAAATGGTGTTTGAAGAAGATGGAATAGGATTTGAAAAGGGAGATATCTTATTTGGAAAATTACGCCCATATCTTGCAAAAGTATTTTTAGCCAATAAGGATGGAATTTGCGTTAGTGAATTTTTAGTTTTAAAGATAAAATCAGAAAATAATAAATTTATAAAATTTTTAATGCTTTCATTTTTATTTATAGATATTGTAGATAGTTCAACCTATGGAACAAAAATGCCACGAGCAAGTTGGGAATTTATAGGAAATCTTAAAATTCCACTTCCACCATTAAAAGAGCAAGAACAAATCGCAAATTTCTTAGATAAAAAATGCGAAAAAATAGATTTATTGATAGAAAAAACCGAAAAACAAATAAAACTCATAAAAGAATACAAAACCACACTCATAAACCAAGCCGTTTGTGGTAGGATTGATTTATAAAAGGATAGAAGATGATTACCAAAATTTCTATGAAAAATGTAGCAAGTTTTAAAGATGAAACAACTCTAGAAACAAATAAACGCATTAATTTGATTTATGGTTTAAATGGAGCAGGAAAAACGCAAATTTCTAAATTTTTAGCAAATCAAGAAGATGAAAACTTTAAAGATTGTAAAATAGAAGGTTTAAGCAATGAACAACAAATTTTAGTTTATAATCAAGATTTTATTGAAAAAAACTTTTATGATACAGACAAACAGCAAGGAATTTTTACACTATCTGAAGAAAATACAAGCATAAAACAAGAAATTGAAAATTTACAAAAAGAATTAATAAAATTAAAATCTAACCAAGATGAAAATGAAAGAAAATTAAAAGAAAAGCAAAAAGATATAATAAAAATAGAAAATGATTTTAAAGATGATATTTGGAAAATCAAGCAAAATCATAGTGATAATTTTAAAGATTTTTTTGAAGGAAAAATGGGAAGCAAAGATAGTTTTCTTAATTTTATAAATCCGAAAATAAAAGAATTTTTAACTCTTGATGCAATAAATCAAAATATAAATTTAGAAGAATTAAAGAAACAATATAACATTCTTACTGACACAACACAAATTAAATTAGAAAATATCAATGAAATTTCAAATATAGAATTTAAAAATATAGAAAATAACTTAATATTTAATGAAATAATAGTAGGTAATCAAGATAGTATTATCGCAGATTTAATTAATAAGCTAGGAAATGAAGATTGGGTAAAAGATGGTTTTGATAAGTATGTTTTGCAAGATTCTCAAACTTGTCCTTTTTGTCAAAAAGATACAATCACTCAAGAATTTAAAAGCTATTTAGAGGATTATTTTGATAAAACATATGAAGAAAGAATAAAAGAATTGGAAAAATTAAATGATGAATATCAAAATTTATTTTCAAATATACCAAGTATAGAAACTTTTTATAGAAGAGATATTTTAGATAGTAAAGATTTGGAATTTGAAAAATTACATTCTCAAGTAAAATCAAAACTTGAAGAAAATATTAAAAAAATTCAAGAAAAACTTAAAGAACCTAGTAAAAAAATAGAATTAGAAAAAACCAAAGAACTATTTCAAAATTTAAATAATTATCTTAAACAAATACAGCAAAAAATCATAGAATTTAATAGCAAGTTAGAAAATCCAGAAGACGAACGAGAAAAACTAGAAAAACAATTTTGGGAATTTGCGATTTTTGAAAAAAAAGAGATTATAGAAAAATACAACAAAAATAAAAAGGAACAGGAAATAAATAAAAGAGTTTTAGATAAAGAAAATCAAACTATCAAAGATAGCATACAACATATAGAAAATACCATAAAAGAAAAACAAAAAGAGGTAATTAATATCCAAGAAGCAGTTGATAGGATAAACAATTATTTAAAAGATTTAGGAATTTTAAGTTTTTATATCAAAGTTCAAGATGATGAAAAACAAGAATACATTATCGTAAGAGAAGGAGAAAATAAACCTAGTTTTAAAACCTTAAGCGAAGGTGAAAAAACTTTAATTTCATTTTTGTATTTTTTACAGCTATGTCAAGGCAAAAAAGAAAAAGATGAAGCAATTTTAGATAAAATTATCGTAATTGATGATCCTATTTCTAGCCTTTCTTTTAATTATGTTTATGAGATAGCCCAACTTATAAAACACATTTTTTTTAAAAATGCTTTATATAAACAAATTTTTATTTTTACACATAATTTGTATTTTTATCATGAATTTTTTATAATTATTAAAAAAGAAGAACAAAAGAATAATGTTAATTCATTTAGAATATTTAAAAATCAAAACAATTTTTCTTGTATTAGTAGCTTAAAAAGAGATGAAATTTTAAATGATTATCAAGCTTATTGGCAAATATTAAAAGATTATAAACAACAAAAAGCACATAAAGCGATAATACCTAATACAATGAGAAATATTTTAGAAAATTTTATAGGCTTTGTGTATGCAAAAAAATTGATTGATATTATTAATGAGTATTTTGCAAATGATATACAATATAAAGCTTTCTATAGATATATAAGTAGAGAATCTCATTCTGATAGAGAAAATATATCAGATATAAAAGACATTGATATAAATATGTTTTTTGAAGCATTTGAGAATTTTTTTAATAAATTAAAATATGAAGAACATTATGAAAAGATGATGGGAAAAAACAATGACTAACTACAAAGAGAAAGATTTAGAAAATTTTATAGAATCATATTTGTTAGAAAACCATGCTTATATCAAAAGAACAAATGAAAATTACGATAAAAATTTATGTTTAGATGTAGAGCTTTTTGAAAATTTTTTACAAGCTACGCAAAGTGTAGCATTAGAAGAGCTTAAAAAGCGTTGTGGGCAAAACTATAAAAAAGAACTTTTTAATCGTATTTTCTCACAGATTAAAACCAAAGGCATAGTCAAAGTCTTACAAAGCTATGTGGAGATCAAAGGCATTAAAATTTACCTAGCCTTTTCAAAACCAAACACTAGTGCAAACGAAGAAAGCGTGAAAAAATACGAGCAAAATACCCTTTCTATCATACGCCAGCTTCACTATAGCACGCAAAATAAAAACTCCCTTGATATGGTGATCTTTTTAAATGGCTTGCCCCTTATCACTATAGAACTTAAAAGCCATTTCACCGGACAAAATGTCTTCCATGCTATAGATCAGTATAAAAAAGACAGAAACCCAAAAGAAGCTATATTTAGCCTTACTATAGTGCATTTTGCACTAGATAATGATCTTTGCTATATGAGTACAAAATTAGATCAAGATGCGACTACATTTTTGCCTTTTAATCTTGGTTTAAACAATGGTAGTGGCAAAATAGGCTTAGCAAATGGAGCAGGCAACCCACCAAGTGATGGCATAAAAACAGCTTATTTATGGGAAAAAATCTTTAAAAAAGATACTTTGCTAAATTTATTTTTTAATTTTGTACAAGTTGTGAAAAAGAAAAATGAAGAAATCATCATCTTTCCTAGATACCATCAATTTGATGTAGTAGAAAAACTACTCGCCCATGCAAAAGAAAACGGCACAGGGCAACGCTACTTGATACAACATAGTGCAGGAAGTGGCAAGAGTAATTCTATATCTTGGCTTGCACATAATCTCGTAAGCTTGCATAGACTTGAAAAAAATATCTTTGATTCTATCATCGTAGTAACCGATAGAAAAGTGCTTGATAGGCAAATAAGAGAAAATGTAAAATCTTTTTCACAGAAGACAAAAGACCTAGTCGAAGCCATCACTCATGGAAGCAAACAGCTTAAAAATGCTTTAGAAGAAGGTAAGAAAATCATCATCACAACCATACAAAAATTTCCTTTCATTTTAGATGAGATCAAAACCTTAAAAAGCAAAACTTTTGCTATCATCATCGATGAAGCACACTCTAGCCAAAGCGGAAGCAATGCTCAAAAAATGGCTGAAGTCATAAGAAGCAAAAGCTATGATGAAAATCAAAATTTAGATGATGAAATTTTAGAAATCATAAAAAATAAAAAACTCCAAAGTAATGCTTCTTATTTTGCATTTACCGCTACGCCTAAGCCAAAAACCTTAGAAATGTTTGGTATGCCTTGTGATGTTAATGGAGAACAAATGTTTATCCCTTTTCATCTTTACTCGATGAAACAAGCCATAGAAGAAGGTTTTATACTCGATGTATTAAAAGGCTATACAACTTATAAAAGTTACTATAAACTCATATCTTGCACAAATGACAATCCAAAATACGATAAAAAAAGAGCAAACGCAAAACTAAAAGCCTATGTCCAAAACAATATAAAAACAATCGAACAAAAATCACAAATCATGTGTGAGCATTTTTTCCAAAATAGTTTTAAAAAGATAAATGGCAAAGCAAAAGCTATGGTTGTAACAAGCTCAAGAGAAAATGCTGTGAAGTATTATCTTGTTTTTAGAGAGTATTTAAGAAAAAATTATCCACATTTTAAAGCTATAGTGGCTTTTTCAGGTGAAGTAAATTTAGAAGGTGAAATTTATAGCGAAAGTGGTTTGAATGGTTTTTCAGAAAATGCTTTAAAAGATGAGTTTAAAAAAAATGAGTATCGTTTTTTAATCGTTGCGGAAAAATACCAAACCGGATTTGATGAGCCATTATTACATACGATGTATGTAGATAAAGCATTAAGCGGAGTAAGTGCAGTGCAAACTCTATCAAGACTAAACCGAACTTGCAAAAACAAAGAAAATACTTTCGTACTAGACTTTGCAAACACCCATGAAGATATAGCAAAATCTTTTAGTGTATTTTATGAGCAAACTTACTTAAGTGAAGCTACAGATGATAATAGAATTTTTGATTTAAAAGCAAATCTAAATGAATATGAAATTTACACCCAAGAAGAAATAGATGATTTTACAAATGCCATTTTAAAAAATGAAAAAGAAAATGTCATTCATTCAAAATTAGACACAATGTTAACTAGATTTGATCAAAAAAGTGATGATGAAAAATTAGATTTTTATAATAAAGCAAGGACTTATCTTAAAGAGTATTCTTTTTTAGCTCAAATATTACCCTATGAAGATATAGAACTTGAAAAGCTTTATATACTACTTAAAAAACTTACTAGTAAGATTATCTTACCTAAACCAGAGGATTTAGCTAAAGGAATTTTAGATAATGTGGATTTTGATAGTTATCGCTTACAACTTGATAAAACACAAGATATCATTTTGCAAGGAAATGGAGAGCTAAAACCTTCTTTTGCAGATGGTTCGAGTAAAAGTGCCGAAGCTGAATTAGAAGAGCTTTCAAACATCATTAAAGATTTTAACAACAAATACGCAAATATAGACTTTAACGAAAGCGACAAAATAGCTAAAATCTTATATGATATAAAAGATGATATAGCAAAAAATGAAGAAATACGCGAAACTTTTAACAAATCAGGTATGCAAAATTCGCGCATTAGATTTGATGAAATTTTAGAAGACAAAATTCAAGATCTTTTAAATTTAAATTTGGAACTTTTTAAACAATTTACTCAAAATAATGACTTCAAAGACAAAATAGCAAATACAATGTTTAATATGATCTATGAAAATGCAAAATGATATCTAGGTAGTTTTACCAAACTACCTATTTTTACATATACTTTAACAAATTCGTAAATTCTTGAATTTCTTTTTCTTGATCTAAGATGATTTTTTTAGCAATATCAGTGATAGTTTTATCTTTAGAGTAAAATAAAATTTGTTTTGAAGCATCTACTGCACCTTGATGATGTGCTATCATCGCTTCTAAAAAGTCTTTATTGATGTTTTTGCTTTCTTTAACCGAACTCATTAAAATCATCATTTTTTGCATTAACTCTTTTTCTTCTTGAACGAATTTTTTATAAGTTTCTTCATCAATTTGAGTTTTTGTATAAAGATTTTTATCTAGAATTTCTTGAAATTCTTGGATTTCTTTTTCTTGAGCTTTTATGATATTTTGAGCGATTTTTTTCATCTCTTCACTTTTAGTATGTTCTAATAAAAGCTTAGATGAATCAATAGCACCTTGGTGATGTGGAATCATATTAGCTAAAAAATCTCTTTCTATGTCATTGCTTTGTACTAAAGGATTTTTCATCATAGGTTCATGCATACTCATCATGATTTGTGATGAAATACTTCCAGAAGCTCCATGATGAGCATGATGAGAATTTGCAGCAAATAAAGTACTTGCTAAAACTAAACTTGAAACTATAGTTTTAATTTTCATTTTTTTCCTTTTTTTAAAATAACTTTGGAATGTTATAAAAATTATATAAACTAAAATTAACAAAGAAAAAAACATTTTTTTGTTATAATCTATAATACTAAAAAAATAATAAGGATGTTATATGCTAAAAGAACTACTTGAAATAAAAAAAGAAATGGAACCTATAATTCATGATTGTTCAGTAAAAATTCAAGTAGCCGCAAGAGAAGTAATCGTAAGAAAAAGAGAATATGAAATCTATGGTCCTATGATAGATAGAGTATATCTTGATAATGCTATATATATAAAAGTTTTTGGTAGTGGGCGTGATACTAAAAGCACTAAAGTAGATATTAAAAATGGACTTTATATGGTTTATGTAGCACCTGATAAACCTACTAATCAAGAAATTATGAATAAACTAAAAATAGCATTTGAAAGTATAGATAATAAATTCATCTCAAGAATTTTAGAACTCAATAGAAGAATGAAAGAAGTGATTAACAAAACTCAAGCAACCCTAGCAAAAGCATCAAATATGAATGTTTTGATAGAAACAAATCTAGGCGAAGCTACCGCGGCACATAAATTTGTAATAACTATTAAATATTTAAAAGATAATCAAAAATTAGAATTAAAAAATTCAAAATCTGCAGGAAGTTTTAGAGATACCAAAAATCATATCAACCTAGTAGTAGAAAAAAATACTGATTCTGCTGTATGTGAAAAACTTCTACATGATGTTGAAATTTATTTTATAGGAAATGGAAAGTAAAATCACTTTTTTACTCTCAAATTTGCTAAATGCGTCAAAGCTACTGCGATAGCATCGGTAATATCAAGTGGCTTGATGTCTTTTGAAATTCCAAGTAATCTTTTTACCATAAAAGCTACTTGCTCTTTAGTAGCTTTTGCTTTACCTGTTACGGTTTTTTTCACTTGTAAAGGTGTATATTCTGCAAATTCTCCATGAATTTGTAAGATTTTTAAACTCAAAGCTCCACGAAATTGTGCTAGTTTTAGAACCGTTTTTGGATTATAAGCAAAAAATATATCTTCTATAGCTACCTCATCAAACTGATGATTTTTAAAGATTAGATCAAGTCCTTCACATAATTCTGTGATTTGATACTGTAAATTATTGGGTTTGATTTTGATAAGTCCTGCTTCTATGAGTTGATTTTTATTATTTATTCTTTCTACAATAGCATATCCACAATATCTAGAACCAGGATCTATCCCTAAAACTTTCAAACTTTTCACCTTTTTATTCACATAGATGTGAAATTTAAATTTTTATGTGAATAATTTTAACCATTTTTTATAAAAAATAAGCTAGAATTTCAAGTTTTACATCATAATTTATAAGAATAATAATGAATATAAAAGATTTTTTACTTGAATTTAAAACTGAAATTAGCAATAACGAATACAATACTTACATTTCTCACTTACAATTTAGTGAAAAATTAAGTAAAAATAATATCTTAGTATTTATCGCACCAAATCATTTTTTGGCTAAATTTATACAAACAAAATACGCACAAAAACTAGCTTATTTTTATGAAGTAAAAACAGGAATTAATCCTCAAGTTAAAATCATCACAAATGATCAAAAGATAGAGAAAAAACATTTTTCTACAGATATTTCACAGATTAAATTTCAAAGTACTATTTTAAATCCTTCTTTTACTTTTGAAAGCTTTGTTGTAGGAGATTCTAATCAATTTGCCTATGCAACTTGCAAAGCCATTACCGATAAAAGCAAACTTGGAAAATTATACAACCCTATCTTTATCTATGGTCCTACAGGACTTGGAAAAACTCACTTGCTTCAAGCTGTCGGAAATGTGTGCTTAGATAATGGATATAAGGTTATTTATGCTACAAGTGATAATTTTATCAATGATTTTACCATGCATTTAAATAACAAAACTATGAGTAAATTTCATGAAAAATACAAAAATTGTGATGTCTTACTCATCGATGATGTGCAGTTTTTAGGTAAAACAGATAAAATTCAAGAAGAATTTTTCTTTACTTTTAATGAAATCAAAGAAAAATTTGGACAAATCATCATGACAAGTGATAATCCTCCAAATATGTTAAAAGGTATAACAGAACGCTTAAAAAGCCGTTTTGCAAATGGGATCATCGCAGATATCACTCCACCTCAGCTTGATACAAAAATCGCAATTATCAAGAAAAAATGTGAATTTAATGCTATTTATCTCAAACCTGAAGTTATAAGCTACATCGCTACTTCAATGGGAGATAACATCCGAGAAATTGAAGGTATGATTACAAATCTAAATGCCCAAGCAAGGCTTTTTAATCAAGAAATCACTTTAGAAATCGTTAAAAGCTTTATGAAAGATCACATTAAAGAAACAAAAGAAAATATTAGTGTTGAAGACATACTTGCTGATGTTTCAAAAAGCTATAATCTTAAATCAAATGATATAAAATCAAATAAAAAAACACAAAATATCGTTATGGCAAGAAGGGTTGTGATATATTTAGCAAGAGAGCTTACAACTATGTCTATGCCTCAACTTGCTAGATTTTTTAATATGAAAGATCACACTGCCATTTCACATAATATTAAAAAAATTCAAGAGTTAATGAGCGAAAATGAAAACCTAAAAGCCATAGTAGAAGAATTAAGAAATAAAATTTTAACAAAAATAAAAAGCACCCTGTGAATAAAAGTGAAAAATAAAAAATTTTATTCTATGAGTAAAATTTCTATAAAAAAAGGCTTTTAAAAAGCATTTCACATTTTCACATTGCTTATTATTATGATAAAATAAATTTAAAAAACAAAGGAAGTAAAAATGAAAATTAGCATTAATAAAAACACTTTAGAATCTGCCATAGTTTTAACTAACTCTTATGTAGATAAAAAAGACTCAAGCAACATCGCTTCTCACTTACTTTTTGAAGTAGTTGAAGATAAATTAATCATAAGAGCAAGTGACTATGAAATAGGTATTAACTATAAAATCAAAAAAATCAAAGTTGAAAGTGCAGGTTTTGCAACTGCTAATGCTAAAAGTATTTTAGATATCATTAAAAGTTTAAATAATGAAGATGTGGTCTTAGAAACTATAGAAAATTTCCTTTTTATTAGACAAAAAGGAACTAAATATAAACTTCCTATGTTTAATTATGAAGATTTTCCAAATTTCCCAAGCACTGAAGGAAAAGATAAATTTGATATTGATTCAAGTGATTTAAGTAGATCTTTGAAAAAAATCCTACCTGCAGTTGATACAAATAATCCAAAGTATTCTTTAAATGGTGCTTTACTTGATATAAAAACAACCCACATTAGCTTTGTAGGAACAGATACTAAACGCTTAGCAGTTTTTACACTAAATAAAACAAATGAAAAAGAATTTAATCTTTGTATCCCTAAAAAAGCTATTTTAGAAATGCAAAAAATCTTTTTTGAAAAAATTGAAATTTATTATGATGAAAATATATTGATTGCAAAAAATGATAATTTTGAGTTTTTCACAAAACTTATTAATGATAAATTCCCTGATTATGAAAGAGTAATTCCAAAAAATATTACAAAAGAATTTATTTTTAAAACAGAAGAATTTATGGATGCATTGAAAAAAATCAATGTAATTACTGAAAAAATGAAATTAAATTTCCATAAAGATAAACTTGTATTTGAAGGTATTAGTTTAGATAATATGGAAGCAAAAACTGAACTTGAAATGGAATTAAACATAGATGAAGAATTTAATCTTTGCATTAAAAATAAATTCATCACTGATTTTTTAAATTCTATTGAAAGTGAAACATTCAAACTTAGCATAAATGAACCTCATATGGCGTTTTTAGTTTCAAGTGAAGAATTACAAACAGTAATTATGCCAGTTATTTTATAAGGAAAATAAATGCAAGAAAATCAAAATTATGGCGCAGGAAATATTAAAGTTTTAAAAGGCTTAGAAGCTGTTAGAAAACGTCCTGGTATGTACATAGGTGATACCAACATAGGCGGTCTTCATCATATGATTTATGAAGTAGTGGATAATTCTATCGATGAAGCTATGGCAGGTTTTTGTGATACGATTAATGTAGAAATCACCACAGAAGGTTCTTGTATAGTAAGTGATAATGGTAGAGGAATTCCTGTGGGAATTCACCCTACTGAAAATATCCCTACTTTAACTGTAGTTTTAACCGTGCTTCATGCAGGTGGAAAATTTGATAAAGATACTTATAAAGTTTCAGGTGGTTTACACGGGGTTGGTGTAAGCGTTGTAAATGCTTTATCAAAAAAATTAGTTGCTACAGTGCATAGAGATGGAGAAATTTATCGCCAAGAATTTTCAGAAGGTAAAGTTACAAGTAATTTTGAAACCATAGGTAAAAGTAAAAAAACAGGAACAATCATAGAATTTTGGCCAGATGATCAAATTTTTGAAGTGACTGATTTTGATTATGAAATTTTAGCTAAAAGATTTCGTGAACTTGCATATTTAAATCCAAAAATTACTATAAATTTTAAAGATAACCGCGTAGGAAAAGCAGAAAGTTTTCATTTTGAAGGTGGTATAAGTCAGTTTGTTACAGATTTAAATAAAAAACAAGCTCTAACTAAGGCTATATTTTTTAATGTAGATGAAGAAGATGTAAATGTTGAAGTAGCATTGCTTTATAATGATAGTTATAGTGAAAATTTACTTTCTTTTGTAAATAATATCAAAACTCCAGATGGTGGAACGCACGAAGCAGGTTTTAGAATGGGCTTAACTCGTGTTATTAGCAATTACATTGAAGCAAATGCTAGTGCTAGAGAGAAAGACTCTAAAATCACAGGTGATGATGTAAGAGAAGGTTTAATAGCAGTTGTAAGTGTTAAAGTACCTGAGCCACAATTTGAAGGACAAACTAAAGGAAAATTAGGTTCAAGTTATGTTAGACCTATAGTTTCTAAGGCTTCTTTTGAGTATTTGACAAAATATTTTGAAGAAAATCCTATTGAAGCAAAAGCTATCATGAATAAAGCTTTAATGGCAGCTCGTGGTAGAGAAGCAGCTAAAAAAGCTAGAGAATTAACCCGTAAAAAAGAAAGTTCAAGTGTAGGGACTTTGCCAGGAAAATTAGCTGATTGTCAAAGTAAAGATCCAAGTGAAAGTGAAATTTATTTAGTTGAGGGTGATAGTGCGGGAGGTTCTGCAAAACAAGGTAGAGAAAGAACTTTCCAAGCGATTTTACCTTTAAGAGGTAAAATACTCAATGTTGAAAAAGCAAGACTAGATAAAATTTTAAAAAGTGAACAAATTCAAAATATGATCACAGCTTTTGGTTGTGGTATTGGTGATGAGTTTGATATAGAAAAACTAAGATATCATAAAATTATCATTATGACAGATGCTGATGTAGATGGTTCTCACATACAAACTTTGCTTTTGACATTTTTCTTCCGTTTTATGAATGATCTTGTAACAAATGGACATATTTATTTAGCTCAACCACCTTTATATCGCTATAAAAAAGGTCAAAAAAAAGAAATTTATCTAAAAGATGAAAAAGCTTTAAATGATTATTTGATCGAAACAGGTATAGAAAGTTCTACTTATGAGGGTATAGGATTAAACGATTTAAAAGATTTTCTAAAAATCGTTGCAGCTTATAGAAGTGTTTTAAAAGAATTAGAAAAAAGATTTAATGTAATTTCAGTGATTAGGTATTTGATAGAAAATCCTGATTTGATAAAAGCTTCTAATGAAGAATTATTTAAAGTCATAAAAGAATTTTTAGAAAAACAAAATCACAATATCTTAAATTCATATATCAATGAAAATGAAATTCGTGTTTATGTACAAACTGAAAATGGTTTAGAAGAGCTTATCATCAATGATGATTTATTTGCTAATCCTTTATATGAAGAGGCAAATTATATTTATCAAAAAATTAAAGATAGAGACTTAAAATTTGATAAAGATATTTTAGAAATTTTAGATGAAGTTGAAAAAAATGCTAAAAAAGGTGCTTATATACAACGCTATAAAGGTCTTGGTGAGATGAATCCTGAACAACTTTGGGAAACAACTATGGATCCAAGTAATCGTCGTTTGTTAAAGATCACCATAGAGGATGCTCAAAGAGCAAATGATACTTTCAACCTTTTCATGGGTGATGATGTAGAACCACGCCGTGAGTATATACAAGCTCATGCTAAAGATGTTAAACATTTGGATGTTTAATTTTTAAATGATTTTTTTAACTGGAGGGCAAGGTCATAGTGGAAAGACCTTGCTTGCTCAAAGACTTCTTGAAAAATTGTCCTTTTAGAGTAGATGAGGATGAAAAAATAACTGATTTTTTGTTTCCTATTGTAGATGGTATGATTTAAATTTGTATAGAAAATAAACAAAATTTAATCATTGAAGGATTTTATCTTACTCCAAAAAAGTTACAAAAATTTCAAAATCATTCTGATATTAAAATACTTTATATCGTTTTTTCAAAAGAATATATTTTGCAAAATTATGAATTAATCTATCAAAATGAAAATGTTATAGAAAAGCGTTTATTTAGTGAAAAAGAAGAAATAAACACTCTTATTTTAAATCATCAAAAATTTAAAGCTCAATGTGAAAATTTAAATCTTCCTTTTATAGAAATTCAAAAAGACTATAAAATAGAATTAAAAAATGTAATAGAATTTTTTGCTTAAAAGCAAGCAAATAGTTATATAATATCTAAAAAATTTATAAGGATTAAAATGCATTTTACTCAGCAGCAATTGCAACGATTAATGCTTCATTATGCAGGGAAAATCGCTAAAGATAGAAAAGAGCAAAAAATAAAATTAAATTATAATGAAGCTTTAGCTTATATATGTTATGAATTAATGGAACTTGCAAGAAAAAATTTAAGTGTGAGTGAATTGATGAGTATAGGGAAAACTTTACTTACAAGTGAAGATGTGATTGATGGTGTTGCAAGTATGCTTGAAGAAATTCAAATAGAACTTCCTTTTGAAGATGGCACAAAATTAGTTACTATACATGAGCCTATAGCAAATGATGATAAAATAAAAGCTGGAGAGATATTTTTATCATCAGAATTTATTGTGCTTAATGAAAATAAAACTTCTATAGAAATTAAAGTAAGCAATAAAGGTGATCGTCCTATACAAGTTGGTTCGCATTTTCATTTCTTTGAAGTTAATCGCTTTTTGTCTTTTGACAGAGAAAAAGCTTATGGTAAAAGGTTAAATATCGCTTCAGGAACAAGTGTGAGATTTGAACCAGGTGAAGAAAAAACAGTAAGTTTAATAGAATTTGGTGGTTTAAAAAAGGTTTTAGGTTTTAATAATCTTTGTGATGATTTTATCAATGATGAAAATAAAACTAAAGCTTTATCAAAAGCAAAAGAGAAAGGATTTCTTTGATTAAGATTAGCAAAAAAGACTATGTGAATATGTATGGTCCAACAACTAATGATAGAGTAAGATTAGCAGATACAGATTTGATTTTAAGAGTAGAAAAAGATTATACTTTATATGGCGAAGAAGTTAAATTTGGTGGTGGTAAAAATATTAGAGATGGTATGGCTCAAAGTGTAAGTGAGGGAGAATTTCCGGATTTAGTTTTAACTAATGCTTTGATTGTTGATTATACCGGTATTTATAAAGCAGATATTGGGATAAAAAATGGCTATATAGTAGGTATAGGAAAAGCAGGCAATCCTGATATACAAGATGGAGTTGATCCTAGCTTAGTTATAGGCACAAGTACAGATATTATCGGTGCAGAAGGTTTAATAGTAACTGCAGGTGGTATTGATACTCATATACATTTTATCTCCCCAACTCAAATTGAATGTGCCTTATATAGTGGTGTTACTACTATGATAGGAGGTGGCATAGGACCAAGTGAGGGAACAAATGCTACAACTTGCACAAGTGGGGCTTATCATATACATTCTATGTTAAAAGCTACGCAAAATTACCCTATGAATTTTGGCTTTTTAGGTAAAGGAAATTCAAGTAATAAAAATGCTTTAAAAGAGCAAATCATAGCCGGTGCATGCGGCTTAAAAATTCATGAAGATTGGGGTGCTACTTCTAGTGTGATTGATGCTAGTTTAAATATAGCTGATGAAATGGATATACAAGTAGCTATCCATACAGATACTTTAAATGAAGCAGGTTTTGTAGAAGATACGATTAAAGCTATTAATGGTAGAGTTATCCATACTTTTCATACTGAAGGTGCAGGTGGTGGCCATGCTCCTGATATTATTAAAATGGCAGGTTTTGAAAATGTTTTACCTGCAAGTACTAATCCTACTATGCCTTTTACTAAAAATACCATTGATGAACATTTAGATATGCTTATGGTTTGTCATCATTTAGATAATAAAATCAAAGAAGATGTTGAATTTGCAGATAGTAGAATTCGTCCTGAAACTATAGCAGCAGAAGATAAACTTCATGATATGGGTGTTTTTAGCATTATGAGTAGTGATTCTCAAGCTATGGGACGCGTAGGTGAGGTGATTTTAAGAACATGGCAAAGTGCTGATAAATGTAAAAAAGAATTTGGTGCCTTGAAGGAAGATAATGATTTAGATGATAATTTCCGTATTAAACGCTACATAGCAAAATATACTATAAATCCTGCTATTGCACATGGGATTGATAGTTATGTTGGTTCTATTGAAGTAGGAAAATTTGCTGATTTAGTACTTTGGCAACCTAAATTTTTTGGAGTAAAACCAAAGCTTATTTTAAAAGGTGGCTTGATAGTAGGTGCAAAAATAGGCGATGCTAATGCTTCTATCCCAACACCTGAGCCTATTATCTATGAAAAAATGTTTGGTGCAAATTTAAATGAAAATGCTTTACATTTTGTTTCTAAAGCTTCTTTAGAAGCTAATATGCCTGAAAAATTAAGCTTAAAAAGAAAATGTGTTGCAGTAAAAAATTGTAGAAATATCACTAAAAAAGACTTAAAATTTAATGATAAAGTTCAAGATATAGAAGTAAATCCACAAACTTATGAAGTAAAAATAAATGGTGAGCTTATTAGCTCTAAGAGCGTTGATTCTTTAGCTTTAGCTAGAAAATATTTTATGATTTAATGATTTTACTTCAAAATAAAATAACGCATTATGATTTAAACAAAGAATGCGATTTTTTAGAGCTTAGTTGGTTTGATACTTTTAAAAAGATATTAAGAACAACGACTTTAAAAGGACTAGATGTCGCTATAAAAATGCCTGATAATAAAGGTTTAAATCATAATGATTGTTTATATGATGAGGATTTTTTGATTTTAGTGAAGATTAAACCTGAAAAGGTTTTAAAAATTCACATAGAAAATGAATACAACCTTGCTTTAATAAGTTATCAAGTGGGTAATATGCACTTAAATTTATTTTATAAAGATCATAAACTTCTTACTTTAGAACAAAACTCTATCATAAGGTTTTTAGAAAAATTTAATATAAAATACGAAAAATGTGAGGAAATTTTAGAGCCAAAATATATGCTTGATATGCCAAGTTTTATCCAAGTTGATCCAAATTTTAAACTTATCAAAGAGTAAAGATGAATAAATTAAATTTTTTACTTTTACAAATTAGTGATTCTTCTTTTCCTATAGGAGCTTTTTCACATTCTTTTGGTTTAGAATCTTATGTGAATTTTGCTTATATAAAAAATATAGAAGATGCTAAAAAAGTTTTAAAAACTCAGCTTTATTCTAATATTTTATATTTTGAGCTTTTAGCTTTGAAAATAGCTTATGAAAATGCAAATGATGTAAAAAATTTACTAGTCTTTCAAAGAAAATTTTTATCAAGTATAGTTGCAAAAGAACAAAGTCAAGCTTATGTTTTTTTAGCTAAACGCTTTGTAAAAAATGTCAGTCTTTATGGATTATCAAATCCTTTATTAAATCAATACATTAAAGAAAATCAAACTCCTATTTATCCTTTTGTGTATGCCTTATTTTGTAAAGATAATGAACTTGATTTTATGTATGAAAGTTTTTTATTTGCTTTAATGAGTAATTTTGTTAATATTCTTGTGAAAATTGTGCCTTTATCACAAAATGAAGGGCAGATTTTACTTTTTCAATTACAGCAAGATTTTCAAAAGGTTCTTTCTAAATTACAAAATTTAACTTTAAAAGATTGGTGTGAAAATCACAATATCTTAAATGATTATTTGAGTATAAAACACCAAAATTTAGCATTTAAAATTTATATTTCTTAAAAGGGTTATAATGGTTAAAATAGGCATAGGTGGTCCTGTAGGTAGTGGTAAAACAGCTTTAGTATTAAATTTATGTCAAGCTTTAAAAGATGAACTTTCTTTGGCTGTAATTACGAATGATATTTATACAAATGAAGATGCAAATTTTTTAATCAAACAAGGCGTTCTTGAAAAAGAAAGAATCATTGGAGTGCAAACTGGAGGTTGTCCTCATACAGCCATTAGAGAAGATGCTTCTTGTAATCTTGAAGCTGTTGAACTTTTACAAGAACGCTTTAGCGATTTAGATCTTATTTTTATAGAAAGTGGTGGAGATAATTTATCAATGACTTTTTCACCTGAACTTGTGGATTTTTTTATCTTTGTTATAGATGTTGCTCAAGGAGAAAAAATTCCACGCAAAGGTGGTCCTGCTATTTGTAGGTCTGATTTAATGATTATCAATAAAATAGACTTAGCTCCTTATGTAAATGCTTCTTTAAAAATCATGCAAGAAGATACTTTAAAAATGCGTGGAGATAGACCTTTTATCATGAGTAATCTTCAAACTAAAGAAGGTTTAGAAGAAATCATTACTTGGATTAAAAAATACACACTTTTAAAGGATTGATTTGTTTGCTCAAAAGAGTGTTTTTAAACTTACATTAGATACTATCAATGAAAAAACTATCATAAAAAATTCTTTTTTTACTCCTCCTTTTAAACTTATGAGGAATTTTTATGATAAAAAATTAACTAGTATATATGTTTTAAATTCTAGTGCCGGAATTTTTAAAGAGGATCATTTAAGTTTTGAAATCATATGTAAGAAAAGTACAAACACCGCTATACTCACACAAAGTTATGAAAAGGTATATGATACTAAAGATTCTTTTGCGAGTAAAAATATTGATTTTACTCTTGAAGAAAATGTAAGCTTTTTTTATATGCCAAAGCCACTTTTGCTTCAAGAAAATGCAAATTTTATACAAAATACAAAGATTAATCTAGCTTCTTTTTCAAGATTAGTTTATGTTGATTTTGTTATTTTTGGTAGAGTGGCTATGGATGAAAAATTTGCTTTTAAAAATTATGAGAGTTTAACTCAAATTTATAGAAATGATACTTTAATTTTAAATGATAAAATTAAAATCAATCCTTCTTATATGAAAGAAAATGATTTAAATTTTTTTGCAAATTATACGCATTATTTGAGTATTTATCTTTTTGGATATGATGAGTTTTATGAAGAATTAAAAGCTTCATTTGACGATATAAATCAACTTTTTTATGAGGGTTTGTGTATAAAAATTCTTAGTAATGAAAGTGAAAAATTACTTTTACTTCAAGATAAGCTTTTTAAATTTTGTCAAAATAAAATATAAAATATTGTGGTATTATAAAGTTTTAAAAACAAACTAAGGATTATAAATGCGATATGGTGAAAAAGAAATCAAAGAATTTAGTGTAGAAAATATGGAAGTTTGGCCAAATGATGCCAAAAATGATTATGTGATTAAAATCACTTTACCTGAATTTATGTGTTGTTGTCCGCGTAGTGGGTATCCTGATTTTGCTACAATTTACTTAGAATACATTCCAAATAAATTAGTAGTAGAACTTAAAGCAATCAAACTTTATATTAATACCTTTATGTATAGAAATGTTTCACATGAAGCAAGTATTAATGAAATTTATAATACTTTAAAAGAAAAACTTGATCCAAAATGGATAAAAGTAGTAGGTGATTTTAACCCTCGTGGTAATGTGCATACTGTGATTGAATGTAGATCTGATTTAGTGGTACCACAAAATTAAATTTTTATTAAAAATAAAAGGATATATTATATCTTATTTAAAGGAGGAAAATATGAAATTAAAATTATTTAGTTTAGTTGCAAGTATTGCTTTGGTTTCAAATTTAGCTTTAGCTGATGAAAATTCAGGAATATTATTAGGTATTGATGCTGGTTGGTTTCATACTAAGGTAAAATCTGATCTTGATCATACTAAAAATAATAAAAAATTTAATGGTGATTTAGAAGGAAATGTTCCTGTTTTTGGTTTAAGAGTTGGTTATCGTTTTAGTGAAAATCATAGAATTTATGGTGCTTATAATTATTCAAGCGAATTTAGTGATGTAATCAATACCACAAGATTAAAAATTGATGGAGAATTTACTACACATAAGTTTTTGCTTGGTTATGATTTTACTCCAAAAATCTTTGAAAAAACAAGAGCTGTTTTAGGTGTATATGGTGGCTATGCAAGAACGGATATTACTTTAAAAACAAGCTTTTTATCATTATCTCAAGATTTTGATGGTTATACTTATGGAGCAAAAATCGGTGCTTTATATGAGTTAAATCAAGCAAATGAAATTGAGTTTGGTTTTAAAGCTGAGCAAACTCATTATAATACAAGAAATTTCTACCAAAGTAAGGTAGGTTCAAACTTTTACGATCCTAAACAAACAAATTATGGTCTATATCTAGGATATACTTATAAATTCTAAGGAGAATATATGCCAAAAGATGCAAATGGAACTGAGCTTAATACAGGTGATAGTGTAAGTGTTGTGAAAGATTTAAAGGTAAAAGGTGCAAGCACTACTTTAAAGCGTGGCACGACTATAAAAAATATTAAGCTTACAAACAAAGACACTGAAATTGAAGCTAAGGTAGATAAATTTGGTGTGATTGTTTTAAAAACTGAATTTCTTAAAAAAATATAAGTAAAAATTCCCAATCAATCTTGGGAATTTTCTTCTTGATAAACACAATGTTTAAAAATAAATTGATGTTCCTCAGGTAAGTTTTCAAATAAAGCATTTGCGAGTTGTCTTATCTCCCAAAGAGCTGATTTTGAGCTTCTTAGAGTGATAAAATTTTGCAAACTTCTTGCATTAATTGTTAAAGTTAATTCTGTTTTATAGCTTTCTGGTAAGCAGTATTTTGCTATGTCTAAACTAATGCTATTTTGCAAAATCAAACGCAGATTTTCTAAAGCTTTGATGCTTGCATTATCCACTACTTCATTTCCGGTTAATACTAAGTATCTTTTAGCATTTTCAAAGTCATTTTCTTTAAATTCGCTTTCATTTCTTAGTTCTTTTAAAGTATATCTTGTGCTTTTTACACTAGGACTAGTGTGGCGGTGTCTTGCAACTTCTTGTAAGCATGCTCTTGAAATACCTTGTATATAAAAAGTATAATTTAAATGCTCTAAGGTTGAAGCATGTTTGAATTTATTTCCCACTCGATCGATTAATTCTTTGTCTTTCTCACCACCACAATCACCTTTGTCAAAACTTTGCCAACATGTTCTTGTTGCATGAGAGCATACAGAAAGTGGAGTATGATTTAATAATGTGATTTTCATCGAAAATTTCCTTCAAAAATAATTGAATTTTACACAAATGTTTATAAAAATAAAATTTTTTATTCGTTATAATTTTAAAAAAAGAAATTAAGGTTATTTTATGAAATTAAAACAAACTAAATATATTTTTGTAACCGGTGGTGTTTTAAGCTCATTAGGAAAAGGTATAGCAGCAGCATCTATTGCTACTATTTTAAAAAATTCAGGTTTAAAAGTAAGTATTTTAAAAGCAGATCCTTATATTAATGTAGATCCTGGCACGATGAGTCCTTTGGAGCATGGGGAAGTTTTTGTAACTGAAGATGGAGCTGAGACAGATTTAGACTTAGGACATTATGAGAGATTTTTAAATGAGAATT
Source organism: Campylobacter sp. CNRCH_2013_0898h (assembly GCF_025772965.1). NCBI lineage: Bacteria > Pseudomonadati > Campylobacterota > Epsilonproteobacteria > Campylobacterales > Campylobacteraceae > Campylobacter > Campylobacter sp. CNRCH_2013_0898h. The sequence continues at coordinate 116,423 of NZ_JAKMTD010000004.1, read as the reverse complement.
TAACTCAAGATAATAACTTTACCACAGGAAGAGTTTATCAAAGTGTTATAGAAAAAGAAAGAAGAGGAGATTACTTAGGAAAAACTATACAAGTAATCCCTCATATAGTTGATGAGATAAAAGATCGTATTAAAAAGGCTGGAGTTGATAAAGATATTTTAATTGTTGAAATAGGTGGTACGGTAGGAGATATAGAAGGCTTACCATTTTTAGAAGCTATTAGAGCTTTAAAACTTGGAGTGGGTAAATACAATGCTATTAATATTCACTTGACTTTAGTGCCATTTATCAAAGCAGCAGGAGAACTTAAAACAAAACCAACTCAACATAGTGTGGGAGAATTACGCCGTATAGGTATAAGCCCTGATATGATCATTTGCAGAAGTGAAAAATCTTTAGATAGAGAGTTAAAAGACAAAATCGCAATTTCATGCGGAGTTGAAAAAAACTGCGTTATAGAAAGTGTGGATGCAGCTAGTATTTATCAAATTCCACTAAATTTTTTAAAACAAGATATTTTAAATTCTATTGCAAGTTTATTAGATCTTCAAAATTTAAAGCCAAATATGAACGAATGGGATTCTTTAGTAAAAAGAGTCATCGCTCCAAGTAATGAACTTAGCATTGCTTTTGTAGGAAAATATGTAGATTTAAAAGAAAGCTATAAAAGCTTAACAGAGGCCATTATCCATGCAGGTGCAGCACTTGATGCAAGAGTAAATTTAAAATGGATTGATAGTGAAAAATTAGAAAATGCAAATGTCGAAGAAAGCTTTAAAGATGTAAATGGGATTTTAGTAGCAGGTGGTTTTGGCTACCGTGGAGTAGAAGGAAAAATCAAAGCCATACAATATGCAAGAGAAAATAAAATTCCATTTTTAGGAATTTGTTTGGGTATGCAGCTTTCTTTAGTGGAATTTGCACGCAATGTTTTAAAACTAGAAGATGCAAATTCTCATGAATTCAATCCAAATTGTAAAAATCCTATCATCTTTTTGATTGATGAATTTATTGACGCAAGTGGAGAAAAGCAAATTAGAACAAGTAAAACTCCACTTGGTGGAACTATGCGTCTTGGAGCTTATGAGTGTCATATCAAGCCAAATACACTTTTAAGTAAGGTTTATGATAATCAAAAAAGCGTAAAAGAACGCCACCGCCACCGCTATGAAGCTAATCCAAAATATAAAGAAATGTTTGAAAAAAATGGGCTTATTATAAGCGGGGAAAATGAAGGTTTAGTTGAGGCTGTAGAGCTTAAAGATCATCCATTTTTCTTAGCAGTGCAGTTTCACCCTGAATTTACTTCACGCTTAGTTAGGGTTAATCCGGCTATTTTTTCTTTTATCAAGGCATCTTTAACAAATCATGCTAAATAAAGCCAAAATAAAAGAAATTTTACACCAGCGTTTTATCAATGATACACATGTAAAGCTTTGTGATTTACCTATGCCATCTTGTTTAAAAGATGTCTATAAGGGTGCTTTGCGTATTAAAGAAGCGATTGAAAAAAATCAAAAGCTTGCTATTGTTGGAGATTATGATGTAGATGGGGTGATTTCTTGTGTGATTTTATCTGAATTTTTTGATGATATCGGATATGACTATGTGGTAAAAATTCCAAATCGTTTTAAAGATGGATATGGTCTAAATGAAGAAATCATCAATGAACTTAATGGGGTAGATTTAATCATCACTGTAGATAATGGTATAGCAGCTTTTGATGCAGCAGATCTTTGTTTGCAAAAAGGAATTGATTTAATTATTACCGATCATCATATGCCTCCAGCTACTTTACCAAAAGCTTATGCGATCATTAATCCTAAACAACAAGATTGTGAATTTCCTGATATTGAAATTTGTGGTGCTCAAGTGGCTTGGTATTTAGTTGCTGCTATAAAAGAAGTATGTAAGATTAATTATAATATGTGTAAATTTATAGAGCTTTTATCTATCGCAATTATCGCAGATATGATGGAGCTTAGAGATTTAAATAGAGCCTTAGTTAGAAAAGGCATAGAGTGTATTAATGATTCAAAACGAGTTGCATTTAAAGCTATCAAACAGTATTTTGGTAAGGATAAATTTGAACTTGATAATATTAGTTTTTTAATTGCACCTTTGATTAATAGTGCAGGTAGAATGGATGATGCGATTATTTCTTATAAATTTTTGCATTCTAAAAATATTAATGAGGTTATGGGTTATTTAGAACAAATCATTACTTATAATAATAGCCGTAAAGATGAAGAGCGCGAGCTTTTTAAACAATGTTTAGAACAAGTTGATGAAAATGATCCTGTGATTATTGTCAATGGCCAAAATTGGCATGAGGGTGTTTTGGGTATAGTTGCAAGTCGTTTAGCAAAGCATTTTAACAAGCCTGCCTTTGTTTTTTCAGAATGTGAGCAAAAGGCTAAAGCTAGCGTTAGAAGCGTGGGTAGGATAGATATTTTAAATGTTATAGAACAAGCTAAAGAATTTGTTTTAAGCTATGGTGGACATAAAGGTGCAGCTGGAGTTTTAGTCGAGCTTGAAAAATTTGGTATTTTTAAAAATAAGCTTTATGAAATTTGTCAAAATATCCCTAAAGATGATTTTTACAATACTGATGAGGTTTTAGGTAGTATTGATCCAAATGAAGTTGATTTTGAACTTTTAGAGATATTGGAATTTTTTGAACCTTTTGGGCATAAAAACCCAAGACCATATTTTAAATTTGATAAGCTTTTTGTAAAAAACAAAAAAAGACTTGGTAAAGATGAAAATCATATAAAACTTATTTTAACACAAGGAAATAAGACTTTAGAAGCTTTATTTTTTAATTTTGACTATGAGCCAGAAATTGGTGAAAATATTGATTTTATAGCTAGTATTTCTAAAAATAATTTTAGAGGATTAATCACCCCTCAACTTACTATAAAAGAAATTCTTAGATAATTTATTAACTTATTTGCATAATTTTTATTTATAAATTTGCTATAGCATAAGTACTATAAAGGAGTAAAATGTTAAAAAGGATTTTATTATTAGCAATATTTTTTAATTTTACTTTTGCTTTTGATACAAAAATTTTTATAGGTGATACTTATATACCTGAAAATTTTTATAAATATGATAAAGATTTTAAAATCGCGGCTAGAAAGTATAACATACCCATGGCATTACTTAAAGCCATAGCTTTGACAGAGAATGCAGCTTATGAACATAATATCATTGGTAGAAATAAAAATCAAACAAGAGATTATGGTTTAATGCAAATTAATAGCATTCATTTAAAGCGTTATGGTGTTAGCGAAAAAGAGATTGTAAAAGTTAGTGCAAATATAGACATAGCAGCAAGATTACTTTATGAAATTATACAACGATACGGGTTTAATTGGAATGCTATTGGAAGATATCATTCAGCAAATGATAAATATAAAAATATTTGGCTTGATAAAGTAATGAAAAATTTAGTTGCTATAGTTTTAAAAGATAGTAAAGATCTTTTTGTAATGGAAAAATTTAGAGCTTTTAAATTAGTTTCGCTTTTGATAAATGTTGATAAAGAACAATATAGAATTTTATTAGCAAGCAATAATTAAAACAAGAATTATAAATTTTCTTGTTTTAAAGCCTCTGCTTGATAATAAGCGATTAATGGCTCGATGATTTCATCAAAAAGTCCACCTTCTAAAATCGCATCAAGTCTATATAAAGTAAGATTTATTCTATGATCACTAATTCTATTTTGAGGGAAATTATAAGTGCGTATGCGTTCGCTTCTATCGCCACTTCCAACTTGTGATTTTCTTGCTTGGCTTTCTTTAGCTAAGCGTTCTTGTTCTTGCATTTCAAAAAGTCTTGCCTTTAAGACTTTCATGGCACTTTCTTTGTTTTTATGTTGGCTTTTACCATCTTGATTTACTACAACTATACCTGTTGGAATGTGAGTGATTCTTACAGCACTATCTGTGGTATTTACGCTTTGACCACCATGACCGCTACTACGCATTACATCGATTTTTAAATCATTTGGATTGATTTGAATTTCAACATCATCAACTTCAGGCATAATAGCCACTGTAATAGCTGAAGTATGAACTCTACCTTGAGATTCTGTTTCAGGTACTCTTTGAACTCTATGTGTGCCACCTTCGTATTTTAGCCTTGAATAAGCTCCATTTCCTTTGATAAGAATGATGATTTCTTTAAATCCACCTACGCTACCTTCACTTGAACTTACAATTTCATATTTGTAATCACGATTTTCAGCATAGCGTATATAAGCTTTTACTAAATCCCCAACAAATAAAGAAGCTTCATCACCACCTGTGCCTGCACGAATTTCTAAAAAGATATTCTTATCATCGTTTGGATCTTTAGGTAATAAGAGAATTTTTAATTTTTCTTCAAGTTGTGGCTTTAAAACTTCGAGATTTTTAAGTTCTTCTTTTGCAAGTTCACCTAGTTCAGGATCAGATAAAAGAAGTTTATTTTCTTCTATATCATCTAAGGTTTTGAGATATTCTTTTGCTTTTTCTACTATGGGTTCTAAATTTTTTTGCTCTTTAGATAGAGCTGTCATTTTAGAAATATCATTAGAGATATTAACATCACTAAGAAGAGTATTTAACTCATCAAAGCGTGCTAAAAAAGGTTTGAGTTTATCAGCTAACATTAATTATGCTAATTTGTTTACCAATAATGCTAATCTGCTAACACGGCGTGATGCAGTTTGTTTTTTCAAAAATCCGCGACTTACCATAGCGTGAATGCTTTTATTAGCTACTTTTAATGCATTTTGTGCAGCTTCTTTATCGTTATTTGCCGCTGCTTCACGAACCGCTTTTGTAATGTTTTTTAATCTTGTTCTATAAAATCTATTTCTTTCAGTTCTTTTGATAGTTTGTCTTGCTCTTTTTTCAGCAGATTTATGGTTTGCCATAATTTTCCTTTTTTATATAAATTAAATTGCTAATTATACAAAATTAAAATTAAATTTTAATTAATTTAAGTATTTTTAAAGTATTAATTTTAATACCTAATATCATTTATTTTTAAAAAATCGCGCAGTTTTTCATACTCGCCATTTTCCAAATAACGATATTTACCAGCTTTTAACATACCAAGATCTAATGCTCCAAATGCCACTCTTTTAAGATCCATCACTTCTAAATTAAAATGTCCAAAAAAGCGTCTTAGCTCCCTATTTTTACCTTCATTAATGATTACTTTTAGTTTCGTATAGCCTCCGCTTGAACCAAAAATTTCAAAGCCTAAAAATGGAGCAAAACTCATTGAGGTTATTTTAGTTTTGGCGTGAGCCCCTTTTTTTTCATTTTGAATTTCTAAGCCATTTTGCATAGCTTCGATGACATTTTTATCTATATTACCTTTTACTTTTAAGTAATATTCTCTTTCTAAATCACTATGCATAAGTGCATCTGCTATTACAGGTGAATCAGTTAGTAAAAGTAATCCCTCGCTTGCAAAGTCAAGTCTTCCTACGCTAAGCCAAGTGATAAATTGTTTTGGTAAAGTATGATAGATGGTTTTTCTGCCTCTATCATCTTTTTTACTAACTATTTCGCCTTTTTGTTTGTGATAAATGATGACTGAAAATTGTGTTTTTTTATGGAGTTTTTTACCATTGATAAAAACTTTATCCTCAGCATTTACACTATCATTTAGCAAGGCTGTTTTTTTATTGATTTTTACTAAGCCTTGCTTGATTAGCTCATCAGCCTCACGGCGAGAATATTTGCTATTGTGTGAGATGAATTTATTAATTCTCATAATTTTACTTTACATCACAAAAATAGTTGGTACTATGGTTGGATATTTTTTGATTTTTCTAAAAATATGCTTTCTTAGTACTTGTCTAATTTGAGCTTCTAAAACTTTTGGATTATCTAAAATTTCATCTTTTACATTTGGGAAAAATTGACTTAAAATATCACTCATTTCTTTTGAGAATGCTCCATCTTGTTTATCAGCTACCAAGCCATAACTAAATACTCTTGGTTTATTAATTAGTGTTTTACTTGCTTTATCAAGTTGAGCAATAATGACAACTATACCGCTATCTGCTAGTTTTTGTCTATCAATTACCACATCATCTGCGATTTGTTTGTTGATTTGATTATCCACAAAGACTTTTCCTGTTTTAACTGTTTTTACACGTTTGATGTATTTTTGACAAAGCTCTACTTGATCCCCATCACTCATTAAGTAGATGTTTCTTTCAGGTATACCACATTTTAGAGCAGTTTCTTTATGTTTATTGATATGATTATACTCTCCATGCACTGGTAAGAAAAATTTAGGTTTTACTAAAGTTAGCATGAGTTTTTGTTCTTCTATACTAGCATGTCCGCTTACATGAATTTCACTAAATTCTTGATAAGCTACTTTAGCTCCTGCTTTTAAAAGAAAATCAAGTACAGCAGAAACATTTGCTTCATTACCTGGTATTGCTTTAGCTGAAATGATAACTTGATCGCTAGGTTTGATTTTGATAAATTTATGCTCATCAGTTGCCATTCTATATAAAGCACTCATGGTCTCGCCTTGACTTCCTGTAGTGACAATTAGTACTTCGTTGTCTTTGTATTTGCTTACTTCATCAGCGTCAATGAAAATTTTCCTATCAAGTTTGATATAGCCAAGTTCCATAGTAGTATAGAGATTTCTTTCCATAGAACGCCCTATAACACACACTTTTCTGCCGTATTTTAAACCATAACTAATAGCTTGATATACGCGGTGGATATTAGAGCTAAAGGTGCTCATGATTACCCTGCCTTTAGTTTTGGCAAAAATTTGATCAAAAGTAGGTCCTACGGAGCTTTCACTTTTTGTATAACCTTCTTTATATGAGTTTGTACTATCACTTAAAAGACAAAGTACGCCTTCTTCGCCATATTGAGCTAAACGACTTAAATCCGTTGGATAGCCATCAATTGGTGTTTGATCTATTTTAAAATCGCCAGTGTGTATGATGGTTCCTGCTTTAGTTTTAATAGCCAAAGCACAAGCATCGATGATAGAGTGGGTTATGTGAATCCATTCTAAATTAAATTCACCTATTTCATAAATTTGTCTTTTTGTTATAGGTCTAAACCATTTACGCTCAGCCTTTAAACCATGCTCTTCAAATTTATTTGAAATCATACCTAGCGCTAAAGGTGTTGCGTAGATAGGAAATTGAAATTCTTTGAAAAAATATGGCACAGCACCGATGTGATCTTCATGAGCATGAGTGATGATGATAGCACGAATTTTGTTTTTAATCTTTCTTACATAGTCAAAATCAGGTATGATAATATCTACTCCATGCATAGTTCCATCTGGAAAACTCATACCTATATCAATGATAATCGCATCATTATTAGTTTCAAAAACAGTGATATTTCCACCGATTTCCCCAAGCCCGCCCAAAGGTGTAATACGAATTTTATGTTCGCTTGAGTTGTTGTGTTTTAAAGGGTGAAGTCTTAGCTCGTGCATGATTTTATTAGCTTCTATACTTTTGGCAAGTTCTATTTGCCATTCTTCATTACCACTTAATTTAGATGGTAAATTTCTATTTTTTTTCTTTTTCTTTTTTTCTTCGCTAGCTTCAGTTTGAGCATTTTCTACTTTTGTTTCATTTTTAATTTCGCTATTTTGCTCTTGATTTTGTGAATCTTTTTTTCTTTTGTTTCTAAATTTATTAAATCTTTTAGTTTTATTTTGTTCTTGAGTTTTGTTTTCTTCGCTCATAGTCATCCTTTAAATAGTCATAAATTTTAAGGTATGAATCAACGCTAATTTCATGAGCTCTTGAGGTAGAAGAGATGTCTAGTGCTTCAAATGCTTTTAGAATTTTTTCTTTTTTATTTTTAAAATTAGATAAGAGTTGTTTTCTAGGATTTTGAAAACAAGCTCTAAGAAATTCTTTAAAAGCTTCTATATTTTCACATTTTTGCTGATAATGAGTAGTTTTTATTAACTTCATTACAGCTGAAGTAACTTTTGGTGGAGGATTAAAGCTTTGTGGTTGTATATCAAAAAGCATTTGTCTTTGGCATATTAATGCACAAAGCACCCCTAAGGCCGAAAAATTACTTTCTTTTTCATTTGCACAAAATTTCTGTGCCACTTCTTTTTGCACCATTACTATAAGCCCAAGGCAATTTTGATCTTCTAGGGCTTTTAAAATCAAATTTGTAGCAATATAATATGGTAAATTTGCTACTAAAAAGTACTCTTTATCACTTAAACTTCCTTGATCAAAAGCATCACTTGCATTTTGGTGAATAAGCTCAAAATTTCCACCTTCAATCTCATTTTGAAATTTTTTATTTAAAATAGGAATCAAATCTTTATCAATCTCATAAGCTCTAATATGAGCTTGTGGAATTTTCAAAAGTTCTTGCGTTAAATCACCTAAGCCAGGCCCAATCTCAACTATATTTTTAGTATCTTTGGGTATGGCTTGGATGATTTTATCTACCACGCTTTTATCACATAAAAAATTTTGCCCAAAATGTTTTTTTGCTTTTATCATAAATTTATTTTATCTAAAAAATATTAATTATAGCATTATTTTAAGCGCTAATTAGATAAAATTTGAATTATTTTTTATAAAGGTTAATTTTTGAAAAATCTTATAGTGTGTGCAGGAGGAAATGAGGATTTTAAATTTGCACAAAGTATAGGCATAGGTTTAGTTAATTCTGCTTTTTATCTAGGTAAAATTTTAAGTCAAATAAAAGCAGATAGAGTGATTTTTATAGGTACATGTGGAATTTACCAAGAAGGAAAAATTTTAGACATTTATGAAAGTTCTAATGCTGCAAATTTAGAATACGCAGATTTATTTGATAGTTTTTATACACCTATAGCAAATGAGATTAGATTAAATGTTTCACATGAAACTATGATTAATTCTTCAAATTATATTTGCAAAGATGAAAATATTGCCCAAGAATTTTTTAAAAAAGGCGTACATATAGAAAATATGGAGGCATACGCTGTGCTTTCTTGTGCAAAAATGCAAGGAATAGAAGGAATTTGTTATTTATGTGCTACAAATTTTTGTAATGAATTTGCACATGAAGATTTTTTAAAAAATCATCAAGAAGCAAAAGAATTATTAAAAGATTTTTTGTTAGATAAGAAACTTATATAGGAAAAAAATTGAGTGAATTAAAAAATATATTAGATTTTACTAAAGAAGAATTAGAAAATTTAGTCCAGCCAAAATTTAGAGCAAAGCAAATTTTTGAATGGTTATATAAAAAATATGCAGACGATTTTTTACAAATGTCATCTTTACCAAAAGACTTTAGAGTGTATTTACAAGAAAATTTTCATTTTTCACCTTTAAAATGTGTGAAAGATGAAAAAAGCAAAGATGGTAGTATAAAATATCTTTTTGAACTTTTAGATAGTAAAAAAATCGAAGCTGTTTTGCTACCAATGAAAGAAGAGCTTGTAGATGAAAATGGAAAAATCATCAAACATGCAAGATATACTATTTGTGTTTCGTCTCAAGTGGGGTGTAAAAGTGGGTGCAGTTTTTGTCTGACTGCTAAAGGCGGTTTGAAAAGAAATTTGACTGCAGGAGAAATAGTAGGACAAATTTTATGGATTAAAAAACATAACAACATACCTTATGAAAGAAGGGTTAATATAGTCTATATGGGTATGGGAGAGCCTTTGGATAATCTTAAAAATGTTTCTAAGGCAGTTAAAATTTTAGCTGATAATGATGCTTTAGCGATAAGCCCTAGAAGACAAACTATAAGTACAAGTGGTTTAGCAAAGCAAATTAAAGAGCTTGGAGAAATGAATTTAGGTGTGCTTTTGGCTATTTCGCTCCATGCTGTAAATGATGAGCTTAGAAGTGAATTAATGCCTATTAATAAAGCTTATAATATAGCAAGCATTATGGAAGCGGTGAGAAATTTTCCTATAGATCAGCGTAAAAGAGTAATGTTTGAATACCTTTTAATTGATGGTATAAATGATAAAATAGAACATGCAAAAGAACTAGTCAAGCTCTTAAATGGTATAAAAGCCAAAGTGAATTTAATACTTTTTAATCCACACGAAGGAAGTTTATATAAAAGACCAAGTGTTGAAAATGCGGTTAAATTTCAAGATTATTTAAGTGCAAAAGGTGTTACTTGTACGATAAGAGAAAGCAAGGGACTTGATATTTCAGCTGCATGCGGACAGCTTAAAGAAAGGCAGAGTAAGCAATGACTTTTTTAGATATAGCCCAACTTATTTTTATAAGCATAGTAGTGATCATAGGACTTGGTGGGATTATTTATGTATTAAAAAATGAAAATAAAAATGATTAGTTTGGTTATTTTAGTTTTTTATATATTGTTCTATTTTAATTACAGTTTGATTTATTATCTCATTAAAGTTTTTTTCATTTAAATTATCTATAAAAACATAATTTTTATCGTAGGTATACCATAAAATGCTGTCTTTTTTTGTATATAATCCTATGGTTGGAATTTTTAGATTGCTTGCTATATGTATAGTACCTGTTGAAGGGTTTATTAGACATTCTGTTTTTGAAATAATTTCTACTAAATTTAAAAGGTTATCATCGTTTTTAAATATAAAAATTTTATTTAAAAGTTCTTTATCAAATTTTTGAATTTGAACTATGAAATTTTCATGAACTTTGTCATATGTTGGAACAACTATATTAATGTTTTTAGTATTTAAAATTTTTTTATCATCTTTAAATAAAAAATTATACTATTCTTATTAAATTGACTTATTGCAAAAGGATTTATTGTTATAAATTTTTTTATTTTATATTCTTTTAAAAAATTATTTACTAAATCTTTGTTTGATTGTTTTGTTGTTAAAGTTACATTAAATTGTAAGCTTTTTATTTTTTTGTCAAATATTTCTGGATTAATCTTTCTAGCGTAGTAGAGATTTATATTTTCTATATTTTCATTTTTGATTTTTTTTAATAAACTAATCCATACAACCTTGCATTTTAAGCAACAAAAAATAGTTTTAAATTTAGATTTAATTATAATATTTTTTACATTTGTCTTTTTTAGCATTTTGATCATATGTTTTGTTGAAATGTAACTTATAAGATAGTCTAATTTGTATTTGTTTATCATCTCTATAATGTTTTCTTCATTTATTATTTCTATTTTATCTACAAAATTAAATTCTAAAATATTTTTTAGATAAGGATTTGTAATAAATACTGTAATTTTGGCTTTATAAAGATGTTTTATAGCATAGAGCATTTTAAGAGATAATATATTATCTCCTATTTGAGTGGAACAAAAATATCCTACATTAAAATTTTTATTTTTCATGTTTTTCCTGCATTTTTAAAAATTCATCCTTTATGTTTTTTTGAGATTGTATCAAAAAATTTTGATTTTTATATGTAAATTCTAAGCTAAAAGAGTGTAAAAGCAGTCTTTTAGCACCTGTGATTTGAGCTCTTTCGATATCACTCATTTTTCCATCTAATATTTGCTCTATTTGTGTTTTTTCTAAACCATATAAAGGTTCACCTAAAATTTTATGTTTCACATGAAACAAATGTAGTCTTATTTGGTGTTGTCTGCCTGTTAGAGGTTTAGCTAAAACTAAACTAGCGTCTAAATTTTCAAAATATTCTAAAGTATAAAATTGTGTTAAAGCTTCTTTACCATTTTCACAAATATGCATTCTAGTTTTTACTGCATCGTAGTCTTTAGCTAAATCCATGCTTTTATCTACTATAAATTCTTTTTTAGTTTTTCCTTTTACTAGAACAAGATAGCTTTTTTGCACTAATCTTTTTTCAAACATGGTTTTTAACTCAATTTGTGCATTTTTATGTTTAGCTATGAGTAAAAGTCCGCTTGTTTCTTTATCTAATCTATGAGCCACGCAAGCTTTTTCACCCCATAAATGCCAAATTTCATCACAAAGACTATAAGTACAATTGCGTCCATTAGGATGAGTTAGCACCCCGCTTGGTTTTTCTACTACAGCAAAATCTTCATTTTCATAAACTATTTCTAATCCTTTGGGGTTGTTTTCATATACGATTAATTCTACTAAACCATTTAAAAATTTATTTTTTTCTTCTACCAAATTTCCATCACAAAATAATCTTTTTTTATCAATGAGTTTTTGTGCTTCACACATAGAAATTTTTAACTCTTCCATAAGTAGTCTAAATGCCTTTTTTCCATTATTTGCTAGTTTCTTTTTTATATATGCCATTTAATAACTTTCTTAGGTAATTTATAATAAAATTCAAGCTATTTTTTCATAAAAAATTATATAAAAAAAGGTCTTGAAAATGGTTGAAAGATATAGTAGAGAAATCATGGCTAAAAAATGGGACATGCAAGCAAAATATGAGGCGTGGTTAAAAGTGGAATTAGCTGCTGTGAAAGCATGGAATAAACTTGGTCTTATTAAAGACGATGATTGTGAAAAAATTATAAAAAATGCAAAATTTGATATAGCAAGAATAGATGAAATAGAAAAAACTACCAAACATGATGTTATCGCTTTTTTAACTAGTGTAAGTGAAAGCTTAGGTGAGGAAAGTCGTTTTGTACATTATGCAATGACAAGTTCAGATTGTATTGATACTGCAGTTGCTTTGCAGATTAAAGATAGTTTAGAACTAATCTTGCAAGATTTAGATCAAGTTTTAGCAGCGATTAAAACAAGAGCATATGAGCATAAAAATACCTTAATGGTAGGAAGAAGTCATGGAATTCATGGAGAGCCTATAACTTTTGGTTTAGTTTTGGCTATTTGGTATGATTCGCTAGTTCATGCAAAAGATTTAATTATTCATGCAAAAGAAGTGATTGGCTATGGAAAAATCAGCGGTGCTATGGGAAATTTTGCTCATGCTCCACTTGAATTTGAAGAAGAAGTTTGTAAAAATTTAGATCTTAAACCAGCACCAGTTTCAAACCAAGTTATACAAAGAGATCGTTACGCACAAGTTATCTCGGCTTTAGCTATTTTAGCTTCAAGTTGTGAGCAAATTGCTGTTGCTATCCGCCATTTTCAAAGAACAGAAGTATATGAAGCTGAAGAATATTTTTCTCAAGGACAAAAAGGAAGTTCAGCTATGCCTCATAAAAGAAATCCTGTTTTGAGTGAAAATATTACCGGTCTTTGCAGGATGATAAGAGCTTATGTAACACCTGCTTTAGAAAATGTAGCATTGTGGCATGAAAGAGATATATCACATTCTAGTGTAGAAAGATTTGTATTACCTGATGCTTTTATCACGACTGATTTTATGCTTTCAAGATTATGCGGTGTGATAGAAAAGCTTTTGGTATATCCAGAAAATATGATGAAAAATTTAAATTTAACCGGAGGGCTTGTATTTTCTCAAAGAGTGTTGCTTGAACTTCCATTTAAAGGTATAAGCAGAGAAGAAGCTTATAAAATCGTTCAAAGAAATGCTATGAAAGTTTGGGCTGATTTGCAAAATGGTAAGCCTGCTTTAAATGAAAAAGGCGAGAGTTTGTTTTTGATAGCTTTGTTAGCTGATGAGGATTTGAAAAAGTCTTTAAGTGAAGCAGATATTAGAAATTGCTTTGATTATAACTACTATACAAAAAATGTAGATAAAATTTTTGAAAGAACATTTAAATAATAAACTAGGGGTTGTGAGTGAAAGTATTAAAAAGAAATGGTAGAACTGAAGAGTTAGATGTTTCTAAGATTAAAAAATATACTACCGACGCGGTGGCAAATTTAGAAAATGTAAGTCAAAGTGAGCTTGAAGTAGATGCAAAAATTCAATTTCGTGATGGTATAACAACAGAAGAAATCCAACAAACTCTTATAAAAACAGCAGTAGATAAAATAGATATTGATAGACCTAATTGGACCTTTGTTGCCGCAAGATTATTTTTGTATGATTTATATAAAAAAGTAAGTGGTTATAATGGGTATAAGCATTTAAGAGAATACCTTGAAAAAGGCGAAAAAGAAGGTAGGATTTTAATCGGCCTAAAAGAAAAATATGATTTAGATGATCTTAATGCTTATATCAAGCCAGAGCGTGATTTGCAATTTACTTATCTTGGTATAAAAACTTTGTATGATAGGTATTTGATTAAAGATTCTAAAGGTATGCCTATAGAATTACCACAACAAATGTTTATGGCTATTGCGATGTTTTTAGCACAAAATGAATTAGATTCTCAAACTTGGGCTAAGAAATTTTATGATTTGATCTCAACTTTTGAAGTAATGCTTGCAACCCCAACCCTTTCAAATGCAAGAACTACAAGACACCAATTAAGCTCATGTTATATAGGAAGTACGCCTGATAATATAGAAGGAATTTTTGATTCTTATCAAGAAATGGCACTTTTATCTAAATTTGGTGGCGGTATAGGCTGGGATTGGTCTAAGGTGCGTGCTATGGGTGGAAGCATAGATGGGCATAAAAATGCAGCAGGCGGGATCATACCATTTTTAAAAATTACTAACGATATAGCCGTTGCTGTTGACCAACTTGGTACTAGAAAAGGGGCGATTGCAGTTTATATTGAACCTTGGCATATGGATATTAACGACTTTTTAGATTTGCGTAAAAACTCAGGTGAAGAAAGAAGAAGAGCACATGAACTTTTCCCTGCTTTGTGGATCAATGATTTATTCATGAAAAGAGTAAGAGCAAATGATAAATGGACGCTTTTTGATCCTGCTGATACGGCAAGTTTATGCGATTTATACGGTGAAGAATTTGAGAAAAAATACGAAGAATTTGAAAAAGATGAAAGCATAGCTAAAGAAATTATAGATGCAAAAGAGCTTTGGAAAAAAATACTTTTATCTTATTTTGAAACAGGTATGCCATTTTTATGTTTTAAAGATAGTGCAAACAAAACAAATCCAAATTCTCACGCAGGGATTATAAGAAGTTCAAATTTATGTACAGAAATTTTTCAAAATACAGATCCAAATTATTATCAAATCAAAATCGTATTTGATGATAAAACAGAGCTTCATTTAGATGAGGATGAAGAGCTTGCAATAGATGGAGGATATAAAAAGCTTGCTAAGAAAGTTTCTACTTTAGATAGTATCAATGGTAAAAAAGTCTATATAGTAGAAAAATACAAAAACGAAGGAAAAACCGCAGTTTGTAATCTTGCAAGTATAAATTTAAGTAAAATCAATACTAGAGAAGACATTCAAAGAGTAGTACCAACAGCCATAAGAATGCTTGATAATGTGATTGATTTAAATTTTTATCCTCATGTAAAGGTTAAAAATACCAATCTAAAATCACGCGCTATAGGGCTTGGCGTAATGGGTGAAGCGCAAATGCTAGCTGAAGCTCAAATTTATTGGGGTTCTAATGAGCATTTTGAAAAAATTGACCATATTATGGAGATGATTAGCTATGAGGCTATTTTAGCTAGCTCAAATTTAGCTTTAGAAAAAGGAAGTTATCCTGACTTTGAAGGATCAAACTGGAGTAAAGGTATAGTGCCAATTGATGTAGCAAACGAAAATGCTAAAAAACTTACCGCAAGTGAAGGTTTGTTTGATCAAAGCGAGTGTGATTGGGAAAAATTAAGAGAAAAACTAAAAAGAGATGGTATAAGAAATGGTTATTTAATGGCTATAGCACCAACTTCTTCTATTTCTATTTTAGTGGGTACTACTCAAACAATTGAGCCTGTATATAAAAGAAAATGGTTTGAGCAAAACTTAAGCGGTATGATACCAACTGTGGTGCCAAATCTAAGTGCTAATACTTGGCAGTATTACACTCCTGCTTATGAGCTTGATCAAAAAATCTTAGTAAAAGCAGCAGCGATTCGTGGTAAATGGATTGATCAAGGTCAATCATTAAATATCTTTGTTTCTTTAGATAAAGCAAGCGGTGGATATTTAAATGAAATTTATCAACTTGCTTGGGAATTAGGTGTTAAATCAACTTACTATCTAAGAAGTGAAAGTCCTGATAGTCAAAAAGTAAATGATGATGTGGTTGATAGAACTATAGAATGTGAAGGTTGTCAATAAAAATGGAGAAGCAAAATGCATACAAAAAACTCACTACCGGAGCTTACGCTTAGGGGTATAATACTAGGAAGTATTTTAACGATTATTTTTACCGCCTCAAATGTATATTTGGGGCTCAAAGTTGGTCTTACTTTTTCTACTTCTATTCCTGCTGTTGTGATCGCGATGGCTGTTTTAAAAATCTTTAAAGACTCTAATATTTTAGAAAATAACATGGTTCAAACTCAAGTTTCAGCTGCAGGTACGCTTTCGGCTGTGATTTTTGTTATACCAGGTCTTTTTATGTGTGGATATTGGTTTGAATTTCCACTTTGGCTTACTTTTATGCTCTGTCTTTGTGGGGGTGGATTGGGCGTGCTTTTTACTATACCTTTGCGTAGAGCTATGGTAGTAGAGAGCAAATTAGCTTATCCTGAAGGAAGAGCTGCTGCTGAAATTTTAAAAGTGGCCAATAAAGATCAAGCTGATAAAAAAGGAAAAGTAGGCTTAAAAGAAATCACACTTGGCGTGGCTTTTGCTTCTGTGATAAGTCTTTTTTCAAGCGGTTTTAAACTACTTTCAAGTGGAAGCAGTTTTGCATTCATTTGGCAAAAAATGACTTTTGGTTTTTCTATGGGTTATTCAGTGGCACTTTTGGGTGCTGGATACTTAGTAGGTATAGCCGGAGGTGTTGCATTGCTTGCGGGTATGGTGCTTGCTTGGATGGTTTTTGTGCCATATTTTTCTGCTAAAGAAAGTTTTGATGTGAGTTTAAGTGCGCTTGATATAGCTAATCAAATTTGGGCTCAAAAAGTACGCTTAATAGGTACAGGAGCTATTGCTATAGCAGCATTATGGACTTTAATAGAGCTTGCAAAGCCTGTATATGATGGCATGAAAAATATGCTTAAAAAAACCTCATTAAACCTCTCACAAGATCCTAAAGATATGGATTTATCTTTAAAAGCTATGCTAGGTTTATTTGTACTTATGTGTATAGGTTTGTTTATTTCATTTTATGCTTTTGTGGCTGATTCAAATTTAGCAAGTGGTTATCAAATTCTTTTTGCTTTAATGGGAACTTTAGTAGCTATTTTTATAGGCTTTTTTGTAGCTTCTGCTTGTGGATATATGGCAGGTTTGGTGGGTTCATCATCTTCTCCTATTTCTGGTATAGGACTTATTGGGATTATGATTTCTTCTTTGATTATTTTACTTTTGGGTTATCAAGTAGATTTATTTAGCGATCCTTTAATGTCTAAATTTGCTATTGCTTTTGCTATATTTACTACTAGTGTTATTTTGGCAACTGCTGCTATTTCTAATGATAATTTACAAGATTTAAAAACTGGCTATTTAGTGGGTGCAACTCCTTGGAAACAACAAATTTCTTTGATTATAGGTTGTGTATTTGGAGCTTTAGCTATTGCTCCTGTTTTAAATTTATTATACCAAGCTTATGGTTTTGTGGGTGCAATGCCAAGAGAAGGAATGGATGAGGCAAATGCGCTTGCTGCACCACAAGCAAATTTGATGAGTACTATAGCACAAGGCATTTTTAATGCTAATATCGATTGGAGTTATATTATAGCGGGAGCTTTTGTGGGCGTTGGTATAATCATCGTCGATCGTTTATTAAGAAAGAAAAATATGTCTTTACCACCTTTAGCCGTGGGTATAGGTATATATTTACCACCTGCTGTTAATATGCCTTTATTTGTAGGCGGATTATTAGCGTATTTAATCAAAAAGCGTTTGGAGCAAAGATATGCTAAAAATGCTCATAAAAAAGAACTTA
Source organism: Campylobacter sp. CNRCH_2013_0898h (assembly GCF_025772965.1). Lineage (NCBI taxonomy): Bacteria > Pseudomonadati > Campylobacterota > Epsilonproteobacteria > Campylobacterales > Campylobacteraceae > Campylobacter > Campylobacter sp. CNRCH_2013_0898h. The sequence continues at coordinate 98,602 of NZ_JAKMTD010000004.1, read as the reverse complement.
TTCAAGAGCATGAGCAAAAAGGAACCTTATTTGCCTCTGGTTTGATAGTGGGTGAGAGTTTATTTGGAGTATTAATAGCTGGTTTAACTGTGCTTTCTATTAGTAGAGGTGGAGCTGAAGATCCACTTGCTATTGCAACTTCATTTAAAGACGATGGGATTATAGGTTTTGTAGTGTTTGTAGCGATCATGCTAATTTTTGCAAGAAGAGTACTTAAAAAATGAATTTAGATTATTATTATGCTTTGATTTTAGGAATTATCGAGGGTTTGACAGAATTTTTACCTGTTTCATCTACAGGACATATGATTTTAGGTGCCGAAATTTTGGGTTTAAATATAGATGATTTTTGGAGAAGTTTTTTCATCATCATTCAGCTTGGTTCTATACTAGCGGTGATTTTTATTTTCAAAGAAAAACTAACTCAAAAACTTGATATTTGGTTAAAACTTGCTGTGGGCTTTTTGCCTGCAGGTGGGGTTGGTTTTATAGCATATAAGTTTTTAAAAGAGATATTTAATGGCTATACCGTGGCTACTATGTTAATCATTGGTGGGATTATTTTTATCATTATAGAACTTAAACATAGAAAAAAAGATTACACAATCCGCTCTTTAGATGAGGTAAGTTATAAACAAGCTTTTTTGATAGGTTTAACTCAAGCTCTTGCTATCATACCAGGTACTTCAAGAAGTGGAGCAAGTATCATAGGTGGCTTATTGCTTGGGCTTGATCGCAAAGTGGCTTCTGAATTTTCATTTTTACTTGCAATTCCTACCATGATTATAGCAACAGCTTATAGCATTTATAAAGAACCACAGGTTCTAAGCAATATGAATAATTTCATTCCTTTAGCCATAGGTTTTATAACAGCTTTTGTAGTGGCTTTTATAGTAATAAAAATATTTTTAAAATTAATCAGCAAGATAAACTTTATACCTTTTGGAATTTATAGGATAATTTTAGGTTTTGTATTTTTATACCTTTTTATGAGTGGTGCTTTAGATATATCAAGAACGGGTGTTTGAAATATAAAAATATCCTTTATTTAAAAAAAGTTTAAGTTTTTCATAGCTAAAATTAGTCTTATATTTTAATTTAAGCTCACAAGGTTAGTGAGTGTTAAGGGTAGAAATGACAAAAGATATAATTGCATATGCAAATAATGAAACTTTGGTAGATACTCAAAGTTTTAACAATGACACAAATTTAACTCCGATTTATTTTGATAACTCTAAAGAAAGTTTAGAAGTTATCCGCCACTCTTGTGCGCATTTAATGGCTCAAGCGATTAAAAGTTTATATCCAGAGGCTAAATTTTTCGTAGGGCCTGTGATAGAAGATGGGTTTTATTATGATTTTAGAGTTGATAGTAAGATTTCAGAAGAAGACTTAAGCAAAATCGAAAAGAAAATGAAAGAACTAGCTGAAGCAAAGCTAGACATTACAAAATATGAACTCTCAAAGACTGAGGTTAAAGAAAAATTTGCTAATGATGATTTAAAACAAGAAGTTTTACTAAGAATTCCTGATGGAAAAGTAAGTATTTATAAGCAAGGCGAATTTGAAGATTTATGCCGTGGACCTCATGTACCAAACACTAGATATTTAAGATTTTTCAAGCTTACTCGTGTAGCTGGTGCGTATTTGGGTGGTGATGAAAAAAGAGAAATGCTTACAAGAATTTATGGTACTGCTTTTGCAGATAAAGAAAGTTTAAATGAATACTTAAAAATCATTGAAGAAGCTAAAAAAAGAGATCATAGAAAACTTGGTAATGAAATGAAGCTTTTTGCCTTTGATGATGAAATAGGCGGTGGGCTTCCTATATGGCTTAGCAATGGTGCAAAATTAAGAAGTAAATTAGAGCATTTGCTATATAAAGCACATAGATTAAGAGGCTATGAGCCTGTGCGTGGGCCTGAGCTTTTAAAAGCTGATGCATGGAAAATTAGTGGGCATTATGCAAACTATAAAGAAAATATGTATTTTACGCAAATTGATGAGCAAGAATATGGCATTAAGCCGATGAATTGTGTAGGACATATTAAAATTTATCAAAGTGATGTTAGAAGCTATCGTGATTTACCTTTGAAATTTTTTGAATATGGCGTGGTACACCGCCATGAAAAAAGTGGAGTTTTGCACGGGCTTTTTAGGGTAAGAGAATTCACTCAAGATGATGCGCATATTTTTTGTATGCCAAGTCAGATAAAAGAACAAGTTTTAGAAATTTTAAGTTTTGTTGATACTTTGATGAAGGCTTTTGAGTTTGATTATGAAATGGAAATTTCAACGCGCCCAGCAAAAGCAATAGGCGATGATGAAATTTGGGATATAGCTACAAAGGCTTTAAAAGAAGCTTTAGATGAGCAAGGTTTAAAATATGGCATTGATGAGGGTGGTGGAGCTTTCTATGGTCCAAAAATCGATATTAAAATCACTGATGCGCTAAAAAGAAAATGGCAGTGCGGAACTATACAAGTGGATTTTAACTTACCAAGCCGTTTTAAACTCGAATACACAGACGCAGATAATGAGAAAAAACAACCTGTAATGCTTCACCGTGCTATTTTAGGTTCTTTTGAAAGATTTATAGGAATTTTAGTAGAGCATTGTGCGGGTGAGTTGCCATTTTTCATAGCACCAACTCAAGTAGCTATAGTGCCTATTTCGCAAAATCATCATGAGTATGCAAAAGAAATAGCAAGAAAACTTTTAGAACTTGGCATTGATAGTGAAGTGTATAATAAAAATGAAAGCTTAAATAAAAAAATCCGCACCGCTGAAAAAGCACATGTACCTATGATACTTGTTTTAGGTGATGAAGAAGTAGCAAATAAAAGTGTGGCTTTAAGAGATAGAAGAGCAAAAGAACAAAAAACAATGACTTTAGATGAATTTATAACCCTAACAAAGGAGAAATTAAGTGAGGTACGCTTTTGAGTAAAGAAAAAGAAGTATTGCTAAATGAAGAAATTCAAGCAGATGAGATCAGATGTATAGGTGATGATGGCAAGGTTTATGGCATTATTAGTAGTGATGAAGCACTAGATATAGCAAATAGACTAGGGCTTGATTTGGTGATGATAGCCCCTGAAGCCAAACCACCTGTATGTAAGATAATGGATTATGGAAAATTCCGTTATCAACAAGAAAAGAAACAAAAAGAAGCAAAGAAAAAACAAAAAGTTATTGATATAAAAGAAATCAAACTTTCTGTGAAAATTGCTCAAAATGACATTAATTATAAAGTCAAACATGCAAGCGAGTTTTTAGAGCAAGGCAAGCATGTGAAATTTAGAGTGTTTTTAAAAGGTCGTGAGATGGGCTCTCCTGAAGCAGGGGTAGCTTTGCTTGAAAAAATTTGGCGAATGGTTGAAGATATAGCAGATAGAGACAAAGAGCCTTTACTCGAAGGACGCTATGTAAATATGCTAGTAACTCCTAAAAAGAAAAAATAATCACAAGCCTTTTTAAGGCTTGTATTTTAAACTTATGCTAGAAGAAAATCCGCAATTTTTAAAAGAACAAATCATAACTTATCTTGGCAATAAAAGATCTTTGCTCGAGTTTTTAAATCAAGGCTTTAAATTCGCACAAAATGAGCTTAAAAAAGACAAATTTAGTTTTTGTGATGTATTTAGTGGCTCTGGGGTAGTTTCGCGTTTTGTGAAGCCTTATACGAGTTTTATCATGGCAAATGATTTGGAAGATTATTCTAAAATCATCAATGAGTGTTATTTAAGCAATCAAAACGCGAAATTTTTACAAGAATTACAAAAACATTATGCTTTTTTAACTTCTGATTTAAAACTCAAAAAAGGCTTTATAAGCAAGCTTTATGCACCAAATGATGATGAGTATATCCAAAAGAATGAAAGAGTTTTTTACACGCTTAAAAACGCTATGTATTTAGACTCTATGCGAGAAAAAATTTCAAGCCTGCCAAAAGAAATTCAAAAATATTTCATTGCACCACTTATTTATGAAGCAAGTGTGCATGCAAATACAAGCGGGGTTTTTAAAGGTTTTTATAAAGATAAAAATGGAGTGGGAAAATTTGGAGGAAATGGAGCAAACGCACTTAGTCGTATAAAAGGCGATATAGCTTTAAAAATGCCTATTTTTTCAAATTTTACTTGTGAGTATGAGGTTTTTCAAAAAGACGCAAATATTTTAGCTAAAGAGCTTGATAGCTTTGATGTAGCGTATTTAGACCCACCTTATAATCAACACCCTTATGGATCAAATTATTTTATGTTAAATTTAATCGCTAATTATAAAAAGCCAAAGGAAATTTCAAAGGTTTCTGGCATACCAAAAGACTGGAACCGCAGTGCTTTTAACAAAGAAAAAAAAGCTGAAGATGCTTTGTTTGATTTGATAAATGATTTAAAAGCTAAGATTGTATTGCTTTCTTATAATTGCGAGGGTTTTGTAAAAAAAGAAAATTTCACAAAAAGACTTCAAAGTCTTGGAGAATGCTTTGTGCTTGAGCAAAAATACAATGCCTTTAGAGCCAGTAGAAACCTTTCTAAACGCTCTACGCATATACAAGAACAACTCTATGTATTAAAAAAACGCTAATCTTGCATATATGCGTTTAATTGCTTAAAAAGCTTTTCTTTTAAAACAATAGGTTTGTTTATTTTAATATATGGTATCCAATATCTTATTAAATTTAAAAGCTCATCATCATAGGTATAAAATGCCTTGATGTAAATAAAATTCTCATCCTCATTTATAAATTCGTATTTAGTAAGGGCATTTTTTCTTAAGAAATATTCTTTAGCTTTTTTATCAAGTTTTAAAATAGCTTCTTTGTTTTCTTTACTAATCCAATTACTTTGATCTTTTTGAATTTGTTTTAAAAACTCTTCTTTTGGGGTAAAAATTTCTTTTTTTTCTACTTTTAGTTTTGCGATTTTAGAAAAAGTAAAGGTTTTTAAAGTATCGTTTTCATCTGCTAAAAGATACCATATGTGGTCAATATTGATGAGTTTGTATGGATTAGCTTTTCTGTGTTTTTCTTTGTAGTGAAAGTTAATGGAGTGTTTTGCTATGATAGCTGCGCTTAGTTCTTCAAAAATTTCTCTATCAAGTGTTTCATAGCTTTGAGTTTTGACTAAAAAGGCTTTATTGATTTTTTCATTAAGCAAGTCGTTTAAAAACTCTTTATCTAAACTAGGATAAAGCCTATCTATACCGCTTAAAATAGCAAAATTTTGTATATCTTTAAAGCTTAATTTTCCTAAAACATAGCCTTCTAAAAAGTATTTTCCATTTTCTTTTTTTATAGGGATAAAAGCAAGGCGTTCATGCAAGTCTCTTTGTATAGTGCGAATGCTGACATTAAATTCTTGCGCAAGCTCTTCTAAGCTAAAACGCTCGCCATTGTTTAAACACTGCAGTATAGAAACTAAACGCGTAGAAAGCTTGTCTTTTTCCATATACAACCTTTTTTATTTTTGTTTATTTTAGCAAATCTTTGATGTTTTGTTTGATTGTTTTTGGATCGTTTTCATAGGTAGTTAAAAGCTCTTGAATAAGCTTTAAAAAATCATTAAAATCATCAGGATTTTCTTTTTTAAATTTAAGTACTCTATCTAGGATGATAAAAGCAGCTTCGGTTTTGTCGTTTTCTTTTTCATAAAGCTCTTTTAGCTCTAAAGCAAACTTGGTGTAAGTATAAGCTTGCTTTGGCTTTGAGATGATGTTAAAGATGTTTAATTTATAACTAAAAAGCAATGAAAAAAGTTGGGGTAGTTTGTTTAGCATGGTTTATTGTATATATTGCAATAAAATTGCTATTATTGCAATCCCCAAAGATGTAATAGAAACTATTTTTAATATATTATTATCTAATAGATTTTCGTGTTTTTTTATTACAGTTTTTATATTTTCCAATTCCTGCATAATATCTTTCGATAAATTTGCTATTTGGTTTTCATATTTTTGCATAAATTCATTTTGTTGCATTGATAAATTGTCGATTTTTTTTGAAGATAATAGTAAATCTTTATTAAGTGAGTTTATTTTATTTTCTTGTAACTCAATAGTTTCGGTGAAGTTTTTTTGTTGTTGTTTAATTAGATTTACTTCATCTTCATTTTTTTCTATTTTTATTTGAATTTCTTGAAAATGTTTTGTATGATCTTGCATTTGATTTATTACAATATCTGTAAGTTCATTATATATTTCTAAAATTTCATTTGTATCATAAGATAATTCTGTAATGCTAGTCCTATAATTTTCATTTGTTTTGGAAATTATTAATTGTAGATCGTTGATTGTGTCATTTATAAATTCTATGCTATAACATGTGAGTTTTATAACTTCTTGAATTAAATCATTTTGTGCTTCAATAGCCTCTATATTCATCATGTTTAATTCTATTAGAATATTTATTTTTTTAATCTCTTCACTATCAATAAAAATTCCAGCAAAAGGTATATTTTTTGCCATATTTTCCAAAAAAGTATTTTTAGTATTTTTAGCTAATTTTGCAACTTTTTTTGCCTCTATGATTTTTTTAGAAGCTTTGTGAATTTTATTATTAAGTATGTTAGCTACTTCTTGCGAATTTGCATTTTTATTAGGTGTATTTGTTTTTGTTAAACATTCATGTGAATTTATTATACTAATTTTATGTTTACTTTTACTATAACTAATCATGCAATTCCTTTAGATCAAGAATCTTTTTCTTCAGATTAGATATTTTAGTTTTTCTTTCCTCGTCCATCTTTTTATAAGTATTTAGCTCTTGAGTGAGATTGTTTTGTAGTATTAAATTCTTTTCTTTTATAGAATTTATTGCATGTGTTAAAAAAATATATGCATCATCTAGCATAAGCCATGTTTGAGCTATTTTACAATTTAAAATAACACCACTTTGAGTAACAAGCTGTAATCGTAAATTTCCTATTTTGGAGTTGTTTTTCCATTTATCCATATAAAAAACAACAATAGTGCTAACAATAGCTCCAAAAGCAGCACTTATACTTAATGAAATTGCATCACCTATAGTTTCACTCGTAAATGGTATAGGTAAAGATAATAAAACATTAAGCCCAGGTATAGTTATAAGCCATTTATTTATCGCCTCACTTCCTAGCATTGTGAGTGAGGCGATAATACCTGCTGTAAAAATTTTAGCGGCCTCAAAATATATATCTTCTTTAGGCATATCTTTTGGAGGATTTATAATAATTTTTATCGCATTATATAAAGAAGTAAAGCCAGCACGAATAACTTGAACTATTCTTTTTAAAGTTGTAAATATAGTATTTATAGCAAATACAACTAAATTAGATAAAAATGCTTGAATTCCTGCCTCTAAAGAACTTGCAAAAATATTTTTCCATTTCTTTTTGATATCATCCCAAATGTAATGGATTCTATCTTTAAATCTTTTGAATATATCACTAAAACTCTCGTTTCCAAATTCTTTAAATGTTTTTCTAATTTCTATCATTAAGCTTTTGAAAAAGTCTCTTAAAATCATTCCAAGTGCTGAATATACAATCATTTTTGTAGAGTCTTTAGCTCCGGTTATCAAAGCTTCTTTGTAAGGTTTTAGGCTTGTATAGTAAATTTTATCAATTTCACTATCAATATATTTTTTTTGATGATTATATTCTTCTATAAATTTTTCACCATCAATTTTACATTGCATATCCAATAATCTTTCTATATTTTTTTGATCTTTTAAGGATAGTTTTCCATTTTTTATTTCTTTTTCGGTTAATATTTGTATCTGTCCTTCTAATTTCTCTAAAGTTTTTGTTGCGCTATTATCTCTTTTAAAATTATTTATCTTAGCATCTGTTTTTTTTAGATTTTGAGGTGTATTAGCTAAAGATACACCATCAGCATTAGCTAAAATTCTTGCACGATCTTCATGAATTTCTTTGGCTGAAACAACATGATCTAGCTGAGTATTGTCTTTTGGCTTAATCATCTTTCCAGTTGCATAATCATATAATCTTCCCTCTTCTATTTCTTTTTTTAGTTTATTATTTATTTTATTGTATTCCCCATTATGATATTTTTTTGAACAGTATTTTTCACGTTTTTCATATTGTTGCTTATCGTTTTCGTTGGCATATATATCTTTCCTGGCATTATGTGTGGTGCTTACATTACCACCGTCTTGAGAATCTAGAACAATAGCAGCCAATCCAAAATGACTTGTTATAGCATCAAGTGCGTTTTGGGTGCATTGCTCAAAAAGTTTTTTACTTTGCTCTTTTGGTAGTTGTGTTTCTATGTTTTTTAGTTCTTGCAAGGCTTCTTCTAAGTTTTGATTTATATTAATTTTAAGTTGTTCTCTTTGTGATATCTCTTTCAAATCATTTTCTAAAAGTTCATAATCGTTTATAAGTTCTTTATTATCTATCATAGTGGTCTCTTTTATAATAGTTTTTGGTTGTTTTGTTTCATATTATAACTTTGTCGTAGATATGCTATTTGAATAACAGCTGGTATAGTTACTCTATAAGCAGGTCCTGCTATATCTATTGCAGTCCACATCCCTGTTATTGCCCATCCAATAGGACCAACAAAAATACTCATCGCTTTTGTTAAACTCACATTAACTACAGCTGACAATCCTCTGCCTAAAATTAATTTTGATATGGCATTTGCAACAATAACTATTAATTGATAGCTTTTGAAACCACCTTGTTTTATTAAAAATTGCATTGCTGCCATTGTAGATTGTTTTGTAAAAGTTGATAAATTTAAATTTAATTCTTGAGAAATTTCCTTGATTTGCTCTTTGCTCATTTGGTCTAAAGAATTTTCTAAAATTTTCATAAAAAGATTTATTTCTATTATCTCTGTATCGGAATTTTTATTATAATTAACTTTAAGTTTATCGGCTACATCGCATAAAATTTCTTTATAAAGTACACCTTTTCCCATTCTTAAGATATTTGCAAAGGTGTTTCCCCCAAAACACTGAAACTCATCTAAAATTAAATCTAAATACTGTTTGTGATCAGGATAGAATTTTTTATACAACTCATTTACTGTTATTAATTCCGTAAATCTTGTAGTATTATCTTTATCATATGTAAGAATACTAACAAAATCATTTAATTCTTCGCTACTTAAGTTTCTCAAAAATTCCAAATCTTTGTCATATCTATATGCCATCTTTTTCCTTTCAATTTAAATTTTTATTATATCAATACCCCCCCCCCCGTATTGTCAAGGTTTTTAGTATTGTTTACTTTTAATTATCCTTGCAAGTACTACTACGCCTGCTAAAATTAGTGTATAAGAAACTACTACATTTATAATTCCGTATTTTTCTATTAAAAATAAACTTGGTAATATAACGCACCACACTACAAACAAAAATAAAGCCCAAAAAGTACCACAAACTATAGCCCATATAGCAGTAGCTATCATAACTATAATACCAATTACTATTGCCATTTGACTCCTTTATTGGATTTTATAAAATTAATAAAATCATATTAAATCCTTGTGACAGGTTGTGTCATAAAAATTTAATTTTTCTAAAGCATAGTTATAGTAAAATGATAGCTTTCTTTTATGAAAAAATTTATCCAAAGGATACACATGCCAAAAATGAAAAGCGTTAAAAGTGCTGTTAAACGCTTCAAAGTAGGTAAAAATAAAATCAAAAGAGGTGCTGCTTATAGAAGCCACATTTTGACTAAAAAACCTGCTAAAAGAATGCGTGATCTTCGCACTTCTAAGTATGTTCACTCAACCAATGTTAAAGCGGTTGAAAAAATGTTAGGAATTTAAGCTCGCTTAAATTTAGTTTTTGACGAAAGTCATTCAAACTCCCCTTATTTTAAAGGGCAAGATTCGTTTAACGAACGCCAATTTGTGAAAGGATAAATATGGCAAGAGTAAAAACAGGTGTTGTAAGACGCCGCAGACATAAAAAAGTTTTAAAACTTGCGCGTGGTTTTTATAGTGGTCGCCGCAAACACTTTAGAAAAGCTAAAGAACAATTAGAAAGAAGTTTGGTTTATGCGTATCGTGATAGACGCCGCAAAAAACGCGATTTCCGTCGTCTTTGGATAGTGCGTATCAATGCAGCTTGCAGACTAAATGATATTAGTTATTCAAGATTTATAAATGGTCTTAAAAAAGCAGGCATTGAGCTTGATAGAAAAATCTTAGCTGATTTAGCGATGAATGACGCAGCTGCTTTTGCCAAAATCGCAGATGCTGCTAAAAAAGCACTTTAATCTTACTGCAAGGCTTTTTATAAGCCTTGTTTTTCTCTTTACTTTCTTTTTAAATTCTCTTTTTGCTAAAGATATTTTGCTTTTTAAAGTTTATGATGAAAAAGCATTTAAAGATGTAGATTTAAGTCATTATCTCATGAGTGAAAAACTCGATGGTATAAGAGGTCTTTGGAATGGTAAGTCTATGCAAACAAGAGCAGGAAATACTATAAAACTTCCTTTATTTTTCACAAAAAACTTTCCTAAATTTGAATTAGATGGAGAACTTTGGATAAAAAGAGCTTCTTTTGAAGAAATTTCATCTTTAATACGCCAAGAAAATCCCGATGAAAAACTTTGGCAAAAAGTAAGTTATAATGTCTTTGATGTGCCAAATGCTTGTGAGGAATTTAAACTTGATTCTTGTACTTTAGAAGTAAGATTAGAAGTTTTGAAAAAGTATTTGGCTAAAAATTCAAATGATTATATAAAAATTATTCCACAAATTTCCATTAAAGATAAAAATCATTTAGAACAATTTTATCAAGATATCATTTCGCATAAAGGCGAGGGTGTGATCATAAGATTAAACAACGCACCTTATGAAAAGAAAAGATCAAACAATGCTTTTAAACTAAAACCTTTTGATGATACAGAATGTGTTGTGAAAAAGCATTTAGAAGGTAAAGGAAAATTTGAAGGTAAAATGGGATCTTTACTTTGTGAAGCAGTGATTGAGGGTAAAAAAGTGAGTTTTAAAATAGGCTCAGGTTTTAAAGAAAGTGATCGTTTAAACCCTCCGCCAATTGGTGCTATAATTACTTTTAAATACAATGGTTTAACCAAAAATGGCAAACCAAAATTTGCTAGTTTTTTAAGAACGAGGGAAGTTTTTTAAAGCATTAATTCCTAAAAATATAGCAAAAGCAACACATGAGATCATAATGATACTAGCACCACTTGAGATATTAAAATAATAACTCACCATCAAACCACTTAAGCAAAAACATAAACTCAAAATACTTGAATAAATCATCATCCAACCAAGTTTTTTACTAATACCTTCTGCTATAAAGCTTGGTATGCTTAATAAAGCCATGGCTAAAATTAATCCCACAAGTCTAATACCAATAACTACGCACAAGCTTATCATAAAAATCAAAAGATAATAAAATAAATTAGTGTTAATCCCTCTAGTTTGAGCAAATTCGCTATCAAAGCTTATGATTTCAAATTGTCTATAAAAGCATAATAAAATAATGATAAAAATGATATCTGCGCCAAGCATAAGCCAAATGTCTTCATTAGAAACTGTTAATATATTGCCAAATAAATATGCCATTAAGTCGTTATTGTATTTTGGGCTTAAGTCTATAAGTATGATTCCTATAGCCATACCAAACGCCCATATGACAGCTATAATGCTATCGCTTCTGTTTGGATAGTGTTTGCTTAAATAAGCCACTATAAAGGCTAAAATCAAAGTAAATAAACTTGTGCTAAGTAAAACGGGTAAAGAAAAGTAAAATGCTACTCCAATGCCACCAAATGCCCCATGTGTAATGCCACCAGCCATAGACATAAGCCTATTTACCATTACCAAACTTCCTATACAACCACATGCAATGCTTACTAGCACACAAGAAAATAAAGCATTTTGAAAAAAGTTAAAATTTAAAATTTCAAGCATTACATTCCTTACATAGGCAAGAATTTAAACTCATTTCAACATCGCAAAAATGAGAATGGTTTTGGTATAAGTGTTTTATATAGTTGATTTTATTTGGATCTTTAATGTTTTTGTGTATAAAAATTTCTTTGTTTAAATATGCGATTTTATCACTATATGCTAAAGTTATGTTAATGTCGTGACTAATGCATATAATACCTATGCCATTTTGATGAAGTTGTTTTAAAAGCTCAAAAATTTGTATAGCATTTTTAGTATCTACACTTGCTGTAGGCTCATCTAATATAAGCAATTTACACTCTCCTACTAAAGCTCTTGCTATGAGCACTCTTTGTCTTTGGCCGCCGCTTAAAGAATGGATAGTTTTATCCCAAAAATCTTGCATAGATACTTTTTTTAGAGCATCTAGAGCTAACTCTTTGTCTTTTTTGGTGTAAAAACCAAAAGTTTTATGATTTATCCTTCCCATAAGCACGACTTCTAAGACTCTAGTTGGAAAATTGGTATTAGTTAGAGTGTTTTGTGGGACATAGCCTATTTGACTTAAATTTATATTTTTAAATTCAATTATATTTTTACTTTTTAAAAGTCCAAATATGAGTTTTATAAGGGTTGATTTTCCACCACCATTTGGTCCTATGATAGATAAAAAATCATTATTATCATAGCTTAGATTGATATTTTTTAACACAAGTTCTTCATTATAAGAAAAATTTAAATTAGATATTCGAAATAATTCCACTAAAATACACCTTCTTTGGTATTGATGAATAAAAATAATCCAAATGATATCATAAATATCAAAGCTAGATACTCTAGTAAGGTTCTTATTTTTATAGTTTTGACATTTTGGTGAATTTTATTTGCCCCTATAGCAAATAAAAATAATACAAAACACATTCCCAATGTCACAAACACAGCAGAGCTTAAAGCATAAAAAAAGTTGAATTTATACGCAAAAATAAAAAGTAATATAACACCAGGACAAGGCACCAAAGAAGCTCCTAGTATGACTACCCATTCACTTGTTTTATGTGAGTGGCAAGAGCATGAGCAAGAGTTTTTATGAAGTATTTTTTTGCTTAGCATAAAAAGAGCTATAAAAACTATAAGTAAACTTGTAAATTTTGTAAGAATAAATCCAGCCATATTGATATCTTTGAGTAATTTCTCAAGGATAATTATACCAATGCTTACAAGTAAAAATGCACTCATTATATGCACTATGCCTATTTTTAATACAAAATAAAATATTTTAGAAAATGAGCTTTTGTGTGTTAAAAAATACGAACTTGTAAGCATTTTAGAATGACCTGGTGCACTAGCATGAAAAACGCCATATCCAAAAGATATGATTAATAATATTAAAAATGTTTGTATATTAAATTCTTGTTGAAGAAGTTGCTTGATATACAATAAAATATTTTCGTTAAAAATTTGCAATTTATTTAAAAGATCATCTATAAAATTTGGACTTTGCTTGATTTGAATTTCTGCAAAGGTTGTATTTGGTGTTTTGCCTTTTTGTGCTTGTAAAAATATGAGATTTAAATTGGGATTTGCACTTAGATAATAGTTTGAATTCAAAGTGATAAAATCTTGCGGTATAAATTTAAAACTAAAAAATCCTTCCTTATCTTCAAATCTTATGCTAAATGTGTTATTTTCTTTTATGGGGATGTTAAGATTTACTTCAAAAGTGAAAAATAGTTTCGTTTTATCTAAGATTAATTTGGCATTTAAAAATTTTTCTATGTAAATTTTTTCATCTAAATTGTAAAATTGAAATTGCATTAAAAATTGTCTTGGCTCTATATAATCTAAAAGAGTATATTTAATATCAGTAAGTTCGTCTTTGTCTAAAGTATTATTATAATTTATATCATAGTTTTGAAGCAGTATTTTTATAAAATCTTGCGAAAATTCCCAAGTTACATAAATTTTATTGATGTTATCATCACTTGCGTTAAAGTCTAATTTTACATTTGCCGTTGGAGTATAAGCTGCACACAAAGCACAGCTTAATACTTTTTGAAAGCATATAAAAGCTAGTATTAAAATGATTTTCATTCTAAAGCCATTTTTAATGCTTGTATGGTTTTTAAAAGTTCTTTATCCCAATCTTTAGCCAAATGATCGATAAAAACAATTTTTGCGTTTAATTCTTTAGATAATACTTTAGCCGAATTTTCACTAAAACCAGGTTGGACAAAAATAACCTTTATGTTTTTTTCTTTGGCTATTTTTATTAGTTTTTGCAAATCTTGAATTTTTGGCTCTTTTCCATCAATTTCCACAGGAATTTGGATGAGGTTGTATCTTTTTGCAAGATAATTCCAGCTAGGATGATAGACTATAAATTCTCGGTGTTTGATATCTTGTAAATTTGTTTTGATTACTGAATTTAAGTCATCCAATTCTTTAAGAAAATTTTCTAAATTTTTTGCATAAAAGTCTTTATTTTGTGGAAAAGTTTGACTTAAAGCTTTATAGATATTTTGTGCTTGTATTTTTACTAAAATAGGATCTAGCCAAGTATGAGGATCGTTTTTACCATGCTCATGTTCATCGTGGTCATGTTCATCAGTCTCATCATTTTCTAGTAATGATATGCCATCATTAATATTAACAATTTTGACATTTTTGAGTGTATTTTTAAATTTGTTTTCTAGGATTTTTTCAAGTTCTAAATCGGCAAGAAAATAAATTTTGCTTTTTTCAAGATTTTTAATCATCATAGGTTTAAATTCTACATTATGTTCATTGGAATTAGGTGAAATCAAGATATTAATTTCAACACTATCTTTAGCAATCTTTTCTACAAAAAATGCCTGAGGTGGTATGCTAACACTCACAATAGGTTTTGAAAAAGCAAGTGCGCATGATAATAACAATAACAATATTTTTAACATTATTTCCTCCTGATTATCTAAAATTTATGTAATTATATATAATGCAACTTAGTTGCAACTTAAAAATTAAGTTGCATTTATAAAACTTTTTTTGTGGTAAAATACATTTATTTTCTAAGGTAGAATTATGGAAGCTATTGATTTATTAAAAAAACATGATATTTCTATGACAACTTTACGAGTGGAAATCTTGCAAATTTTATCTCTTGCTAAAACCCCATTAAGTTATGATCAATTTAATCTCAAAGCAAATAAAACTAGCTTTTATAGAAATATGGAGCTTTTTGAAAAAAAGGGTATTGTTAATAAAAGTCAACTTGATCGCAAAAGTTTTTATGAATTAGCAGATCATGCTAAAGCACATTTTATATGCGATGTATGTCATGAGATTAGTGATGTAAAAATGCCTGAAATTAAAGGGATTATAAAAAGTGTTGTGATTAAAGGAATTTGCCAAAAATGTGAGAATGAATAATGAATTTATGGAATAAAAAAGCAAAAAGCTATGCAAGATATAGTTCTAGCTTAAACGAAATTCAAAAAGCTACTTTTGCAAAACTTGGATCTTTACAAGATAAAAGCGTGGTAGATATAGGCTGTGGGAGTGGTGTTTGGACTTTGCATTTAGCACAAAAAGCAAAAAGTATTTTGGGTGTAGATAGCTCTAGTGCTATGCTTGAAATTTTACAAGAAGATGCAAAAACTCATGCTATATCAAATATAAAAACTTTAAATTTAGACTTTGAAAACTTTTATAAAAACAATAACACGAAATTTGACTTAGCCTTTTTGAGTATGTCGCCTGCTTTACAAAATGAAAAAGACTATAAAGCTTTTTTAAGCTTAGCTTCTAAAAAAGTATATTTAGGCTGGGCGAGTAAGCGCAAAAGTAGCTTTTTAGATCCTATATTTGAGCATTTTAACACGCATTTTAAAGGTTTTTATGAAGAGGATTTGCAAAGTTTTTTAAATGCGCAAAATATTTCTTATGAGAGTGAAATTTTTAATGAAATTAGAGTAGTAAAAAGAGATAAAGATAGTGCGATAGAAAATGCTTTATGGCATTTGAGTATGAATGGCATTAATGCAAACAAACAAGAGTTAGAAAGCTTTGTAAAAGATGAGGTAGAAGAGATTATAGAAGCTAAGATAAAACTTTTGATTATTGATTAAATTTCAAGGCTAAATAACCTTGAAATTTAAAGTTTTTCCCGCCATAAATGGCACTACATCGCCGTATTTTTGCGCTATTTGCCATTTTTGTTTTTCTAAAGTGATGATTTTATCTTTTTCAAATTTAAGATTATGGATTTTACAAGCATTATCTGAAATAAATTTTTGTAAATTTGCTTCATTTGAGTGTTTTTCAAAAAGTTCAGCTAATACAGGTAAAATCACCGGTGCGCTAAATACGCCAGCCGCACAACCACAGCATTCTTTAGTATGCAAAGGATGAGGTGCGCTATCACTTCCAAGCATAGTCTTTTCATAGCCACTAAAAGCAAGCTCACATAAAGCGTCTTTATCTTCATAGCGTTTTGCAATAGGTTTGCAAAACAAATGTGGGTCCATCTTAGCACCTACTACATCATCAAGCGTTATCATTAAATGATGTAAAGTGATAGTTGCGTATAAATTTTCATAATCTTTTAATAAATCACACAAAACCTTAGTGGTAATATGTTCCATTACAATTTTTAATTTTGGAAAATTTTTAGTTAATTTTTCATAGATTTTAGCAAAATTTGCCTCTCTATCCATTACAAAATCATTTGTTTCTCCATGTACAAGTAAAGGCAGGCCAAGCTCACTCATAGCATTTAGTGTAGGTTTTAACTTTTCTATATCAAAGCTTGAAATTCCATTATCTGAATTTGTAGTTATGCCTGCAGGATAAAGTTTGATAGCAAAAATTTCATCTTTAGCTTTTTCTAAAAATTTCTCATCATAGTCTTTAAAAAATAAAGTCATCAAAGGCGTAAAATCTTCATTTTTGCATGCTTTTAAAATGCGTTCTTTGTAGGCTTTTAGTGTATTTATTTCAGTAAGCGGAGCGATTAAATTTGGCATGATAACTCCTGCTTTAAAGTCTTTTGCGCTAAATGGAGCTACAAGTTCAAGCATGCTTTCATCGCGTAAATGTAAATGCATATCCAAAGGGTTTTTAAGTGTCATTTTATCTCCTATTTGAGTTTATATAAGCCGTTTTTGAGCTTTTCAAGCAAAGCTTTCTCTTCTAAAAATTTAAAAGTAGAAATGATGGTTGGTTTGCTGATGTTTAACTTTTTAGAAAGTTCTTCGATATTTGCAAAGACAAAGCCATCTTCATTAGCATGAATGGCTAAAAATTCTAAAATTTCAAAGCGTTTTTTACCAAAGATTTTCACGCATAGTGTTTTTACTTTATCATCCATTCTCTAGCCATATTAAAAAGAATAAAACTCCAAGTAATTATAGCCAAAACAACGCTAAAAAACACCCCAGCGCTCGCACAATCTTTTGCTTTTTTAGCTAAGATGTGAAATTCACTCGTGTAAAGATCCACGCAAGCTTCTATAGCAGAATTTAATGCTTCTATAATTAAAATCAAAACTAATACTAAAATAAGCACAAAATGTTCTAAAAAACTCACAGGTAAAAAAAAGCTTACAAAAATCAAAGGTAAGATAATGGCAAATTCTATTCTAAAAGCCATTTCATCTTTAAGCAAGAATTTAATGCCACTAAAGGCATAACTTGCATTTTTAAATAAAGAATACTTTGGCTTCATTAAGGATTTTCCTTTAAATTTTTACTATATAAGTCATAGTTTTCTTCATATTCTTTAGTTTGGACATTAAAATATCCTAATAAACTTGAAAAAATATTATCTTGAGATAATTTATAATCTTTCTTTTTTTGTAATTCTTGGATTAAATTATTATCTTTGCTCCAAAGAATCATAGGAACATGAGTTTGTTCTTTTGGTGCTATGAAATAGGGCATTCCATGAAGGTAAATTCCATTTTCCCCTAAACTTTCTCCATGGTCTGATACATACAACAATGAAGCATTTTGTGAAGGACTTTGCTTTAGTAAGTCAATAAGACTTTTGATGATAAAATCTGTATAAAGTAAAGTATTGTCATAGGTATTAGTTAATTCTTCTTGCGAGCATTGTTGTAATTCATTTGTATCGCAAGTTGGCGTAAATTTTTTAAACTCATTTGGATAGCGCTTAAAATAAGCTGGTCCATGAGAACCTTGCAAATGAATGACTATGATTTTACTTGAAGATGGATTTTGTAATTGTTCTTTTACAAGCTCAAGTAAGCTCTCATCATAATCTTTTGAAATCAATTTATGTGCTATACGATCGCAGTTTCCTTTGCAACCTCCAGAATTATTTCCAAGCCAAACACTTTGAACTCCAACTCTTTGTAAAATATCTAAAGCATTTTCTTCATAAAGACTATTGTCAAAAGTAGCTCTTTTGTGTCTTGAAAATATACAAGGTAAACTTCTAGCAGTTGCTGTCCCACAAGAGCTTACATTGTCAAAATATATTAAATTAGGTTCGTTTTTGGTATAAAAATTAGTATCATTTTTGGTATAACCACCCAAAGAATAGTTATTTGCTCTAGCGGTTTCCCCTATGACTAAAATCATAGTTTTGTTTAAGTCTTTTTCCATTTTCGCATCTAAAGCTATCTTTTGAAGTTCTTTTTCTGGAATAACTTCTAATTTTATATATTTAATTGCTGAATAAATTTGATAAAAAGGAGTGTTATAAACTCTTACTTCATTATAAGTTCTTAAAAATGGTACAATACTTTTTGAAAAAATTCCAAGCAATCCAAAAGCAACAAATAAAGCAACAAATAAAGTACTAAATTTGATGATTAAATGTTTTTTGATATTGTGATATTCTATTTTAGTTTTTATAACTAAAAATGCTGGAATCACAAAAGTAAAAAATATATAAACAAAAATATTAAAATTAATCAGATCGCGTACTTCTTTTTGATCAGTTTGCATAGCATTTCTAATCATATCATGATCTATAATAACACCATAATTGATCATAAAATAACTACTAATTGAACTCACACCTATTAAAAAAATCATTAAAATCTTGCTAAGATAAGGCAAAAATAATAAAGCGAAAATTCCAACTAATAGTGCAAAATATATAATTATATATAAAATAATGGAAATATCATTATTATGAGGATGTAAATTTTCGTGAATATAAGAAAACAATTTCAGATTGATACTAGTTATATAAAAAGCACTCAAAATAATAAATTTAAGCCACGATATGTTAAAAAATTTCATGAAATCCTTTCAAAATTAAAGATTTAATTATAAATAAAAATGGTTAACTTAATATCTTTATGGTATGATTTTGCTTTTTGTAAGTTTAAGGATTAAATTATGAAATTATTATCATGGAATGTAAATGGCCTAAGGGCAATTTGTGATAAAAATGCACTTGATTGGATTGAAAAAGAAGAAATTGATTTTATAGGTTTTCAAGAAATCAAAGCACACGAGGATAAATTTCCAAAAAGAATTTATGAGTATCCTTTTAAACATATGTATTCAAATAGTGCCAAAAGAGCAGGGTATTCAGGTGTAATGAGCTTGTGTAATTTTGATTGTGAAGTCAAAAAATGTGAGTTTTTTGATGATGATGAGGGTAGAGTTTTAGAGCATAGCTTTAAAAATGTAGTTTTGTTTAATATTTACTTTCCAAATGGTCAAAAAGATGAAGAGCGTTTGAATTTTAAAATGAAATTTTATAATGACTTTTTAGTATATTTAGATAAACTTTTAAAAGAAGGTAAAGAAATTATCATCTGTGGAGATGTTAATACCGCACATCGTGAGATAGACTTAACCCACCCAAAAGCTAATGAAAAAACTTCAGGTTTTCTACCGATTGAGCGTGCTTGGATAGATGATTTATTAAAATTAGGTTTTATAGATACTTTTAGACATATAAATGGCGATGTTAAAGAAAAGTATTCGTGGTGGAGTTATAGAATGAAAGCAAGAGAAAGAAATGTAGGCTGGAGGATTGATTATTTTTTCATTTCTAATGGCTTAAAAGATAAACTTAAAAATGCTTTTATAAGAGATGATATTTTTGGCTCAGATCATGCTCCTGTAGGGATAGAAATCGATATTTAAGGTATTTTTTAATGCCTTAAATAATTATTAAGTAAAAATTGTTATAATTTCATCTTAAAACTGCAAAATGGCCCATTCGTCTAGCGGTTAGGACATCGCCCTTTCACGGCGGTAACACGAGTTCGAGTCTCGTATGGGTCACCACTTACTATTTTATATCCGCTTTTTTTGATAATCATTGTCATATTTTACAAAAAGTTACATTGTTCGATTTAAATATTTTTTATTTGTTTTATCTTATTTAAATTAAGTTTATTTTAAAATACTTATTATTAATATATTGAAAGTTATTATTAATAATTTGTAAATTTTTTACATTGACTTCACACTTGTTTTTTAAAATATACAAAAAGGAGGACAAAATGTATAGACCTAAAAGCAAAAATGAGTTAATGAATTTGGTGCATAATGAAAGAATTTCTCTAAGGGATATTGAAGTATCTTTGATTGATGATTTTTCTTATGTATTTTATTATTCTAAAAGATTGGATTTTTTAGGTATTGAACATTGGGATGTATCAAATGCTAAAGATATGTCTTATATGTTTTTTAATTGTGTTAATTTCAATCATTCTTTATTGCATTGGAAAACTTCAAATACTACCAGAATGGCACATTGTTTTGAAAACTGTCATGCGTATGAGCATAGTGTTGTGAATTGGGATGTGCAAAATGTAATTACTATGGCATATCTTTTTCACAATTGCAAAAATTTCCATCATGAGCTAGATGAGTGGAATATCCAAAAGGATTGTAATACTGAAAAAATGTTTGGAAATCGTGGTATTGATAAACTTTATGCAGTAAAAGGTATAGAGTTAGAATAAACAAAATTCACACAATTTTTGTGTGAATTTTTCTTTTGTCTTTTTAAGTTTTTCATCAAGTTTTTGTACTAAACTTATCTTCATAAAGCGTTATTTTTTAGCTTCTAGAGATTATTTTTTAGGAAAATTTACATGAAAATAAAATTTATTACAAAAAGAGATAAAAGTCAAGTTGCATTTGATATTTTTAAAATTAAAAATGCTATTTTTAGAGCCAATATAAACTCTACTGATAAAAAATTAGAAAATGATGAATTAGGTAGGCTTTGTGATGAGGTTGTAGCTTTGCTTGATGAAAATCATGCACAGGTAGAACAAATTCAAGATAAAGTTGAAGAGGTTTTAATAAAAAATGCTTTAATCAATACTGCAAAATCTTATATATTATACCGCCAAAAAAGAACACAAATCCGCAATGGTAGCTATGATTTGCTAAATTTGTATGATGATTTAACCTTCAAAGATTCCAAAGAAGCTGATTTAAAAAGAGAAAATGCCAATATCAACTCAGATAGTGCTATGGGTATGATGTTAAAATATGGTTCAGAAGGAGCAAAATACTATGTAGATGAGTGTATTTTACCAAAACATATCGCAAATGCACATAAAAATGGCGATATACATATACACGATAAAGACTTTTATATGCTAACACAAACTTGTTGTCAAATAGACTTGTTAAAGCTTTTTGAAAATGGTTTTAGCACTGGACATGGAAGTTTGCGTGAGCCAAATGATATCAGATCTTATGCTTCTTTAGCTTGCATTGCTTTACAGGCTAATCAAAATGAAATGCATGGGGGTCAATCTATACCAAATTTTGATTTTGCTATGGCAAAGGGTGTGGCAAAGACTTTTCAAAAAGAGTATAAAAAGGCTATAAATGCTTTTTTTGAAATAAAATTAGAACAAAACCTAGACGAGCAATGCTTTAAAAATGCTAATTTTCAAGTTTCAAGCGAAAAAGAATGCTTTAAAGAGCTTTTAAAGCTTGATTTAAATAGTGATGAGAATTTTTTAAAACAAGCAAATGCTTATGCTTACAAAAGAGCATTAAAGCAAACCCAAGATGCGACTTTTCAAGCTATGGAAGCTTTGGTGCATAATCTTAATACTATGAACTCAAGAGCAGGAGCTCAAGTGCCTTTTAGCACGCTAAATTATGGCACCGATACTTCTTTTGAAGGGCAAATGGTAATAGAAAATTTACTCAAAGCCACGATGAAAGGCTTAGGAAATGGTGAAACACCAATTTTTCCTGTGCAAATTTTTAAAGTAAAAGAAGGTATTAATTATAATGAAAAAGATCCAAACTACAAGCTTTTTAAACTCGCTATAGAATGTGCTTCTAAAAGACTTTTTCCAAATTTTAGCTTTTTAGATGCAAGCTTTAATGCAAAATACTATAAAAAAAATGATTATAATAGTGAAGTAGCTTATATGGGTTGTAGAACTAGGGTTATGGCAAATGTTTATGATGAGAGCAAAGAAATCACAAGTGGCAGGGGAAATTTAAGCTTTACAAGTATAAACCTTGTGCGTTTAGCCATAGAAGCCAAAGGAAATTTAGAGCTTTTTTACTCACTTTTAAAAGAAAAATTAGAGCTTGTGTATGAGCAATTACTTCATAGATATAAAATTCAAAGTCTAAAAAAGGTTAAAAATTTCCCATTTTTAATGGGCGAGGGAATTTGGATAGATTCAGATTCTTTAAAAGAAAATGATAGCGTAGAAAAAATCATAGCACACGGGACTTTAGCTATAGGTTATATAGGACTTTGTGAGAGTTTAATAGCTTTAGTAGGTTCTCATCATGGACAAAGTCAAGAAGCAAGGGATTTAGGTTTGCAAATCGTGCGTTTTATGCGTGAATTTGTCGATGAAAAAGCACTCAAAGATAAGCTTAATTTTTCACTCATAGCTACCCCGGCTGAAGGCTTAAGTGGAAGGTTTTTAAAGCTAGATCAAAAAAAATACGGCATTTTAAAAGGCATAACCGATAAAGATTTTTATACTAATTCTTTTCATATTCCTGTGGATTTTCCTATTAGTATATATGAAAAAATTCAAATAGAAGCCCCATATCATGAACTAAATAATGGTGGGCATATTACTTATGTAGAATTAAACGGCGATGTGAGTAAGAATTTAGAAAGTTTTGAACGCATTATAAAATGTATGAAAGAAAGCAATATAGGCTATGGCTCGATTAATTTCCCACTAGATAGAGATCCGGTATGTGGTTATAGTGGTGTGATAGATGAGTTTTGTCCAAAGTGCCATAGAAAAGAAGATGATATTAAATTTGAACGCATAAGAAGAATCACAGGTTATTTAGTAGGAACGCTTGATCGTTTTAATGACGCTAAAAAAGCTGAAGTTCATGCAAGAATTAAACACGATTTTTCTTAGATTAGCCGGTGTCATAAAAGAATCCATAGTCGATGGCTATGGTTTGCGTTATGTGATTTTTACTCAAGGCTGCCCTCATCATTGCAAAGGTTGTCATAATCCACAAACACATGATTTTAACAAAGGATATTTGCAAGATTTAGCAAGTTTGTATGATGATATTTGTAAAAATCCTTTGCTCCAAGGTGTTACTTTTAGTGGCGGGGAGCCTTTTATGCAAGCAAAAAATTTAAGTATTCTAGCAAAACACATTAAGGCTTTAGGGCTTGATCTTACTATATATACAGGTTTTACTTATGAAGAGCTATTACAAGAGCAAGCTATGAAAGAATTACTTATCTTAGCTGATGTTTTGATAGATGGGAAGTTTATTTTAGAGCAAAAAGACTTATCTTTAAAATTTAAAGGTAGTAAAAACCAACGCATTATTGATGTAGCAAAAAGCTTAGAGCAAGGCAAAGTAATACTTTTTGAAAAATAAAGACTCATTTAGTCTTTTTTAACTTAACTATGTTAGAATGCTATAAAATTTAAAAAAGGAGAACAATATGTTTGAATTAAGAAAACTACCTTATGAAGCAGACGCTTTTGGAGACTTTTTGAGTGCAGAAACTTTTGCATTTCATCATGGCAAACACCATCAAACTTATGTAAATAACCTAAACAATCTTATTAAAGATACTGAATTTGCAGGAAAAGATTTAGTTTATATCATACAAAACTCAAATGGCGGAGTTTTTAACAACGCTGCTCAAGTGTATAACCATGACTTTTATTTTGACTGCATTAAGCCAAAAGCATGCTGTGGCTGTGGCTGTTCTTTAAGTGATGAGTTTAAAGCAGCGGTTGAAAAAGACTTTGGTTCTATGGAAAATTTAAAAGAAGAATTCATCAAAGGAGCTACAGGAGTATTTGGTTCTGGTTGGTTTTGGCTAGTTTATAACACTCAAAATCAAAAATTAGAATTAGTAGCTACAAGCAATGCTGCTACACCTATCACTGAAGGTAAGGTTCCACTTTTAGTAGTTGATGTGTGGGAGCATGCTTACTATGTAGATCACCGTAATGCGCGCCCTGCGTATTTAGATAAATTCTACGCACACATTAACTGGGAATTTGTAGTAAAAGCTTATGAATGGGCTATCAAAGAAGGTATGAATTCAGTAAGCTTTTATGCAAATGAACTTCATCCTATAAAATAAGAAAAAAGTCTCTTATTTTTAAGAGGCTTTTTTTAATCAAAGCTAAATTATCTTAAGAATAACAACAATAAAAATATCCTAATTTACACAAATAATTAACAAAAGCACTATCATATTTAAAAAATATTAATAATTATTTTTTATCATTACAAAAAATTTTAATAAATCAAGGAGTTTTAATGTCTTATTCTATGGGGGGGGGTATGCGAAAATAATCCCACTTTAAAATCATCTTATTCAAACAATAATCTTTCTTTTGTTAAAAAAACTTTCTTATCTTTAGCGACTATATCTTTTTTGGCAACCTGTGCTAATGCTAGTATAGTAACTATAAATGATCAAAATTCTAATAGTAGTGTTAAAAACACTAAAACCAAACAAGTAAAAAATTCAAAAAATATTAGCGGTGGTGGCTGTACTGATAGTACTTGTACTATTAATAGTAGTCAAAATGGTCCGGTTACCATAGGTTCTGGTGGAACCTTGGTGATTGAAGAAGGTGGTAGTATTACATCTGATTCTAGTAACTTTGGTGTACAAATTAACAACAATGCTTCTACTAGTGCAACCATAGATAACAAAGGTACTATTAGTGGTGGCAATGGTATTAATATTGGACAAAATTCTAGTATTGATAGTATAAAAAACTCTGGTAGTATAACAGGTACTGCTTGGAATGGTATTGATCTTCAAACTGGCTCTAGTGTCGGTACAATAGAAAATACTGGAACTATAATTGGTGGCAATCAAGATGGTATACAATTAAAAGATAACTCCAAAGTAGACGCTATTATTAATAAAGGGTATATTAATAAAATTGGCGTAAGCGGGACTATTACTCATTTAGATAATCAAGGAAAAATTGAAGGTATAGGTAGTTATGGCGCAATAACTTTAAGTTCAAGTGCAAAAATAGAAACTTTAACTAATTCCGGAACTATTAGTGGAGCTAGAGGTGTATTTTTATGGAAAGGAGATATTGGAACTATAAACAATTCTGGTAATATAATTTCTACGGAGACTGATATTGGGGGTGCAGGAATTAAGCTAGAAGGTGGTGGTAAAATAGAAAATATCACCAATACTGGCACCATAAAAGCAGAAAACGATGGAATTTCTGTATCTTATGGTTCTTTTGGAACCTTAAATATTAAAGATGGTGGTGTAATAGATGCTAGAAATTATGGCATATTTGTAAATCAATGGCAAAAATTAGGAGATTTATATGTTGATAATGCTAGCATTTATGGAGGAGAAAGTGGTGTTTTCTTAGGTACAGGTTCTACTACAAGTGATATATCTATAAAAAATGGTGGCATGATATATGGTGGTAGTTATGGGATGTATTTTGATCACGCATATTTAAATCAAAACACAACTATAGCTGGAGAAAATTCTGCAATACATGGTGGAATTGCTGGAATTTATTTAAGCAGAGGATCTGCTTTAAAAGGAACTATAGAGGTTAAAGAGAAAGGTATGATCTCAGGTGGTGAGAATGGATTTGGTATTATAAATGCTGATAGTGCTAATATAGGCGGATCTATTTTAATCAGTAGTGGCGGTGTGGTTACTGGTATTTTAAATAAAGATAATGCTAAGATTACCGGAACTATAAAAGTGGATGGAGAAGGCTCTTCTATAGTAGGTGGTATAATAAATCAAGATAATGGTAAAATAGAGGGGTTTATAGAGGTTAATAATAAAGGACAGATAGATAGCATCATCAATGCTGGAAGTGGAGAGATTAGTGGTAGTGTAAAAGTAGATAATCACTCTAAAGTTGAGAATATTATCAATGGTGCTTTGGCAAGTTCTTTTTATAATAATGGAGTTTCTACTGGTAAAATTTCAGGAGATGTTAGCGTTGATAATGAGAGTATAGTTGGAAGCATCATCAATGCTGGGCAAGGAGAGATTACTGGTGGTATTAAAGTTGATAATAGTAGTGAAGTTACTAATATTTCTAATTCTGGTAATGGGCTTATTAGCAGTGATGTTAGCGTTGATAATGGCTCAAAAGTAGGTAATATCATTAATGATGATTATGGAAAAATAACAGGGGATGTATCTATAGGTAAAGATTCTTCTGTAGATAAGATTATCAATAGCGGTCATGGTAGTATAGGTGGAAATATTATAAACAATGGTAATTTAGGCTCAATTAACAATAGTGGTTCTATCAGCGGTTCTATTGAGAATAACAACGGTGATTTAGAAATCAAAAATGATGGAGATTTGGGAGGTTCTATCACTGTAGGTAGTGGCGGTGGTAATACTTCTATTTCAAATGGTTCCAATGGTAATATCGGCGGTGGTATAGTTAATAATGGTAATAATGATGTTAATATAGATAACCAAGGTACAGTTAAACCTGATAGCAATGGTAATCACATTACTAATAATGGTAATGGTAATGTAAATGTAGGAGATTGGATAGTAAAACCAAATGAAGATGGTAGCTTTGATGGAGCTATTAATGTAGGTGGAAATGGAAGTGGCTCTACAAATATAGACAATATCACAGTAGATACTTCAGATCCAAATTTTGATGCAAGTAAACCTATTAATCCTGACAATATAGTTAATAATACTGGTAGTGGTGGTAACATAGGAGTAGGTAATGTTGGTTCAAACAATGATTTATTAAATCTAGTATATGATCCTATAACAGGACAATATAAAACCTTAGCAGATGTAAGTGCTGGTGTGGGTTCTGTTATGGCTCAAACAATAATTAACACTTATATGATGAGATCATTCTTTCTTGATACTGTTTTAGATGATGCATCAAGAATGGCTTACAAACATGCAAGAATACACAATAATCATAAAACAAATAAAAACTTAGTAGGCTTTGATGCAGATGAGCATTATCACGGCTTTGTATTGCCTTATTTTTCATCTAATAGCATTAAGCTTTTAGGAACAAATGATTATTCTAAAGGAAATACTAAAGGTGTAGTAGCAGGTTTTCATACCTTAAAAGATATAGGTATGCTAGGAGCTTATGTAGGAACCGAAGAAGCTAATATGGATACTAAAGATTACTTTTCTTTAAAAATGCAAACAGTGTATGCTGGTTTGAAGTATTCTAATATTTTATTAGAAGATGAGATAAAAGAAGCCTTTTTTAAATTCCATACCAAAGCAGCATATACCAAAAATGATGTGCAAAAATTTGTTGATAAAGGAAAAAGAGAGGCTAATGGTAATACAGATACCTATGGTTATGGAGCAAGTATTGGAACTGGTATGAATTTTTATTTAGATGGGGCAGATAATATAATTACTCCTGAGGTGTCTTTAAACTATGAAGGTGGTTTCACAAAAGCTTTCAGCATGCATGGAGATGGAGCATTAAATCATGAAAGATATTATAAGAGTGAATTAAATCTCTTTTCAAGTACAGCATCTCTTAAATGGCTTAATAAATGGCATCCACAAATTAGCACTTCATTTGAAGCAGGTGCAAGAATTAATTTTAATCCTGAAGTAGAATCAAGAGTAAATTTTGCAAACTTAAAAGCAAGCGAAACCTTAGATTTGCCAAGAACTTATCAATATGCAAGTGCGTCTTTGATTTTTTCTTTGGCAGAAGATTTAGAAATGTCATTTAATTATAATGGAACTTTTGCAAATAATTCTCATTCGCATACGGGATTTTTACAGTTTGACTTTATATTTTAATAATGATTAACTAAGCCTTTTAAGGCTTAGTGTTTAATTAATTGCCCAGAGTTTGCTTAAAACAGATTATAAAATGACAAAATAAAAATTTAAAAAAGCACAATTGGTACAATAAAGTTAAGAATGTGCCAATGTTGAATATAAAAACTATAAAAGTTTTTAGTATTATAAATAATTTAAAAACAATAAACTCCTTATTAAATACACTCTATCACATTAAGCTTATTTTTAAGCTCAATGTGATTTATTAGCAAACTCTAGGGAGTTAATTACTCTAAAACAACCCCTTCATTTAGCACAACTTCGCCTATTACATAAGCATCTGAGTTCTCTAAAACTTTTCCTACATTAGATGGATCTACCACCATAACTAAGCCCACACCCATGTTAAAGCTTCTATACATTTCAGCTTCTTCTACGCTTTGGCCTATTTGATAAAAAATTTCAGGAGTTTTTAGATGATGTTTTCTAATAATAGCACCTATTCCTCTTGGGAAAACTCTAGGTAAATTCTCTACCAAACCACCACCTGTTATATGAGCTAGTGCATTGATGAAGGGTTTTAATTTTAAAAAGTCTTTTACATAAATTCTTGTAGGTTCAAGTAAAATATCGATTAAATTTTTACCATCTATTTTATCATCAAATTTAAGCTTTTGTGCTTCAAATAATACTTTTCTAGCTAAAGAATATCCATTAGAATGAAGCCCACTACTAGGCAAAGCTAGTAAAATATCTCCATTTTTTACAAAATTTCTTCTATCTATTTCATCTTTTTCAGCCATGCCCACTGAAAAACCTGCTAAGTCAAAGTCATTGTTATGATACATTCCAGGCATTTCAGCAGTTTCTCCGCCTATTAAGGCACAATTTGCTTTTTTACAACCATTAGTAATCCCTGCTACAACCTTTTTAGCTACTTCTACATCTAGCTTTGCACTTGCATAATAGTCTAGAAAAAACAAAGGCGTAGCAAAATTGCAAATTAAATCATTCACGCACATTGCTACTAAATCTTCGCCTATTGTGTCAAATTTTTGACTATCAATAGCAAGACGCAACTTTGTGCCTACCCCATCTGTTGCTGCTAGCATAACAGGATTTTTAAAACCACTTGGCATGGCAAAAGCACCTGAAAAAGAACCTATGCCACCTAAAACATTTTCATTAAAAGTTTCTTTTACTAAAGGCTTGATTGCTTCTACAAAAGTATTACCATTATCTATACTTACGCCCGCATCTTCATAGCTTATATTCATTTATCTTCCTTTAAGAATTTAAAAGGTATTTTAACTAAAAATATTTTAAGGTTAAATTATGCAAAATGCTTATTTTGTGACTTCAAGTATAGCAGGTGGAAAGTCAAGCTTTATAAAAATAGTTCAAAATTTGGGTTTTGATACTTTAAGTGCAGATGTGATAGCTCATGAGCTTTTAAATGAAAATGCTAATTCCATAGCTAAACTTTTTGATAATAATGATTTAATCATAGCAGGAAAAATAGATAGAAAAAAGCTTGGTGTTATTGTATTTAATGATTTAAACGCCAAAAAAAAGTTAGAAGGTTTTTTACATCCTAAAATCAAAGAAGAAATTTTACAAAAAGCACTAATTTTAGATAAAAAAAATAAGGCTTTTTTTATAGAATTACCTTTATTTTTTGAAAATAATCATTATCAAGATCTAGGAAAAAGTATATTGATTTATGCTCCAAAAGAAATTTTATTAAAAAGATTAATACAAAGAGATAATTTAGATGAAAATGAAGCCTTAAAAAGAATTAATTTGCAACTTGATATAGAAGAAAAACTAAAAAAAGCAGATTTTGTGATAAAAAATATTTCAAGTTATGAAAAATTTGAAGAAAATGTGCTAAATTTTTTAAAACATACTTTAAAGGTTAAAAATGAAATTTTATAAATATTGTGCAAGCGGAAATGATTTTGTAGTATTTGCAGATGGTGAAAAAAAAGATCGTAGCGAGTTAGCTAGAATTCTTTGTAATCGTTATGAAGGCATAGGTGCTGATGGGCTTATAGTAGTTGTGCCTCATGATAGATATGATTTTGAATGGGAATTTTATAATTGCGATGGTAGTAAAGCAAATATGTGTGGTAATGGATCGCGTGCAGCAGCTCATTTTGCTCATCATTATCTAAAAAAATCACAATATTTAAATTTTTTAACCGGAGCAGGACTTATAAAATCATTTGTTGATGATGACATGGTAGAGATTAAATTAAGTGGAGTGAAGGATATTAAAGAAGCTTTTAAACATAAAGATAGAATTTGGCAAGGATGTAATACAGGTGTGCCACATATGGTGACTTTTGTTGATGATTTAAATGAATTTGATGTAAATTTATGCAAAGAAGTGCGTAAAAAATATAATGCAAATGTTAATTTTGCTAAAATAGAAAATGAAGAATTTATAAGAGTTAGAACCTATGAACGCGGGGTAGAAGATGAGACTTTAGCTTGTGGTACAGGTATGGGAGCTTGTTTTTATCTTGCTTATTTAAATCAAAAAGTTAAAGATGATATTTTAGTAAAGCCAAAAAGCAAAGAAAATTTATATTTTAGATTAGAGGATGATCAAATATTTTTCAGAGGAAAGGTAAAGTGCTGTTTTGAAGCTGATTATAATTTTACTTAGTAGTTTTTTATTTTTAAAAGCTGAATTTATAGCAGGTTTTGATAAATATTATTATGCTTTAAGTATAAAAGAAAAGCGTGAAATTTTTATCAAAAAAATCAATGCTTTGTTAGATGTTTCTTTCAAAGAAATTGAAAATGAAAAAGAATTTATAGATATTTTTTTTGAGGAAGCTTTAAAGAGTAATTTTAGAAAACTAAATTCTAATGCTGTGCAAAAACTATGGTTTTTAAAAGAAAAATATCGCGTTAAAAATTTATACGATCACAAGGAATACCAACTGCGTATCCAAAAAGTTCCAAAATCTTTAGCCATAGCTCAAGCAATTATTGAAAGCGCAACTGGTACAAGTCGTTTTGCTAAAGAAGCAAATAATTTATTTGGAGAATGGACTTGGGGCGAGAAAGGTTTGATTCCAAAAGAAAGAAGTGAAGGTAAAACTCATAAAATTCGTATATTTGATACCTTGCAAGAAAGTGTGGATTCATACTTGCTAAATTTAAATCGTCATGATGCTTATAAGGAATTTAGAGCTTGGCGGTGGGATGCTATAAGTGAAAATAAAAAACTTGATGGTAAAGAAGCGGCAAGTCATTTGGAAAAATATTCAGAGATTAAAAGTAATTATACCAAGCTTATTATTTCTATCATAAATCAACATAAGCTTGATGAGTTAGATTAATTTCCTAAAGCCCACTCATCAAAAGGTAAAATCATCACACGCACCCCTTCTATGAAAAACTCATCTCTTTGTGAAAGCGTGATGATATAAATAGTTGAAAGTGCGAGTTGGTTTTTACTAAGTATTTTTTTGACTTTTAAACTAAGTAAATCTTTATCTTTAAAGGGCGAGCATAAAAATGCATTTTTAAGACTTGGTAAGTAAAAATCAAAATGCTTAGTATAAAAAATTTCTTGTTTAAATTTAAATAACTCGCTTAAAATCAAATTTTCAAACAAAGCACTAAAGTCTTTTTGTATACTTAGAGAATTTTTTAGTGAAAAGTCCCAAAAATATACTTTTTTTAAATTTTTTTCAAGATTTTTTACAAAATACAAAGTGTAGTTTGATTCTAGTTTTTCTATGCTTTTATATAAGGTATCTTTGGAAATTTTTATACTATTTTTTAGAGTTTTTAATAGTTCATTAACGCTAAATTCATTCCCAAGTTCTAAGGCGATTTGTTTGAGTATGGTAAGCTCTAATGGGGTATAAAAGCTTTTTAGGTATGATGAGTTTGTGTTAAAGTTGTGATTTAAAATCACATTGCGCCCTGTGTGTAAAAAATAACTTACCATGGTTTTGGTATCAGCATATTTTTTATTTAGGCTTAAAAATTCTTCAAAATCTAAATAGTCTAAATGAAGTTCTTCAAACTGATCTAAGCAAAAATTACTATCACAAACGCTTAGTATGATTTGCAAGTTAAGATGTTTTAAACTAGCAAAGTCAAAATCATGAGCAAAGTTGCAAAGTGCTAAAAATTTAATTTGTGGATTATAAGTTAAAAACGAATTTAGATTTATTAAAGCACTTGCTTGAAATTTTAAATCATCACAATCAATAAAAAGTATATTTTCACTTTTGTACAAAGATAAAAAATTTAAAATTAAATTTTTCTTACCACTTGCAAAACCACCTTTTATAATGATGTTTTTATGGGTTTGAATTTGAATTTTTCTTTCATCAAATTTTTGAAATTTTGGGTAATTATCGTAAAAAAATTGTAGTGATTTCATAAATTTCTTTGTAATTAATGGTGGAGCATAGCGGGTTCGAACCGCTGACCCCAACGCTGCCAGCGTTGTGCTCTCCCAGCTGAGCTAATGCCCCTTTAGATGTTTGAAATCATACTATATTTTTTCTTAGATTTTCTTAATGTATAAAAAATCTTGTAAATTTTATAAAATTTAATTTTTATCCTTTTTAAAAGGAAAATAATTAAAAAAAATGTATAAATTTCTTGACATAGCAAAGGCTCTTTTTATATAATCTCAACATCATTTTATATGGTGGTTAGATTCTTATGGGTCTAACGAGTTCTTTACAAAGGAAAAAATATGGAAAGAATCAGGCTTAAGCTAAAAGCTTATGACCACAGAGTTCTAGATCGCACAGTTGCAGCAATTGTAGAAGCTGTTAAAAGAACAGGTGCTGACATCAGAGGTCCAGTGCCAATGCCTACAAAAATCAAAAGATACACAGTTTTGAAATCTCCACACATCAATAAAGATTCACGCGAACAATTTGAGATGAGAATTCATGCTCGTATGCTTGATATTGTAGCAGCTACTCCAGATACAGTAGATTCACTCACTAAGCTTGACTTGGCTCCAGAGGTCAATGTTGAAGTAAGAGCTATGGGTAAATAAGGATAGAATATGGAATACATTGTAGAAAAAATTGGTATGAGTAGAACAATCAGCACACCAAGCATTCCTGTAACCTTACTTAAACTTGTTCAAACTAAAGTATGTGAAGTAGAAAATGGAAAAGCTTTGGTTGCTTATGTAAAAGGCAAAGCAAATAATAAATGCATTGCGGGTCAGCAAAAAAAATACAATCTTTCAGCTGAATATAATAGATTTGCTTCTTTAGAAGTAGCAAACACAGAAGCAGGTGATATTGATCTTAATCCTTTAAAAGAAGCTTCTATCTTAAAAGTAAGCTTTAATTCTAAAGGTAGAGGTTATAGTGGGGTTGTTAAAAGACACGGATTTGCCGGAGGTCCTGCAAGTCACGGTTCAAGATTCCACAGACGCCACGGATCAATCGGTAACCGCGAATGGCCAGGTCGTGTTCAACCAGGTATGAAAATGGCAGGTCATTATGGTAATGTAAAAGTTACTGTTAAAAATGAAGTAGTTTCATTTGATGAAGAAAATGGCATCTTAGTAGTAAAAGGTGCGGTACCAGGATTTAATGGTGCTATGGGTAAAATAAGGATTGCAAAATGAGTAAAGTAACTGTTTTAAATGATAAATTTGAAAAAGCTAGTGAACTCGATCTTCCAGCAAAATATGCAGAAGTTAATCCTCACAACCTTTATTTATATGTAAAATCTTATCTTGCTAGCCTTAGAGCAAACACAGCTCATACTAAAGGTAGAAGCGATGTAAGCGGTGGTGGTAAAAAACCATGGAGACAAAAAGGTCGTGGTGGTGCAAGAGCAGGTTCAACAAGAACGAATGTTTGGGTTGGTGGTGCTGTAGCATTTGGCCCTACAAACAATCGTAATTATTTCCAAAAAGTTAATAAAAAACAAAAACGCTTAGCGCTTGAAAGAGCATTGGCTGATAAAGCACAAAACAATGCATTATTCTCAGTAGATAGTTTAAGCATTGAAAGCGGTAAAACAAAAGATGCAAATGCAGTTATTAAAAAGCTTGGTTTAAAAGATGCTTTAATTGTAAAAGATTTACTAGATGAAAAAACACTTCTTGCTTTTAGAAACTTAGCAAATTGCTATGTAGTTGATATTAGCGAAGTAAATGCTTATTTAGTATCTGTATTTAATGCTGTTATCATTGAAAAAGCAGCGCTTGAATCTATCGTAAAAGAGGGTTAAAATGGCAGATATTACTGATATAAAAACAATACTTTACACTGAAAAAAGCTTAAACCTTCAAGAGCAAGGTGTTGTAGTTATTCAAACTTCTCCAAAAATGACTAAAAATGGTTTAAAAGAAGTTTTAAGAGAATATTTTGGTGTAACTCCAGTAAGAATTAATTCTTTAAAAATGGATGGAAAAGTAAAGCGTTTTAGAGGTCGTGAAGGTCAAAGAAATAGCTTTAAAAAATTCTATGTTAAGCTACCAGAAGGTGTGAGCTTAGAAAGTTCGGAGGGATAAGATGGCAATTAAAACTTATAAACCATATACTCCAAGTAGAAGATACATCACAGGTGTAAGCTCTGATGATATCACAGCAAAAGCTAGTGTGCGTTCATTACTTGTAAAACTTCCAGCTCATGCAGGTCGTAACAATAATGGTAGAATCACAAGCCGTCATAAAGAAGCAGGTGCTAAAAAACTTTACAGAATTATAGATTTTAAAAGAAGAAAATTTGGTATTGAAGGTAAAGTTGAAGCAATCGAGTATGATCCATACAGAAATTGTCGTATTGCATTAATCTCTTATAGAGATGGTGAAAAAAGATATATCTTACAACCAAAAGGTTTAAGCGTTGGTGATGTTATTTGCGCTGCTGAAAGTGGACTTGACATTAAACCAGGTAATGCTATGAAATTAAGAAACATCCCAGTGGGTACTATCGTACACAATATCGAGTTAAAACCGGGCAAAGGCGGACAAATGATCCGTTCAGCGGGTGCTTATGCTCAATTAATGGGTAAAGAAGAAAAATATGTTATCTTAAGACTTGCAAGCGGTGAAATGAGACAAGTTTTAGCTGAATGTATGGCAAGTATCGGTGAAGTTGGTAATGAAGAATGGTCAAATGTGACTATCGGTAAAGCAGGAAGAAACCGCCATAGAGGTATTCGTCCTCAAACAAGAGGTTCTGCGATGAACCCAGTTGATCACCCGCACGGTGGGGGTGAAGGTAAGAAAAATTCAGGCCGTCATCCAGTTACTCCATGGGGTAAACCAACTAAAGGTGCTAAAACTCGCCGTAAAAAAGCTAGCGATAAGCTAATAATTTCAAGAAGAAAAGGAAAGTAAGATGGCTAGGTCACTAAAAAAAGGTCCTTTTGTTGATGACCATGTAATGAAAAAAGTCATCGCTGCTAAAAAAGCTAACGATGGTAAGCCAATTAAAACTTGGTCAAGACGCAGCACTATTATACCTGATATGATAGGTTTAACTTTTAATGTTCATAATGGAAAAAGCTTTATCCCAGTATATATTACTGAAAATCATATCGGTTACAAATTAGGTGAATTTGCACCTACTAGAACATTTAAGGGTCATAAAGGCTCTGTTCAGAAAAAAATAGGTAAGTAAGGGAGATTTATGAGTAGAGCGTTAATTAAATTCATAAGATTATCTCCAACTAAAGCGAGATTGATTGCTAGAGAAGTTCAAGGTATGAATGCAGAGCTTGCATTAGCTAGTTTGAAATTTATGCCAAATAAAGGTGCTAAATTTATAGCAAATGCTATTTCAAGTGCTGTAGCAAATAGCGGATTTGAAGCAAATGAAGTTGTTGTTTCAAGTTGTCGTGTTGATGCTGGTGCGGTTTTAAAAAGATTTAGACCAAGAGCTAGAGGAAGTGCTAGTCGTATTAGAAAGCCAACTTCACACATTTTGGTAGAAGTTAGTAAAGTAGAAGCAAGTGCTGAAAAAACTACAAAAGCTAAAAAAGCATCAGTGAAAAAGGAAAGCTAATATGGGACAAAAAGTAAATCCGATTGGTTTAAGACTAGGAATTAATAGAAATTGGGAATCAAGATGGTTTCCTACAAAAGCTAATTTAGCAGAAAATATTGGTGAAGATTATAAAATCAGAACATTTTTAAAAAGAAAACTTTATTATGCAGGAATTAGCCAAATTCTTGTAGAAAGAACAGCGAAAAAATTAAGAGTAACTGTTGTAGCTGCAAGACCAGGGATTATTATTGGTAAAAAAGGTAGTGATGTTGATATTTTAAGAAAAGAACTTCAAGATTTAATCAAAAAAGAAGTTAATATCAATATCAAAGAAGAAAGAAAAGCAGGTGCTTCAGCTCAGCTTGCAGCTGAAAGTGTTGCTACTCAACTTGAAAAAAGAATTGCTTTTAGAAGAGCAATGAAAAAAGTAATTCAAGGAGCGCAAAAAGCAGGTGCTAAAGGGATTAAAGTTTCAGTTTCAGGCCGTTTAGGTGGTGCTGAAATGGCAAGAACTGAATGGTACCTAGAAGGTCGTGTTCCACTTCACACTTTAAGAGCAAAAATCGATTACGGTTTTGCAGAAGCACATACTACTTATGGAAATATAGGTATTAAAGTATGGATCTTCAAAGGTGAAGTTTTACAAAAGGGTGTTCAACCTGAAAAAACCGAAGAAAACGCTCCAGCTAAAAAAACTAGAAGAGCAAGAAGAGGTAAATAATCATGTTAATGCCAAAAAGAACAAAATATCGTAAAATGATGAAAGGGCGTAACAGAGGTTATGCCAACAGAGGGACTGAATTTACTTTTGGTGATTTTGCCCTAAAAGCAACTGAAGCTGGCCGTATCAATTCACGCCAAATCGAAGCAGCTCGTATTGCTTTAACTCGTTTTGTAAAAAGACAAGGTAAAACTTGGATTAGAGTTTTCCCAGATAAACCTCTAACTAAAAAACCTTTAGAAACTCGTATGGGTAAAGGTAAAGGTGCAGTTGAGGAATGGGTAATGAACATTAAACCAGGTCGTATTATTTATGAAATGGCAGGGGTTAATGAAGAAATGGCAAGACAAGCTTTAACTTTAGCGATGCATAAATTGCCATTTAAAACTAAGTTTGTTACAAGAGAGAGCCAAAATGAAATATACTGAGATTAAAGATAAAACAGCAGGTGAGCTTGCAACAATGCTAAAAGAAAAAAAGGTGCTTTTATTTACTTTAAGACAAAAGCTAAAAACAATGCAGCTAACTAATCCTAAAGAGATTAGCGAAGTTAAAAAAGACATCGCTAGAATCAATACTGCAATTAGCGCTTTAAAATAAGGATAGAAAATGGCATTTAAAAGAGAAATTCAAGGCGTTGTTGTTCAAATTGCTGGAGATAAAACAGCAACAATTTTGGTTGAAAGAAAAGTGGTTCACCCAAAATACAGAAAAATCGTAAAACGCTTTAAAAAATATTTAATTCATGATGAAAGAAATGAACTTAAAGTGGGAAATACTGTAGTTGCTATTGAATGTAGACCACTTTCTAAGAGAAAATCATTTCGCTTAAAAACTATAGTATCAGCAGGAGTTGAGTAATGATTCAAAGTTTTACTAGGCTTGCAGTTGCTGATAATAGCGGTGCAAAAGAATTAATGTGTATTAAGGTTTTAGGTGGTAGCAAAAGAAGATACGCTACTGTTGGTGATGTAATCGTTGCATCTGTAAAAAAAGCTCTACCAAATGGTAAAGTTAAAAAAGGTCAAGTAGTAAAAGCAGTTATCGTTAGAACTAAAAAAGAAATTCATAGAGACAATGGTTCTTTAATTCGTTTTGATGAAAATGCAGCAGTTATTCTTGATGCTAAAAGAGAGCCTATCGGAACGCGTATTTTTGGACCAGTAGGTCGTGAAGTAAGATATGGTGGCTTTATGAAAATTGTTTCACTAGCACCGGAGGTGTTGTAATGAAATTAAAAATTAAAAAGAATGATATGGTAAAAGTTATCGCAGGCGATGACAAAGGCAAAACAGGCAAAGTTTTAGCAGTATTTCCTAAAACAAATAAAGTAATTGTTGAGGGTTGTAAAATCGCTAAAAAAGCTGTTAAGCCAAGTGATAAAAATCCAAATGGCGGTTTTATCAATAAAGAAATGCCAATGGATATTTCAAATGTAGCAAAGGCAGGAGAATAAGATGATGAGATTGAAAGAAAAATACACTCAAAATATCAAACCTGCTTTAGTTAAAGAATTTGATATTAAAAATCCTATGCTTGTTCCTTTTATTGAAAAAGTTGTAATCAGTGTAGGTGCTGGGGAATTAGCAAAAGATCAAAAAGTATTACAAAATGTTGCAGATACTATTTCATTGATCGCTGGGCAAAAAGCAGTTATCACAAAAGCTAAAAAATCAGTTGCTGGTTTTAAAGTAAGAGAAGGCTTCCCAGTAGGTGTAATGGTAACATTAAGAAAAGACAATATGTATGCTTTCTTAGATAAGCTTATTACTATAGCTCTTCCTCGTGTTAAAGACTTTAGAGGTCTTCCAAGAGATGGTTTTGATGGAAGAGGAAACTATAACTTTGGTTTAGATGAGCAGTTAATGTTCCCAGAAGTTGAATATGATAAAATCTTAAGAACTCATGGTATGAACATTTCTATCGTTACAACAGCAAAATCAGATAAAGAGGCACAAAAATTATTAGAATTATTTGGCGTGCCATTTGCAAAAGGAAAGTAATATGGCTAAAAAATCAATGATTGCAAAAGCTGCCCGCAAACCTAAATTTAGTGTTAGAGGGTATACTAGATGCCAAATTTGTGGAAGACCACATTCAGTTTATAGAGATTTTGGAATTTGTAGAGTTTGCTTAAGAAAAATGGCAAATGAAGGTTTAATTCCTGGTCTTAAAAAAGCAAGTTGGTAAGAGGAAAGAACCATGATAAATGATTTAATTTCAGATTCACTAACAAGAATTAGAAATGCAGGGATGAGAAGATTAGAGACTACTCAACTTTTGCATTCTAAAGTTATCGAAGCTTTACTTGGAATTTTCCAAGCTAAAGGCTATATTGAAAGCTTTAATGTTATTGAAGAGGATAAAAAGAAATTCATCAATGTAGTTTTAAAATACGATGAAAAAGGTAAAAGCGTAATTAACGAAGTTAAGCGTATTTCTAAACCTGGTCGTCGTGTTTATAAAGGTAAAGATGAGATCAAAAGATTTAAAAACGGTTATGGTACTATCGTAGTAAGCACTTCAAAAGGTGTTTTAGCTAACGACGAAGCTTATAAAGCAGGCGTTGGCGGCGAAGTTTTATGTACTATTTGGTAAGAGTTTCTACTTTTTATGGTATTCGGTATCCATTCTTATAAAGTAGTCATATCGTAGACAAGTAAAAAGGAAAAATGAATGTCTCGTATAGGTAAACAACCAGTTGCTATTCCAAGTGGAGTAGAAGTAAAATTAGAAGGTAACTTGCTAAAATTCAAAAAAGGAAATTTAGCAAAAGAGCTTGATACAAAAGCAAATGTTAATGTTGAGATTAAAGAAGGACAAATTCTTTTCTCTCCTAAAGGTGAAGATAGACAAAGTAGAGCTTATTGGGGAACTTATAGAGCTTTAGCTCAAAACATCATCATCGGTTTAACTGATGGTTTTAGCAAAACTTTAGAAATCAACGGTGTTGGTTATAAAGCTGCGTTAAAAGGTAAAGTTCTTGAACTTGCTTTAGGTTTTTCTCATCCTATCAACTATGCTATTCCAGAAGGCATAGAAATTACCGTTGA
Organism: Campylobacter sp. CNRCH_2013_0898h; assembly: GCF_025772965.1. Classification (NCBI taxonomy): domain Bacteria; kingdom Pseudomonadati; phylum Campylobacterota; class Epsilonproteobacteria; order Campylobacterales; family Campylobacteraceae; genus Campylobacter; species Campylobacter sp. CNRCH_2013_0898h. The sequence continues at coordinate 58,715 of NZ_JAKMTD010000004.1, read as the reverse complement.
TAAAAACAATGTTATTATCAAAGGTAGCGATAAACAAGTGGTAGGTCAAGTTGCTGCTCAAATTCGTGAATTTAGACCACCTGAGCCTTACAAAGGAAAAGGTGTTAAATATTCAGATGAGCGTATTATCCGCAAAGCTGGTAAGACATCTAAGAAGTAAGGATAGAATATGAGAGCAAATGTATTAAAAAGAAAAATATCTTTAAGAATTAAAAGAAAAAAAAGAATTAGAGCAAAAATTTCAGGAACACAAGCTCTTCCAAGAGTTTCTGTTTTTAAATCAAACAGAACTTTATATATCCAAGCTATCGATGATGTTAAAGCAGTAACTTTAGCAGCAGTAGATGGAAGAAAAATTGGTGTTAAAGCAAATAAAGAAGGTGCTAAAAAAATAGCAGCTGAATTTGCAAAAGTTTTAAAAGCTAAAAACATAGAAGAAGCAGTGTTTGATAGAAATGGTTATTTATACCATGGTGTGATTGCAGCATTAGCTGAAGCACTAAGAGAAAACGGAATCAAACTATAACCCAAAAGGAAGATCGATGGAAAAATATAATAGAGAAGAATTTGAAGAAGTAATCGTCGATATCGGCAGGGTTACTAAGGTTGTTAAAGGTGGTAGAAGATTTAGATTTACTGCTTTAGTTATCGTTGGAAATAGAAAAGGTTTAGTTGGTGTGGGCTATGGAAAAGCTAAAGAAGTTCCAGATGCTATCAGAAAAGCAGTTGATGATGCTTTTAAAAACATTGTTGAAGTTAAAACAAAAGGTTCAACTATCCCTCATGATGTAGAAGTAAAATACAACGCAAGTAGAATTTTACTTAAACCAGCAAGTGAAGGTACAGGGGTTATTGCAGGTGGTTCAACACGTCCTATCGTGGAACTTGCAGGTATTAAAGACATTTTAACTAAGTCTTTAGGTTCAAATAATTCAGCAAATGTTGTGCGTGCTACTATCAAAGCACTTACAATGCTTAAAGGATAATCAATGAATTTAACAAAAGCACCAGGTTCAACACATAAAACCAAAAGAATAGGCCGTGGTCAAGGTAGTGGTATGGGAAAAACTTCTACTAAAGGTGGAAAAGGCCAAACTGCTAGAAAAGGTTATAACGAAAAAAGAGGTTTTGAAGGGGGTCAACAACCACTTCAAAGACGCTTACCAAAAGTAGGCTTTACTTCTAAATTTGAAAAACCTTATGTGATTAATGTTGAAAAAATCACAGCAATCAAAGAGCTTAGCGAAATTACATTTGAAACAATCAATAGTATTCATAAGCTTTCAAAAAATGTAAATAAAGTTAAGCTTATTGGAGCAAGTGCTAAAGATCTTGCTAGTAAAATTAAAGACGAGAAGATCACTTTTAGCGGACAAAAATAATGAATAAAGCATTGACAAATAAAATTCTCATAACATTAGCTTTTTTATTTGCTTATAGAATATTAGCTTATGTTCCAGTTCCGGGGGTTAATGTCAGTGTTATCAAGGAATTTTTTGATTCTAATGCATCTAATGCATTAGGCTTGTTTAATATGTTTAGTGGGGGTGCTGCTGAAAGACTTAGCATCATCTCTCTAGGCATTATGCCTTATATTACTGCTTCGATTATTATGGAGCTTTTAGCGGCAACTTTTCCTAACATAGGAAAGATGAAAAAAGAACGCGATGGTATGCAAAAATATATGCAAATTATCCGTTATGCTACTATAGCTATCACTTTGATACAAAGTATAGGCGTTTCTATAGGCTTGCAAAGTCTTCATGGGAAAGCAGGTCAGTCAGCTATTATGATTGATATGAATACTTTTATTGCACTTTCTGCTATTTCTATGCTTGCAGGTACCATGCTTTTAATGTGGATAGGTGAGCAAATCACTCAACGCGGTATAGGAAATGGTATTTCTTTGATCATCTTTGGCGGTATTGTTTCTACAATTCCAGGTGCAATTAGTGGAACAGTAAATTTGGTAAATACAGGTGAGATGAATTTCTTGACTATCATTGCTATTTTAGTTGTAATTTTACTTACTATTTGGGCTATTATAGTAGTAGAGCTTGGAGAAAGAAGAATTCCTATTTCTTACTCAAGAAAAGTAATCATGCAAAATCAAAACAAACGCATTATGAATTACATACCTATTAAAATAAATTTAAGTGGAGTAATTCCTCCTATTTTTGCAAGTGCGATTTTGATGTTTCCAAGCACTATTTTGCAAACAAGTACAAATGAGTATGTGTTAAAAATTTATGACTTTTTAAATCCAAATGGATTTTTCTTTCATTTTTTAACATTCTTACTTGTTATTTTCTTTGCGTATTTTTATGCATCAATTGTATTTAATGCAAAAGATATAGCTGAAAATCTTAAAAGACAAGGCGGTTTCATACCAGGTATTAGACCAGGTGAAGGAACTGCAAATTATCTTAATGAAGTAGCATCAAGACTTACCTTGTCAGGTTCTATTTATTTAGGGCTTGTAGCTACATTACCATGGCTTATTGTGAAGTTGTTTGGTGTGCCTTTTTATTTTGGTGGAACTTCTGTTTTGATCGTAGTTCAAGTAGCGCTTGATACAATGAGAAAAATTGAAGCTCAAATTTATATGAATAAATACCAAACCTTAAGTGCAGTAGGCTTATAAGAAAGTAGATTTTCTACTTTCTTCTCTTTTTAAGGATTTTGATGAGACTAGGCGTTTTTGATAGCGGTGTAGGTGGGCTTAGTGTTTTAAAATCTTTACTTCAAGCAAAACTTTTTAAAGAATATATTTACTATGGAGATACCGCAAGGGTACCTTATGGGGTTAAAGATAAAGAAACTATCATTAAATTTTCCCTAGAAGCTTTAGAGTTTTTCAAAGAAAAAAAAGTCGATATGCTTATTATTGCGTGTAATACAGTTAGCGCGCATGCTTTAGAAATTCTAAAAGCAAATGCACCATTTCCAGTTCTTGGAGTTATAGAAGCAGGGGTTTTAGCGGTTAAAAACTCTTTAGAAGATAAAAACTCTAATATATTAGTCATTGCAACACAAGCTACCGTGGATTCTCACGCTTATAAGCAAGCTTTAATCAAAGAAGGTTTTTTAAAAGTGGAAGAAAAAGCAACTGGGCTTTTTGTACCTATGGTTGAAGAAGGGATTTTTCAAGGAGATTTTTTAAAAGCTGCTTTTGAGTATTATTTTAATAAGCTTAAATTTCATCCTAATGCTCTAATCTTAGCATGCACGCATTTTCCTTTAATCGCCCATTCTTTGGAAGAGTATTTTGGCAAAAATACAAAACTTATTCATTCAGGCGAGGCTATAGCTTTGCAATTGCAACAAGAATTTAACTTAACATCAATCCAAGAAGAAGCTAACATTCAATTTTATGCTTCAAGCGATGTGGAAAAACTAAAAAAAATTGCAAATTTATGGCTTTAATTAATGAATATTTACTAAAGTATTTTTTATATTAATAATTTATTTTTATTTAAACATAGTTGCATTATAATTTTTATCATTTCTAATGAAAGGACTAACATGAAAAAAATGTTAATGTGCGCAGCTATGGCACTAAGTTTAGGAGCAGGAATTTTGGAAGCAAAACCAAAAGTTGCAATTTTAGCTACAGGTGGAACTATTGCAGGCTCGATTGATAGTTCGGTAGCTACAACAGGTTATACAGCGGGTGTTTTAGGGGTTGATGCTTTGATTAAAGCAGTGCCTCAAATTCAAGATTTAGCAGTAATTAGCGGGGATCAAATTGCAAATATTGATAGTAAAGATATGACAAATGAAATTTGGCTAAAACTTGCTAAAGAAGTCAATAGGCTTTTAAAATCTGATGTAGATGGAGTTGTGATTACTCATGGTACTGATACCATGGAAGAAACTGCATATTTCCTAAATTTAACCGTAAAAAGCGATAAACCTGTTGTTTTAGTTGGTGCAATGCGCCCATCAACTGCAATTAGTGCAGATGGTCCTAAAAATCTTTACAATGCTGTAGCGTTAGCAGCAGATCCACAAGCAAAAAATAAAGGTGTAATGGTGGCTATGAATGATAGAATTCAAAGCGCTAGAGGCGTTATGAAAACTCATAGTTTAAATGTAAATGCATTTAGTTCACCGGATATGGGTGATGTGGGTTATATAGTAGATGGAAAAGCATTCTTCTACAATACTAATACAAAATTACACACCAAAAAATCTCCATTTGATGTTAGCAAGCTAAAAGAATTACCAAAAGTAGATATTCTTTATAGTTATGCAAATGATGGTAGCGGTGTTGCAGCAAAAGCTTTGTTTGAAAATGGAACTAAAGGTATAGTTGTAGCTGGAACAGGTGCTGGCAGTATTCATGATTATCAAAAAGATGTATTAAAAGAATTGCTTAAAAAAGGTCTTAATGTAGCGGTAAGTTCACGCGTAGTAGCTGGTAGAGTTGCAGTAAGTGATGCTGATGCAAAACTTGGTTTTATTGATACAGGTGATATGAGTCCTCAAAAAGCTAGAGTATTATTAATGCTTGCTTTAACTAAAACAAGTGATCCTAAGAAAATTCAAGAATATTTCTTAAAATACTAAAATCTTTTAGCGCCCAAATGCTACAATAACATTTGGGTGAGTTTTTCAATCAAAATCTTACTTAAATTAATCACAAGGATATTAAATGAGACAATATGAAAGCTATAAATGCCAAAAATGCGGCAATGAAGTAGAAGTGCAAAATGTAGGTGGTGGAAAGCTTAGTTGCTGTGGTCAAGAAATGGAGTGCATTACTAAAGATTTAACAGCCATAAATTTGATGAAAGCTTTCGCAGGTGAATCTATGGCAAGAAACAAATATGATTTATTTGCAGATATTGCTCAAGAAGAAGGTTGGCATGCTATTGCAAAGCATTTTAGAGAAGCTGCAGAAAATGAAAAATGGCATGCAAGAGCTGAGTTTAAAGCTTATCATGAATTAGTAGATGGTAAAGCTTTAGAAGAAACTGCTAAAAATTTAATCTGTGCAGCAGAGGGTGAAAATTACGAGCATACTACCATGTATCCAAATTTTGCACAAATTGCAGAAGATGAAGGCAAGAAAAACATAGCAAGATTATTTACTGCTATTGGTAAAGTAGAAATTGAGCATGAAAGAGAATATTTAGCACTTAAAAAAATGCTTGAAGAAGAAGATTTCTTTAATTCAGAGGTAGAAGAATTATGGGTTTGTGAAGTTTGTGGGCATATACACCGTGGTAAAAAAGCACCAAATGCCTGTCCTTTGTGTAAAGCTCCAAAAGAATACTTCAAACGAGAATTTTTAGGATAATTTTAAAAATCTTGATAAAAATGATAAAATATTTTATTTTTATCAAGGCCTAATATGCAAATTCTAACTCATCCTTTTGAACCTTTTTTTGATGAAAACTCAAAAGTTTTGATACTAGGTTCTTTTCCATCTATTAAATCAAGAGAAGAAAATTTTTATTATCAACATAGTAAAAATCGTTTTTGGCGTATTTTTGAAATATTATTTGAGCGTGAGTTAAAAACAGTGCAAGAGCAAAAGGCTTTTTTAAAAGCAAATCATATAGCACTTTGGGATGTTATAGCAAGTTGTAAGATAAAAAATTCAGATGATAAAACTATTTCTTATGCCAAAGCAAATGATATAAGTATTATTTTAGATAAGGCAAATATAGAAAAAATTTGTGTATTAGGTAAAGTTGCAAGTAAATATTTTGCTAAATTTTATCCTGAGCAAGAATTTTTTGAACTTCCTTCAAGCTCACCTGCCAATATAAATTATTCTTTAGAAAATTTAGTAGAAAAATATACTATTATAAAGGAAAAATAATGGCTTTAGTTGGAGTAGATGAGGCTGGGCGTGGAGCTTTAGCTGGAGATATGCACTTGGCAGCTTGCAAGCTTTTAAAAAATATTGATGGTTTAGCTGATTCTAAAAAATTAAGTGCAAAAAAAAGAGAAGAATTATATGAGCAAATTCTTTCTAATTCAAATTTTTTAATCCTTGCTTTTTCACCTTTGCAAATTGATATTTTAGGACTTAGTCAGTGTTTAAATTTGGGCTTAAAGATAATAAAAAAACATTTTAACCAAGATGAGATTTTATATGATGGAAATTTAAATTATGGTGTTTTGGGTATTAATACTATGATTAAAGCTGATATGAAAGTGCAAGAAGTTTCAGCCGCTAGTATATTAGCTAAGGTAAGTCGTGATCAAAAAATGTGTTATTTTTCTAAATTATATAATAATTATGATTTTGATAAACACAAAGGTTATGGTACAAAAGCTCATATAGAAAAGATTAAAGTATTTGGTTATTCACCTTTGCATCGCAAAAGCTTTATGTTAAAGTGTTTTGAGAAAAGCTTATTTGATTAGATTGTGTTTTGTAGTTTTAATAATGAAAAAATATAATTAAAAACTATTTTTTTAATAATAATCTATTAAAAATTATAATATTGGTCTAAAATACTCTATGTTTTAAGAAAAATTAATTTTTTTCTATTATAGTAATATAAAAAATATTTTAAGGGGTATTATGTCTTTACTTTTGAGTGAGCTAAAGATTGGAAATTTTTATGTAAAAAATCGCATCGTAATGCCTCCTATGGATATGTATGAAACACAAGTTTTAGATGGTAAGATTAATCAATTTCACTTGATACATTATGGAGCTAGAGCTTTGGGTGGTGTTGGGCTTATCATAGTTCAAGCTTGTGCGATTAATGAAAATGCAAAAATTGCTGATAATGATATAGGCCTTTGGGGAGATTTTCAAATTCGAGGACATAAGGAGCTTGTCGATCTTTGTCATCATTTTGGTGCTAAGGTTGCTATCCAACTAAATCATAGTGGTCGTAAAAATTCATGCAAACAAGCTATATCAAAAGCCCCAAGTAATATCGCTTTTAGTGAAAAATTTTCTAAACTTCATGTTTTAAGTAAAGATGAAATTTTACAAATTGAACAAGAATTTATCCAAAGTGCTAAAAGAGCTAAAGAAGCAGGCTATGATGCGATAGAGCTTCATAGTGCTCATGGGTATTTGCTTAGTTCATTTTTATCTCCTTTATCAAATCAAAGAGATGATGAATATGGTGGTAGTTTTGAAAATAGAGCGCGTCTTTTGTGTGATATCATTAAGCGTATAAAAAAAGAAGTTGATATTACTTTATTTGTAAGAATTTCAGCTACAGAGTGGCAAGAGGGTGGTTGGAATTTGGAAGATAGTAAAAAACTTGCCTTGATTTTAGAAAATTTAGGCGTTGATATGTTAGATATTTCAGCAGGAGGAAATATCAACAAACCTTCTTTAGTGCCAAATATAGCACCACTTTATCAAGCTCCTTATGCTAAGGCTTTAAAAGAAGTTGTTAAAATTCCTATATCTTGTGTGGGTCTTATAAATAGTGCTAGCGAAGGTGAGGCTTTGCTTTTGGGTGAGGTGTGTGATTTAGTTTGTTATGGTAGAAAATTATTAAGAAATCCAAATTTTGCAAATGAAGCCGCAGTTGCTTTAAATGAAAGGGAAAAAATCACGCCAAACTACTCAAGAGCATATTTGTAAAATAATACAAAAAGTTTTTAGGTAAAAGCTTTTTTTATTATTTTATACAAGGAGAAAATGTGGATAATCTTAAGTGGAATTCTTTTGATACGCGTTGGATGCTTTCTCTTTTTGGGACTGCAGTTGGTGCGGGGATTTTATTTTTACCTATTAAAGCAGGTGTTGGTGGTTTTTGGCCAGTTGTTGTAATGGCTTTGATTATTTTTCCAATGGTGTATTTAAGCCATAGAGCCTTAAGTCGTTTTGTATGTCAAGCAAATGGTAATGATAAAGATATTACTCATGCGGCTGAAGAGTATTTTGGTAGAAAAGTAAGTATTTTTATTTCTGTGCTTTATTTCTTTGCAATTTTCCCAATTTGTTTAGCATATTGTGTAGGTATAACTAATACTTTTGAGAGTTTTATTTATAATCAATTCTTACCACTTTTAGATCCAAATGGTTCTTTCGCAAACGCAATTAGTGCTATGTATCAAACAAGTGTAAATGAGCAAGGAAAAACTATAGCTAATTTACTTCCTTTTTATAGAGCGCTTTTTGCTTTTGTTTTAGTAAGTATTTTTATGCTTATTATGCTTTTTAGTGAAGAATTAATTACCAAAGTATGTGAGTGGCTTGTATATCCTTTATGTGCTATTTTATTTTTATTTTCTTTATATCTTATCCCGCAATGGTCGTTTGAAAGTTTTAGTGCTATTCCTGGAACAAAAGAATTTATTACTATAGTATGGCTAACTTTACCGGTTTTAGTGTTTTCATTTAATCACTCACCAGCGATTTCTACTTTTTCTTTAAGTGTAAAAAGGCAATATCCTGAAAATTCAGTACAAAAAGCAAATCAAGTGTTATTTAGAACTTCTGTAATGTTACTTGCTTTTGTAATGTTTTTTGTGGTATCTTGCGTGCTTTCTTTAACTCCTGCAGAACTTGCTGAAGCTAGAGCACAAAACATACCTGTACTTTCTTATTTTGCTAATAAACTTGATAATCCATTTATTTCTTATGGTGGTCCACTAATCGCATTTTTAGCAATTTCTAGTTCATTCTTTGGGCATTATTTTGGTGCTAGGGAAGGTGCTTATGGTATAGTTAGAAAATGTTGTAAATTAGCAGGTAATGATAATCCGGATTTGAAAAAAATCGCAGTTTATTCAACTTTGGTAATGTATATTGTTATGTTAATTACTGCTTATGTAAATCCAAGTATTTTAGGTTTTATTGAAAGCTTAGGTGGTCCAATCATTGCCGCAATCTTATTTTTAATGCCTATGATTGCAATTTACACTGTATCTAAAATGAAAAAATTCCAAAACAAAGCTTTAGATGCATTTGTGTTTATCACAGGTATTTTGACAATCATCACTGTAATTTATACTTTTTAAGGTGCTGATGAATGAGTAGTAATTTAAGTATATTTAAAGTTGGTGTCGGTCCTTCATCTTCTCATACTTTAGGACCAATGCTAGCAGGGAATATGTTTTGTGAAAAAATCAAAGATAAAATCACACAAATTACAAAAATTCAAATCAAACTTTATGGCTCTTTATCGCTTACTGGTAAAGGCCATTTAAGTGATAAAGCTATTATATGGGGGTTGAGTGGCTTAAGAGCAAAAGAATTAAATATTGCTTTGCAAGATCGTGTGTTTAATAAAATTTTGCAAGATAAAATTTTGGTTTTAGATGCTCAAAAAGAATTAAATTTTGATTATGATAAAGATTTGATTTTTGAAAAAGACTTTTTACCTTTGCATGAAAATGGATTGAAAATAAGTGCTTATAATGAAAATGGAGAAATCATTGCTGAAGAAATTTATTATTCGGTAGGCGGTGGTTTTGTTATGAGTGAAGCTGAACTTCAAAAACACAAAGATGGAGCTTGTGAGCAAAAACATACTAAATTAGAACTTGATATTAATAATGCAAGCGATGCTTTAAGAATTTGCGAAGAAAATTCATGGGATCTAGCAAAACTCTCTTATGAATATGAGCTTCAATTTCACACTAAAGAAGAAATTAGAGCTTATTGTTTAGAAATTTGGGAAGTAATGCAAGAAGTTTATTATAATGGTATTCATCCAAGCTCAGATTTTCTTCCAGGGAATTTACATTTAAAACGCCGCGCCAAAGGACTTAATGAGCGTTTGGCTATGACAAGTGATCCTTTAGGAATTATTGATTTTATTTCTTTATATGCTATTGCTATTGCAGAGGAAAATGCAAGTGGAGCTAGAGTGGTAACTGCACCAACTAATGGTGCATGTGCTGTTGTGCCTGCTGTAATGCTTTATCTTAAAAATCATACTATTGGTTTTAACGATGAAAAAGCCATTAATTTTTTACTTACTGCTATGTTAATAGGCTCTTTTTATAAGAAAAATGCAAGTATAAGTGGTGCTGAAGCTGGCTGTCAAGCTGAAATTGGTAGTGCAAGTTCTATGGCAGCAGGAGCTATGGCTACTGTAATGGGTTTTGATGCAAAGATAGCTTGTAATGCTGCTGAAATTGCAATGGAGCATCATTTAGGTTTAACTTGTGATCCAGTAAGTGGTTTAGTGCAAATTCCTTGTATAGAAAGAAATGCCTTTGGAGCGATTAAAGCAATTTCAGCTGCTAGAATGGCAATGAGTAGAAAATCAACTCCAAAAGTAAGTCTTGATGAGGTTATAAAAACTATGTATGAAACCGGCAAAGACATGAATTCAAAATACAAAGAAACTTCTTTAGGTGGCCTAGCTACTAATCTTACAAGTGTATGTTAAAACCTTAAGTTTTAAAACTTAAGGTTTTTCCTTAAAGCTTTTAAAAGCGCATAAATGCTAAATTTTTAAAAATTTTAAGGAAAATATAAATGATAGAAATCAAAAAACTAGCAGAAATAGAAAAACTACGCAAGGCAAATGAACTTGTAGCTAGAACGCTTGACTATCTAGAGGGCATTATAGTTCCGGGTATGAGTTTAAAAGAAATTGACATTAAAGCAGAAGAATTTATACTTGATCATGGTGCAAAACCATCTTTTAAAGGCTTATATGGTTTTCCAGGCAGTATTTGTATCTCGCTTAATCAAGCTTGCATTCATGGTGTAGGGGATGAGCGTATTTTAAAAGAAGGCGATATTTTAGGGCTTGATGTGGGTACTTGCATAGATGGATATTATGGAGATGCAGCAAGGACTATACCTATAGGTCAAATTTCAGCCACTGATGAGGCTTTGATTGCTTGTGCTAAAGATGCTTTGTATTATGCTATAGATATTATCAAAGAAGGTATGCGTTTTAAAGAGCTTTCATATGAGCTTGGCGAGTTTATCACTAAAAGAGGATTTGTACCTTTGAAAGGTTATTGTGGTCATGGTATAGGTAAAAAGCCACACGGTGAGCCTGAAATTCCAAATTATTTAGAACCAGGTGCTAGTGCAAAAAGTGGACCTAAAATCAAAAATGGCATGGTATTTTGCATAGAGCCTATGGTATGTCAAAAAGATGGCACACCGGTACATTTAAAAGGTAATTGGGAAGCAGGAAGCAAAGATGGATTAAATGCTGCTCATTATGAGCATTGTGTTGCAATTATAAATGGCAAAGCAGATATTTTATCTAAGTAAGAAAGTTTAAACTTTCTTACTCAAATGTTTTTAGTTTTTCTGAAAGTTTAGAAGCATTTTCTAAAACATCTTGTGAAATTTGTGTTAGCTCGAGTGAATAGTTTTTAACACAATTTGCAAGTTCAGTCACTTTTTCTACATTTTGTTCTAACTCATTCATTTTAGCTTTTGACTCATCACTTTTTTCTTCCATAATTTTAGTAGAATGGATACTTGTTTTTAATTTTTCTATAGAAGCACCGACTTCACCTTGTAAGATATTAGCTTTGTTGGAAGTATCACTCATGGATTGATGAATTCCATCCATCAAGCTTTTGTTGTCATTGATTTGTTGTACTATGGTTCTTACAGTAGTTTCTATAGCGACTAAAGATTTTGTAGTTTTATCAGCTAAGTTTCTAACTTCATCAGCAACAACAGCAAAGCCTCTACCATGTTCTCCTGCACGAGCTGCTTCAATAGCTGCATTTAAAGCTAGCAAGTTAGTTTGATCGGCTATATCTTTAATAGCTGCTGTAACTTCTACAATACTATCAGCACTTTGTACTAGTATATCCATAGCACTTAAAACACTTTGTTCTTTTTCTCCACTTAGTAATATAAGCTCTACTAGCTCTTTAAGCGTTTTTTCAACTTCTCCCATAACTTCTTGCATATCATGCATATCTTTTATAGTATTTTTAGCTAGATTTTGAGTTAAGTCTATATGACTTTCTAAAACAGAACTTATTTCATGGACATTAGAAATTTGCTCATGCTGTAAAAGTGAACTTTGCTGTAAAATTTCAGCATTTTGGGAAAGTTTTTGTGAGCTTTTGTGGCTTGAATTTGCAGTTTGTATGGCTTCTAAAACTGAATTTTGCACTATCTGTATGAAAGAATTAATATAGCTAGCACTTGTAGCTAATTCACTTTTTTTATCAATGTCTAATCTTGCACTTAAATTCGCATGTTCTCCCGCTAGATTTGCACTTAGTTTTTCAAGTAAAGATATAGGTATGATTACTTTTTTTAATGTTAAAAGTATGAAAAAAATCAATACAACTAAGGTAAATAGGAAAATTCCTATAGCTGTATAAAGATTATATTTATTTTGTAGATTGATATTTTTAGCAATTAAATTTTGGTGTGCTAGAATTTGTTTTTGCAGTTCTTGATCAAGAAAACTTTGAGAATTGTCTTTTAATATTTTAATTTGACTTAATATCATCTTACAATGTGTATTAAAAAGCTCAAATAACTCTTGTGGTAATTGAGAATCTTTTGCGTTTAAATTTGTGACAAGATTTTGTAATCTATTTTGTGCTAAAGGTTCTAATATATCCATAGTTCCTATAATGCTTAAAATATTTCCTATATATTCTATTTGTTTAGCCTCTTGAGTAGTGAGTGCTAATTGATTTGTTTGTTTGATGATTTCTTGTTGAATTTCGTAAAGATAAAGCTTTGAATTTATAGCAATAGAATTGGCTGATTTAAAATGTTGTAGTTGTGTATTTTTTTTCTGAAAAATTGCTTCTAGCTTTTTAGTATCTATTTCATTGGCTTTTAAAATAGCTAAAGTATTTTCAAAATCTCTTACTAGTTTGACGCTGATGTCATAGTTTTGTAGATTTAGTTTATTTTTAAAAATTTCATCTATTTTAGTATCTAGAATTTCTAATTTTTGAAAAGAATCCATAATAAGTGAATTTCTTTTGGTGGTATTATAAGTATTAAAAATAAATAAAGTCAAAGTTAAAAGCAATACCAAAACCACTATGGATAAAGTGATGAATTGTTTTAAAAAAGAGAAAGTTTTTTTATTTGAGTGGATCATGGTATTCTCCTGTTAAAGAATTTAAAAATGCAACTATATCATCAACTACATCTTGCTCTAAAAATTTACCAAGCTGATAATACGCCATAAATTGTACGCAAGCATCAAGTGTTGGCATAGAACCATCATGAAAATAAGGAGCAGTTTTGGCTATGTTTCTAAGACTTGGCACTTTTACTACAAATTGATCGTGAGGATCTTGAGTGATCTCATAGCGTCCTTTCCAATTTGTTCCATTATCATAAGGAACAAATACCCCCATTTTTTGATACATATTTCCACCTATATTTTGTCCTTGATGGCACGCTATACAACCATTTGATAAAAAGGCATTATAGCCTCTTTTTGCTTGTTCGCTTATAGCATTTTTATCTCCCTTTAAGTAGCGGTCAAATGGGGAATTTGGCGTAAGTAAGGTTTTTTGAAATTCAGCTAAAGCATCTGCTATATTATCAAAGGTAACTTCTCCGTAAAGTCTTTTAAATTCTTTTTCATAAATTGCGTTAGTTTTTACTATTTGCACCACTTCATCTGCATCTTTTAACCCCATTTCTTTAGGGTTTAACAAAGGATGTTTGGCTTGTTCTTGTAAATCTTTTGCATTGCCTCTCCAAAATTGTGCTAGGCTAAAAACGGCATTAAAATTTGTAGGAGTATGGAATGGCTCATCTATTATGCCATTAATACCTGTTGAAAAAGTTTTATTATCTACTCCAAAATTTGCAATATCATGACAACTATTGCAAGATACTTTTTTATCTTTTGATAAACTTGTATCCATATAGAGTTTTTTTCCTAAAATAGCTTTTTCTTTATTATAAGGAATGCTTTCTGGTATAGGTGTAATCATTTCAAATGCTAAAAGTGGCAACAAAGAAAGTATTAAAACAATAAAAATTTTCATAATCATTTTCCTTTAATTTTATAAATTTTTAATTAATAATTTTTTTTAATTATAACATTAAAATCTTAACCTCTTATAAGTAAATATGGTAGTTATCAGTGTTATCAGGGATAAAAACAAAATATAAATAAAAATTCCATACACGAAAGGATTTTCAGGTTTTATAGCCAAAGAATGTAATGCAAATACAAGTTGAGGAGTGAAACCACCCGCTATTGCATAAGCTATATTATAAGAAAAAGAAATTCCACTAAAACGAATACTTGGCTTAAAAATTTTACACATTAAAATAGGTGCTAAAGCATTAATACCACCAAAAAAACACGCTATAAAATAAAAATATATACTCAAATGCAAAATTTGAGCATAGAAAAAATAAAAATAAAAAAAGCACGATAAACTAAATCCTATGGTAAAAATTAAAGCGGTAACTAAAAAACCAAATTTATCAACCCAAATTCCAGCAAGTAAAGTTCCACAAGATAAAATTACTATTGCAAACATTTGGATTAAAATCGCATCTGTTTTATCAAGAATCAAAACTTCTGATATAAAATTGGGCATAAGTAAAATAAGTATTATCACGCAGGCTGTGAGCATCCAAGTTAAAAGCATAGAAGCAATGATGTCTAGATAAATATTTTTTTCTTTAAAAAGTGTTTTTAAAGGAAATTTTTCCAAATCATTTTCTTGTCGCATTTTTTGAAAAACAGGTGTTTCTTCTAAAAATTTTCTAAGATATATAGAAATGATACCAAAAAATCCACCTATAGCAAATGGAATACGCCAAGCATATTCATAAATTGCTTCTTGATCAAAGTAATGATTAATCGCTAAGGCAACAATACAACCTAAAAGAATTCCAAAAGCCATAGAAGCATTAATAGCGCTAATATAAAAACTATCTCTTCCATCGGGTGCATGTTCTTTTACAAATACCCAAGCACCAGGGAGTTCTCCGCCTATAGCTATACCTTGAGCTATTCTAACAAGTAGTAAAAAAATAGGAGCAAAATATCCTATAGTTTCAAAAGTAGGTATAAAAGCTAGAGAGAAAGTTGGAAGCACCATGAGTAATATACTAAGCATAAACATCTTTTTGCGACCCATTTTATCTCCAAAATGTGCCATAATTATACCACCGATTGGTCTAGCTAAATATCCTGCTGCGAAAGCCCCATAAGTGTTTAAAAGTTTCCAAAAATCACTTAAATCACTAGGAAAAAAATTTCTTGAAATATAATTAGCAAAAAATACAAAAATAACAAAATCATAAAATTCTAAAGCTCCACCCAAAGAAGATAAGGAAAGAGTTTTAAAATCACCTCTTTTTAAAGTTTTTGACATCTATAAATACTTTCTTTTTGTAGTAATTTTGTAATTATAGTAAAAATATTATAGTTTGTAAAAAAATATTAAAAATTTAAAAAGAAAAATTGTGATAAAATAATAGCTTTGTATTTTATAGAAAGGAGAGAAATATTGGCAAAAGATGATATTATCGAAATCGATGGTAATGTAATCGAAGCTTTACCTAATGCGACTTTTAAAGTTGAATTAGATAATAAACATGTGATACTTTGTCATATTGCAGGTAAAATGCGTATGCATTATATTAGAATTATGCCTGGCGATAGAGTTAAAGTAGAGCTAACGCCTTATAGTCTTGATAAGGGTCGTATTACATTTAGATACAAATAAGTCTAAGTTGTTTAAAAGCAAAAGTAAAGTATAATTAGCACTTTTGCAGAAATTGCAATAAAACTGTATGAAGAAGTATTTTCAAAATCACCACTTATTTTGAAAATAGTTGGTTGCTCTAAAAACCTGGTGCAGTTGTAAAAAAGTGGAATTTACAATAACAGGAGTAAAGCATGAAAGTTAGACCATCTGTTAAAAAGATGTGTGACAAATGCAAAGTAGTTCGTCGTAAAGGCGTAGTTCGCATTATTTGCGAAAATCCAAAACACAAACAAAGACAAGGATAATTTATGGCTCGTATTGCAGGTGTAGATTTACCAAAGAAAAAAAGAATTGAATATGGTTTGACTTATATTTATGGTATAGGTTTGCATACTTCAAGAAAAATCTTAGATAAAACCGGAATTTCTTATGATAAAAGAGTTCATGAGTTAAGTGAGGACGAAGCAGCGGCTATCCGTAAAGAAATTCAAGAAAACTATATGGTTGAGGGTGATCTTAGAAAACAAGTTGCTATGGATATCAAAGCATTAATGGATCTAGGAAGCTTTAGAGGCTTAAGACATAGAAAAGGCTTACCGGTTCGTGGTCAAAAAACAAAAACAAATGCCAGAACTAGAAAAGGTAAGAGAAAAACCGTTGGTGCAAAATCATAAGGATAGAAAATGGCAAAAAGAAAAGTTGTTAAGAAAAAAATAGTTAAAAAAAATATAGCTAAAGGTATAGTTTATATCAGTGCAACATTTAATAATACTATGGTTACTGTAACTGATGAAATGGGAAATGCTATTGCATGGAGTAGTGCAGGTGGTTTAGGATTTAAAGGTTCTAAAAAATCAACTCCTTATGCGGCGCAACAAGCAGTAGAAGATGCTTTAAATAAAGCAAAAGAGCATGGTATTAAAGAAGTAGGCATTAAAGTACAAGGGCCAGGAAGTGGTCGTGAAACAGCAGTTAAAAGTGTAGGTGCTATGGAAGGTATCAAAGTAACTTTCTTAAAAGATATTACCCCATTAGCTCATAATGGTTGTAGACCACCAAAACGTCGTCGTGTCTAAGAATAAGATATAAGATTTAGGAGAATTATAATGGCAAGATATAGAGGACCAGTAGAAAAATTAGAAAGACGACTTGGCGTAAGCTTGGCAATGAAAGGCGAAAGAAGATTAGCAGGTAAAAGTGCTTTAGATAAACGCCCTTACGCACCAGGTCAGCATGGACAAAGAAAAGCTAAAATTAGTGAATATGGACTTCAATTAAGAGAAAAACAAAAAGCTAAATTTATGTATGGTGTTAGTGAAAAACAATTTAGAAGATTATTTAGTGAAGCTGCTAGAAAAGATGGCAATACCGGTGCGCTTTTGATCCAGCTTTTAGAACAAAGACTTGATAATGTTGTTTATAGAATGGGTTTTGCTACAACACGCCGTTTTGCTAGACAACTTGTAACTCATGGACACATTTTAGTAAATGGTAAAAGAGTAGATATTCCTAGTTATAGAGTAGAAGCAGGCCAAAAAGTTGAAGTGATTGAAAAAAGCAAAAACAATCCTCAAATTTCAAGAGCGATCGAACTTACTGCTCAAACTGGTATAGTTGCTTGGGTTGATGTAGAAAAAGATAAAAGATTTGGAATTTTTACAAGAAAACCTGAAAGAGAAGAAGTTATCATTCCAGTTGAGGAAAGATATATCGTTGAGTTGTACTCTAAATAATAAAGGTTTTTGATATGAGACATATTACAACTTCTGCTTATACACCAACAGAGTTTAGTATTGAAAATATCAGTGATACAGTAGCAAAAGTAAGTGCATGGCCTTTTGAAATTGGTTATGCTATTACTTTGGCGCATCCTTTGCGTCGTTTGCTTTATTCAAGCACAGTAGGTTTTGCTCCAACAGGAGTTAAAATCAAAGGCGTAGCACATGAATTTGATAGTATGCGTGGTATGCTTGAAGATGTAGCATTGTTTATTATCAATCTAAAAAAATTAAGATTTAAACTAAAAACAGATTCTGAAAAAGAAATCGTAACTTTTAGTTTTAAAGGACCAAAAGAAATTTGCGGAAAAGACTTAGACAATGAAGTTGTTGAAGTTGTGAATGCAGATAGCTATCTTGCAACGATTAATGAAGATGCAGATTTAGAATTTACTTTAATCATTGAAAAAGGTATAGGTTATGTGCCTTCTGAAGAAATTCAAAATTTCTTAGATCCTGAATTTATAGCACTTGATGCGTTCTTTACTCCGGTAAAACATGCGGTTTATGATATAGAAAAAGTGCTTTTTGAAGATAATCCAGATTATGAAAAAGTTGTTTTTACAATCACAACTGATGGTCAAATTTCACCAAGTGACGCTTTTAAAAATGCTTTAGAAGCAATGTATAAACAATTATCAGTGTTTGATAAAATCACTAATGCACAAAGCGTTGTAAGAAGTCAAACACCAAATAATGAAGTAGAACATGTAAAATTACTTCAAAATATAACTGAGTTAAATTTAAGTGCAAGAAGTTTTAACTGCTTAGAAAAAGCAAATGTAGTTTATATTGGTGAACTTGCCTTAATGAGTGTTAGCGAACTTGCAGATTTAAAAAATCTTGGTAAAAAATCTTTAGATGAGATTAAAAGTGTAATGGAATCTATAGGTTTCCCTATAGGAAATTCAAAACTCAGTGATAGTGCAAAAGAAACGCTAAAGAAAAAAATTACAGAATTAAAAGCACAAAATGAAGGATAATCAATGAGACATAGACATGGATATAGAAAGTTAGGTCGCACTTCTACTCATCGTGCAGCCTTATTAAAAAACCTTACCATTGCTATTATTAAAGCAGGTAAAATAGAAACAACATTACCTAAAGCAAAAGAATTAAGAGGTTATGTTGAAAGATTGATCACTCGTGCAAGAAAAGGTGATTTCAATGCTCACAGAGCAGTTTTTGCTAGCTTGCAAGATAAAGAAGCTACAAATAAACTTGTAACAGAAATTGCACCTAAATTCGCAGATAGAAATGGTGGTTATACAAGAATTATCAAAACAAGAATCCGCCGTGGCGATGCTGCAGAAATGGCTTTCATCGAATTCGTAGCTTAATTTTTAGCCTTTTAAAGGCTAAAAACTTCTTATTTTTATTTATTTACTTACTATTTTTTGTATTTTTATCCATTTTTTGCTACTATTAATCTTTTTAACTACAAAAAAGGAAAAAAATGCAAGAAAATTCAAGATTACGCATAGCTATACAAAAATCAGGTCGTTTAAGTAAAGATTCTATTGCCTTGCTTGAGTCTATAGGCGTAAAACTTCGCATACACGATCAAAGTTTAATTGCTTTTTCTACAAATTTACCTATTGATTTACTTAGAGTAAGAGATGATGATATACCAGGGTTAATTTTTGATGGAGTAGTAGATCTTGGCATAGTTGGGGAAAATGTTTTAGAAGAAAATGAGTTAGAAAGAAAATCAAAAAACGAAAATGCAGATTTTATAATGCTTAAAAAGCTTGATTTTGGTGGGTGCCGCTTGTCTTTAGCATTACCAGAAAATAGTGAGTATAAAGGTATAGAAAGTTTTAAAAATTTACGCATAGCAACTTCTTATCCACAGCTTTTAAAGCGTTTTATGGAAGAAAATAGCATTCCTTATAAAACTTGTATGCTAACAGGCTCAGTTGAAGTAGCACCAAGTGCAAATTTAGCTGATGGAATTTGTGATTTAGTTTCAAGTGGAGCTACTTTAAAAGCAAACGGACTTAAAGAAGTTATGGTGATTTATAAGTCAAAAGCTTGCATTATCCAAAGAAAAGAAAGTTTAGCTTCACACAAACAAGAATTAATCGATAAATTACTCATTAGAATTCATGGAGTTATGCAAGCAAGAGAGTCAAAATACATCATGTTGCATGCTCCTATTGAAAAGCTAGAAAAAATCACAGCCTTGTTGCCAGGTGTTGAAAAACCTACAATTTTACCTTTAGAAAATGATAAAGCTAGAGTGGCATTACATATGGTAAGTCAAGAAAATTTATTTTGGGAAACTATGGAAGCTTTGAAAAAAGAAGGTGCAAGTGCGATTTTAGTTTTACCTATTGAAAAAATGCTCTCTTAAAGGATAAAAATGCAAATACTTGATTTTGAAAAATTAAACCAAAGCGAACAAGAATTAGCACTCAAGCGTCCTGCTATGAGTGCTAATGCGCAGGTTAAAACCATAGTAGAACAAATCATTGAAGATGTCAAAACAAATGGCGATGAAGCTTTAAAACAAATGGCTATAAAATTTGATAAAGTAGAGTTAAATTCCATCAAACTAAGTGATGAAGAGCTTAGTAATTTAGCAGAGCAAATTGATGATGAGTTAAAACAAGCTATCAAAATAGCTTATGAAAATATCTATAAATTCCACAAAGCTCAAGAAAGTCAAACCATAGAGGTTCAAACCTTTGAAGGGGTAACTTGCAAGGTGCTAACAAGAGCCATTGAAAAAGTAGGGCTTTATATACCAGGAGGCTTAGCACCACTTTTTTCAACCGCACTTATGCTAGCTATCCCTGCTAAAATTGCAAAATGTAAATTCATAGCCTTAGCTTCCCCAGCGCCATTACATCCTGCCATTGCTTTTGTGGCAAAACTTTGTGAAGTTGATGCAGTGTATCAAATAGGTGGAGCAGGAGCTATAGCAGCGCTTGCTTATGGAACGCAAAGTGTGCAAAAAGTAGATAAAATTTTTGGCCCAGGAAATGCTTTTGTAACTGAAGCCAAAAAGCAAGTTAATAATCATGGAGTAGCTATTGATATGCAAGCAGGGCCTTCTGAAGTGTTAGTTTTAGCAGATGAGTTTGCTAATGCTAAATTTATAGCTTCAGATTTACTCTCGCAAGCTGAACATGGAGCAGATTCTCAAGCGATTTTAGTTTGCACAAGTGAAAAATTAGCTAAAGAAGTAGATAATGAAGTTGCTTTACAGCTTGAAAAACTCTCGCGTAAAGAAATTGCTTCAAAATCTTTAGCACACTCTAAAATCATTCTTGCAAAAGATATAAAACATGCCATAAGTATTTCAAATGACTATGCACCCGAGCATTTGATCATTCATACACAAAATCCATCTAGCTTGCTTGATGATATTATGCATGCAGGTTCGGTATTTTTAGGTGAGTATTCTCCAGAATCTATGGGAGATTATGCAAGTGGAACAAATCATGTATTGCCAACTTATGGTTTTACCAAGTCTTATTCTTCACTAGGGCTTGCTGATTTTATGAAAAGAATGACTGTACAAGAACTTAGCAAAGAAGGCTTTAAAAAGCTTGGTCCTGTGGTGGAAATTTTAGCAGCAGCTGAAGGGCTTGATGGGCATAAAAATGCCGTGAGTTTAAGATTAGAAAGTCTAAAATGAGTGCAAAAATTTTATTTATCGATAGAGATGGCACGCTCATTGATGAGCCAAAAGATGATTTTCAAATCGATTCTTTGGAAAAACTTGAGTTTGAAAAAGGTGCTATCAATGCGCTTTTAAAGTTAAAAAATTTTGGTTTTAAATTTGTTATGGTAAGTAATCAAGATGGTCTAGGCACAAATTCTTTTCCTAGGGAAAATTTTGACAAGGCTCATGAAAAAATGCTAAGTGTTTTTCAAAGTTGTGGCATAGAATTTGAAGATATTTTTATATGTCCGCATTTTGAGCATGAAAATTGCGCCTGCAGGAAGCCAAAAACTGCCATGCTTGAAAACTACATCAAAAATAAACTTTATGACAAAAATAAAAGTTTTGTTATCGGCGATAGAGACAGCGATATGCTTTTGGCACAAAATCTTGAAATTCAAGGTTTAAAATATGACAAAAACGACTTTAATTGGGAGCAAATCGCTGATTTTATTTTGCAAAATTACCGCAGCGCCTGTATAGAGCGTAATACCAAAGAAACTCAAATTCAAGTTAAAATAGCTTTTAATGAAAAAGCAAAAGCTAATATAAAAACAAATATCGCATTTTTTGATCATATGTTAGAGCAAATTGCTACGCATGCAAATATATCTTTAGAGATAAAATGCAAAGGGGATTTAGAAGTTGATGAACATCACAGCGTAGAAGATATCGCACTTGCTTTGGGCGAGGCTATTAAAAATGCACTTGATCAAAAAATAGGTATTGCAAGATATGGCTTTGTTTTACCTATGGATGAGTGCTTGGCAAGTTGCGCGATTGACTTTTGTAATAGACCGCATTTAGTTTATAAGGCTAAATTTAAAAAAGAAAAGCTTGGAGAATTAAGCACAGAAATGATAGAGCATTTTTTCTACTCACTAAGCTATGCTATGGGTGCGAGTTTGCATTTAAAAGTTAAAGGCAAAAACGATCATCACAAAGCCGAAGGGCTTTTTAAAGCCTTTGCAAGAGCTTTAAAAATGGCTATAAAAATAGAAAATGAAAATCTAGCAAGCTCAAAAGGAGTGATATGAAACTAGCTATTATAGATACAGGTTGTGCGAATTTAGCTTCACTTGCTTTTGCACTCGAGCGTTTAGGACAAAAAAGTATTATCACGCATGATTTAAAAGAACTCTCACAAGCAGATAAGCTTTTACTTCCTGGGGTTGGCACAGCAGCTAAAGCAATGGCTAATCTACAAGCACTTAATTTAGAAAATTTTATCCAAACTACCACGAAACCACTTTTAGGCATTTGTCTTGGTATGCAAATTTTGGGTAAATTTTCAGAAGAATTACACCAAAAAACACTTGGTATTATGCCTTTTGAGACACAAAAATTCCAAGAAAAAACAAATTTTACTTTCCCGCATATGGGGTGGAATCAAGTCTTTAGCTCTCATGAGCTTTTTAAAGGCTTAGATGGAGCTTATTTTTATTTTGTGCATAGTTATTGTGTGAGTTTAAATGAATACACCATCGCAGAGTGTGAGTATTCTGCTAAATTTAGTGCAAGTTTAAATAAAGACAATTTTTATGGCGTGCAGTTTCACCCTGAAAGAAGCGGCGAAGCGGGCGAAGTATTATTAAAAAATTTCATAAATATGTAGGTAAAAATGCAAACTCAAATCATTCCAGCATTAGACTTAATAGATGGTAAAGTAGTAAGGCTTTATAAAGGAGATTATACTAAAAAGCAAGAATACAGCTTTGATCCTTTGGCTAAATTTCAAGAGTATGAGGCTCAAGGCATTGCTTGGCTTCATTTGGTGGATTTAAGTGGTGCAAAAGATCCTAGTAAAAGACAACTAAAACTCATAGAAAACCTAGCTTCTAAGATTAGAGTAAATCTTCAAGTAGGTGGAGGAATTCGCACTAAAGATGAGGTTAAAGCTTTGTTTGATAGCGGTGTTAAACGCGTAGTTATAGGCTCTTTAGCGGTTAAAAATAAGCCCCTTACACAAGAGCTTTTAAATGAATTTGGTGTAGAAAGTATAGTCTTAGCGCTTGATAGTATTTGCGTTAAAGATGAGTTTTTTGTGGCTGTTGATGCATGGAGTAAAACAAGCGATGAGAGTTTGTTTGGGCTTTTAAATTTTTATAAAGATGTAAAACATATCTTATGCACAGATATTTCTAAAGATGGCACGATGAGTGGAGCAAACATCACTTTATACAAAGCTTTGCATGAGAAATTCCCACATTTGCAAACCCAAGCAAGTGGAGGCGTGGCGAGCTTAGAAGATTTTAAAAAGCTAAATGGCATAGTAAGTGGTATCATTGTAGGTAAAGCCTTGCTTGATAAAGAATTTAGCATAAAGGAGGCAATGAGATGTCTAATAAACTAACTTATAAGGATTTGATTTTAGAAGTTTTAAAACATGCTAAAAAACCTTTAGGAGTAAATGAAATTTGGAAAGAAGCTTGTGATAAAGGCTTAGATAAAAAGCTTCCTAGTGTAGGACAAACACCCATAGCTACATTGGGTGCTAGAATTTATGTGGATATAAAAGAATTTCAAGAAAATTCTCTATTTATTAAAATAACAAAAAAACCTACTACATTTTGGTTAAGAGAAAGACAAAATGAGCTTTTGAATATTGATTTTTCAAATCAAACTGAAAAAGACTTAGAAAAACAAGAAAAAAACAAATTTTATGAAAGGGATTTGCATCCTTTACTTGTAAAATACTTATATGAAAATTCTGATTTTAGATTAAATTGCAAAACAATCTATCATGAAAAAAGCAAAAAAAGCGAAAGCGGTAAAGATAAATGGAACTATCCTGATGTAGTGGGGGTATATTTTCCCTATGATGATTATCAAAAAGAAACATTAGGACTTTTGGAAGGTCTTAAACAAAACAGCTATAAAATATTTTCTTTTGAACTTAAAATAGGTATTAATTTTTCAAATTTAAAAGAATATTATTTTCAAGCTGTTAGTAATTCTAGTTGGGCAAATGAGGGTTACTTGGTAGTATTAAAAGAAATCGATAGTGAGGTTTTAAGTGAGCTTAGAAGGCTTAATCAAAGTTTTGGTATAGGTGTAATAAAGCTTGATAGTGAAGATATTTTAAATTCAAAAATTCTTCTTAATGCAAAAGAAAAAGAACTAGATATACAAACCATAGATATGCTTGTAGAAAAAAATGAAAATTTCAAAGATTTTATTGATGATATTAATAAACAAATAAAAGTTGGGGTAGAGGTAAAAATTCATGCAAAATTTGATGAGGTTAAGAATGATGATCAAATGCAAAAATATCTTAAAGAAAAGTGTATTTTGGAGAAATAAATGCTTACAAAACGCATAATCGCATGTTTAGATGTAAAAGATGGTAGAGTAGTTAAAGGGGTACAGTTTAAAAATCATGAAGATATGGGAGATGTTATAGAACTTGCTAAATTTTACTCACAAAATGGCATTGATGAGCTTGTGTTTTATGATATTACAGCTTCAACCAAGAATGAGCGTATCAATAGAGCTTGGGTAAGCAAGGTAGCACAAAATATCTCTATACCATTTTGCGTCGCAGGGGGTATAAAAAGCGAAGATGACGCAAAAGAACTTTTAGCAAATGGTGCTGATAAAATTTCTATTAATTCCCCTGCTTTAAATGATCCTGATTTAATCTCACGCCTTGCAAAAAGCTTTGGAGTTCAATGCGTAGTCGTAGGTATAGATACTTTTAAAGATGAAAACAACGAGCTTTTAGTCTATAAATACACTGGAGATGAGAGCAAATCTCATCATAGTGGTAAAAAAACACTAGAGTGGGTAAAGCAAGTATGCGAGCTAGGAGCTGGCGAAATCGTGCTAAATATGATGAATCAAGATGGCATGAGAAAGGGTTATGATCTAGATCAACTTACTAAGGTTAGACAAATTTGTCCTGTGCCTTTAGTGGCAAGCGGTGGTGCAGGAGCTAAAGAGCATTTTTTGGACGCTTTTAAACTTGGTGTTGATGGAGCTTTAGCAGCTTCAGTGTTTCATAAAAAACTTATAGATATTAAAGAATTAAAACTATTTTTAAAAGATCAAGGCATACAAATTCGTATTTAAAAGGAAAAACTATGGGTATAAATGAAGAAGAATTTATAAAAAGCATAAATTGGCAAAAGGTAAATAACCTTATCCCCGTGATAATCCAAGATTATCATTCTTGTGAAGTTTTAATGCAAGGTTTTATGAATGAACAAGCTCTAAGAGAAAGTTTTAAGCACCAAAAGGTTGTATTTTACTCACGCACTAAAGAGCGTTTGTGGATGAAAGGTGAGCAAAGCGGGAATTTCTTGCATATCATAGATATGGGACTTGATTGTGATAGAGATTGTATTTTAATCCTTGTAAAAGCTCAAGGCGCTACTTGTCATACAGGTGATACTTCTTGTTTTGAAACGCTTTCTAAAAAAGCTGATTTTGTGTTTTTATCGCGTCTTGAAAGACTTATCAACTCACGCAAAAACACTTGTGCAAGCTCTTCTTACACGGCTGAACTTTTTTCAAAAGGCACTAAACGCATAGCACAAAAAGTAGGTGAAGAAGGCGTTGAAACTGCTTTGGCTGCTACTATTAAAGATAAAGATGAGTTGATAAATGAAGCTGCTGATTTACTTTATCATTTAGAAGTGTTATTAGCTGATGCGGATTTGAGTTTAAATGATGTGATTGCTAAATTAAAAGAAAGAAATAAAAGTTAAGCGTGATTTCTCACGCTTAATTAAGCAATATTTTTGAAAAGATTCACTGACTATATCGAGTAATTTTAAAAAAACTTTACACATTAAAATCTAATTTTTGATTTATTTTCTACTTTTTAATTTTATTTTATTTACATTTTTGGAACACTTATTGCTTTGTCTTGGCTAAGCAATAGTAGATTGTGAAGTAATCACAAAGCAATATTTTTTAAAGGATTTAATTATGATGAGATCTCTTTGGGCTGGGGTTTCAGGACTCCAAGCACACCAATACGCAATGGATGTAGAAGGTAATAACATAGCCAATGTTAATACATTTGGTTTTAAATATTCTCGTGCGGATTTCTCAACGCTTATGAGTCAAACTTCTAAGATAGCTACAGCTCCAGATGGCAACCTAGGTGGTAAAAACCCTATGCAAGTTGGACTTGGTGCAGGTGTAAATTCTACTACTAGAATTCACTCTCAAGGTAATATCCAAACTACAGATAAAAACACCGATATGGCTATCAATGGTGATGGATTTTTCATCGTTTCAAATGATGGTGGCACTACGCAGTTTTTTACCCGTGCAGGGGACTTTAAAACAGACGCAGTAGGAAATTTCGTAGATAATAACGGCTACACCGTTCAAGGTTGGAACTACAACCAAGAAACGGGTCAAATTGACTCTTCAACTTCAGTGCAAGATATAGTTATCCCACCTGGTATGAGTATGCCTGCTAGAGCAAGTACTTCAGTAAGCCTTACAGCAAATTTAGATAGTGGTAACACCTTGGGTATGAATGCTTCTGCTAAGCGTCCTATCTATGCACTAGATTCTTTACATGGTGGTAGAAAAGATACAGGAACAACGATAGACGAAAATGATACTGGCCATACTGAGTTTTATACTACTTCAAAAAGTGGAGCCCAAGTAACCGAAAAAGGTGTGGATATGGGCGTAGTGTTTAACGCTCAAGGTGAGGGTTTGAACTTAAGAGATGGTCAAGGTATGTGGGTGAGTTTTGCTGATGCTAAGCATACTTCTAATATTACCATGAGCACAGATATGCCAACAGAGAGAGGGCAGTTACAAGGAAATACGCAATATACTTTTTGGGGTATAAAAGATGGGGAAACAGTTCATAATGCTAGATTAGATATTACTATAAATGGTGTGCATATTACCGCTGAAGGTGTTGGTAAAGATGTATTTTTAAATGCTATCAATGCTAAGACAGCTGAAACTGGCGTGGTAGCTTCCATAGTAGATGGTAAAATGACTTTTACTAATGACAATAGCACAGGAACAACTGCCAAATCAAAAAATTTAAATATCACCATAAATAATAACAATACAGCTGGATCTCAAGTTCAAACAAATCAAAATCCAGCTCAAGGTAATTTAAATACTGTTATAACCGCTAATGGAAATAATGCTAATACAAGAGCTTGGCTTGGAACTCAAAATGGACAAGCAGATGGACAAGTAAAAACAAATGTTCAAGTGGTAACTGCTCATGAGTATATTTATAGTAAAAATAATGTAGATATAGGAGCAAATCCTAATCCTAATGCAGCAAATGCTAGAGAAGCAAATATGCCTGATATGAATAGTAAAAGATTTTTCCATACTACTGAAGATTTAAGAGAGCTTTTGCAAAGAGATGCAAGATGGGGTGTGGATTATGATGGCGATGGAACATTAGAAAACTGGGGTAATGGAAATAATGGTTCTCCCGGACAAGCAGATGCTAATGCTGGTGTTGAAGTAGTGGTGGAAAGTGATGGTAGATTTAAAATCACTAATCCTAAGAGCAATACTTCTAAAGATATGACTTTTAAAGTTACAGGTTTTTCAGATGAAACCAATAAAATTGCCACCAATGATAAATTCACAGCGATGTTTAGTGCTTTAGATGGAAATTTCAACGCAGGTAATAATGAAAAATATTCTCAAGATATGTACTTATCAGCTCATACTGCTAGTATAGAAATCTTTGACTCATTAGGAACTAGACATGAGCTAACCGTGCAATTTACCAAACAAACTAAAACAGCAGATGGTGGGGCTGAATGGTCTATCATCATTTCAGTGCCTGAACCTGCAGAGATTAATTTTAGTGGTGATGGAGCTCCTGGAAATATAGTAGTAGGAAATTTAAGATTTGGTAATGATGGCTCACTTCAAAGCTATACACCAAATGTATTAAATTTTACCGGAAATAACGGCTCAAAACCTGATCAAGTTATAAAACTTGACTTTGGAACAACAGGTGGTTTTGATGGTTTAACAAGCTATGATAAAGACTCATCTACTACTAAACAAGAAACAGATGGTTACACAGGGGGTAATCTAAAGCCAGATGCATTAAGAACTGATGAGAATGGTTATATCTATGGAGAATTTACAAATGGTAAAACTCTAGCTCTAGCTAAGGTTGCTCTAGCTACTTTCCCAAATAATATGGGTCTTGAAGAAATGGGTAATAACCTTTATAAAGCGACAGCAAACTCAGGAACAGCTACCATAGGTCATGCAGGCGAAGGCGGTAGAGGGGGCTTAAAAGGCTCAGCCATAGAAATGTCGAATGTGGATTTAAGTCGTGCATTAACAGAGCTTATCGTAATCCAAAGGGGTTATCAAGCAAACTCAAAAACGATTACCACAAGTGATCAGCTTTTAAATACTTTGCTTCAATTAAAACAATAATCTTAACCCAAGGTTTTAAAAACCTTGGGATCAAGCTTTACAAGGTTATCGAGGTAGCCTTGTAATACTTGATAGCCTTGAAGCCTTCAATCTATTGCTAACTCACTTCTTTCTTGCCTTAAGGAGTGAGTAGCATGATTTGCATATCGACAAGTTAAAATAAAAATTTATAAAGCTAATCATCTATTAATAGTTTTGATCATTGCAAATTTAAAATATTTTGTTTTGCTATTATGATCAAAAACACTAAAATTATCAAGAAAAATATAAATATTGTTTATTGATATAAAGTTTTTTGAAAAAGGTTCGATATAGTTAGTGAATCTTTTCAAAAATATTGCTTAATTAAGCGTGAGAAATCACGCTTAACTTCTTTTTGATTTTATTTAACTTTCTTTTATTAATCAAACTCAGATAAGAAATCAAAGATAAAAATGTGCAAGTTCCTAAAATAAGTGATAAAAATATAGGTGTATTAGCATTTAAAAGACTTACTAAAAATGCCATTACTCCCGCCATAGCAAATTGTGCTGCACCTAAGAGTGCTGAAGCACTGCCTGCATTTTGTTTTGATCTTGCCATAGCTAAGGTTGTGGTATTTGGCAGGATAAAACCCAAACTTGCTATGATAAAACACAAAGGAATTTCAAAAGCCCAAAAACCTAGCTCAAAAGTTGCACCCAAGATGAGTAAAAAAGTTAAAAAAGTAATTACCATAAGCGCTCTAGGGAGTATATAATAAGGAGAAAATCTAAGGACTAATCTTGCATTGATATTTGCACATATAACAAAGCTTAGAGCATGAGCTCCAAAAAGGGCTGCGTATTGTTGCTCGCTTAATCCAAAAACGCGTGTAAAAACAAAAGATGAGCCGGTTAAATAAGCAAAAAAACCTGCAAATATTAAATTTCCACAAAGCAAATATACTACAAAACGGCGATCTTTTAAAACTTTTTTGTAACTTTTTGTAACCTCTTTGTGATTGAATTTTTTTCCTTTGGTGTTGTGATTGCTTTCTTTTAGAACAAAAATAACAAGTAAAAATAAAATAAAGCCTAAGATAAACAATGTCAAAAATATACTACGCCAAGAAAAAAATTCAAGTAAAATTCCACCAAAAGTAGGAGAAAGCATAGGCGCTAAAGAAGTAAAGACCATCATCAAAGCATAAACTCCTGTTGCTTCTTTAAGCTCAAAAACATCATTTACTATAGCTCTTGCTACGACTACACCCACGCAACCCCCTAAAGCTTCAAAAAAACGCAAAGCTATAAAAGCATGAATGGAATCAACTAAAACACAAGCAATACTTGAAGAAATAAAAATAAAAAGTCCTATATATAAAGGTTTTTTTCTGCCATATACATCACTTAATGGTCCATATAAAAGCTGACCTAAAGAAAAGGCGATGAAAAAACTTGCAAGAGAAAGTTGAGTGTAAAAAGAATTTGTTTGAAAGCTTTTTTCTACTTCATTTAAAGCAGGCAAATACATATCAGTTGAAAGTGGTGCTATGGCAGATAAAAAGCCTAGTATGATAATGAGTTTGAGTTTTTCAAAACCTTTTATTTGGGTGTGTTTTTGCATAAAATTTCCTAAAGTCTTTTTACCATTGTATAGCAAAAAGTCTAAAATAAACAATAATTTACATTTTTTAAAGGCAAATAAGATAAAATTAAACTAAAAATAATCAAGGAAAAATTATGAATATGCCTTTTAGTGATGAGGAATTAATCGAACCTGTAAAAGCCAGTCTAGCTAAAACTATGCATATTTTAGAAAATGATGGCGGAGGGCTTGATTTTTTGGGTGTGAAAAATGGTGTAGTTTATGTGAAGCTAACCGGAGCTTGTCATGGCTGCCCAGCTAGTGGGACGACTTTGAAATATGGCTTGGAAAAACAACTTAAAATCGATATACATCCAGATATTACTATAGTAAATTTAGCAGGTGGGGAAAGCGAATTTGCAAAATTATAAAAAAATAGCCATAGAATGTTTTTACAAAAAAGATTTTAAAAATGCTAAGATGTATTTTTCTCTTGCTTATGAAAAGCGTAAAAATAAAAGACTTTTAACTTTTATTAATATTTGTGATTTGGCTTTAAAAAGCCCTGAAGAAGCTTTTGTTTTTTTTGAATTTTTTATGCAAAATTATAAAAATACTAAAGTAGATAAAGACTTAGAAAAACTCATTAATCTTAGCCAAAGTGTGCAGTTTGAAGAAGATAGCGAAGATTTTGAGGGCTTGAGTTATCAAGATTTTTTACTTAGCGAAGCAAAAGTTGGGTTTAAACAAGCTTTAGAAAATGTTATAATATCTAATAAACTTATTATTAACGATAAAGAAGATTTTGTGGATTTTTTAGAAAAGCTTTTAGAACATGGTTATAAAGATATGCTCGTAGCTTATATGGAAGATGTTTCAGCGCATTTTTATTCTAATTATAGATTTATTAAGCTTAGTGAGAAAATCAAGGAATTAAATTATGATAGTAAAGATTGAAAATACTTTCATTTGTGATAATTCTAATGAATGCGAAAAAGATTGTTTTTTCTTAAAAACTACTCAAAATGAAAAATTTCTTCATCAAGCTTTAGAAAAACAAGCAAAAGTTATTGGCATTGGCGAATGCAAGAAGCTTTTAAATATAGATGAAAATATTAAAATCATAGGCATTACAGGCACAAATGGCAAGACAACTACTGCGGGAGCTATTTACTCTATCTTGCTTGATTTAGGTTATAAATGTGCTTTAATGGGAACTAGGGGTAGTTTTATAAATGATAAAAATATCACTCCAAAAGGCTTAACTACTGCTCCTATTTTACAAACCTTAGAGCTTTTATCTTTAGCAAGTAAGGAAAAATGTGAATTTTTGATTATGGAAGTAAGCTCGCATGCTTTGGTGCAAAATCGCATTGAAGGGCTTGAGTTTAAGGCTAAAATTTTTACTAATATCACTCAAGATCATTTAGATTTTCATGGGGATTTTCAAAACTACCAAGCGGCAAAAGAAAGTTTTTTTACCGATGAGTGTATGAAATTTATCAACAAAGATGCAAAAGCTATAAATTTTAATGTCAAAGGTGCTTTTACTTATGGAGTGGAAAATCCAAGTTATTATCACATTAAAGCTTATGCTTTAAAAAATGGCATTGAAGCTGTGGTAAATTTTGGTAAAGAAACTTTTATGATTGATTCTTCTTTGGTGGGGCTTTTTAATCTTTATAATCTTTTGGCTGCAAGTGCTTGTGTAAATGAACTTGTTAAGCCAAATTTAAAAGAGCTTGAAAAGGCCATTAGTAATTTTGGTGGCATTGAGGGTAGAATGCAAGTGGTTGCAAAAGATGTGATTGTAGATTTTGCTCATACGCCCGATGGCATAGAAAAAGTTTTAGATGCTTTAAAATATCGTGATTTGATTGTAGTTTTTGGAGCAGGGGGAGATAGAGATAAAACTAAGCGTCCGTTAATGGCTAAAGTTGCCAAACACTATGCTAAAAAACTCATCATCACAAGTGATAATCCGCGTTCAGAAGAGCCAATGGATATAATTAATGATATTTTAAATGGTATAGAAAAAGATGAGAGTGTTTTTGTAGAATGTGATAGAAAAGAAGCGATCAAAAAAGCATTAGAGCTTAAAACAAAAGATGATTTTGTAGTGATTTTGGGTAAGGGCGATGAGACTTATCAAGAAATCAAGGGTGTAAAATATCCTTTTAATGATAAAGAAGTAGTATTAGAGATATTAAAAGAAGGAAAATAAATGTTTGAAAATATGGATTTTTCTAAAATGGGCGAGCTTTTAACTAAGGCTCAAGAAAAAGCAAATGAATTAGAGCAAGAAGCTTTAAAAAAAGAATTTAGTGCAAAAAGTGGTGGTGGTTTAGTAAAAGTTAGTGCTAATGGAAAAGGTGAAATCATCGATATAAACATTGATGATTCTTTGTTAGAAGATAAAGAGTCTATGCAAATTTTACTAATAGCAGCGATTAATGATGTGATGAAAATGGTAGAACAAAATAAAAAATCAATGGCTAGTAATTTATTTAGCGGAATGGGAATGCTATGAGAATTTTACTTTGTATTTTGGGTGTAGTTTGCACACTTTTTGCTGTGCCAAGACCGACTTTTAATGATTTTTTGGGTTGTTATGAAAAAAATAAAGCTAGTATGTTGATTTATGAGGGCTTACCCGCCTTTGCTTTAAATGAAAATACTTTAGCAGTAGTTAAAACTAAAAACGCGAAATTAAACAGCTATACTAAATATGATCCCTTTTTAAATTTGTATTTAGTAAAAACAGATTTTAGTTTAATTCCTGCACCTATGGGAAATGAAGAAGATTTAACACGCAATAGTTGGGTGGGAATTTTAGATAGCAATAAAAGCTATATAGGACATTTGAAGTATTTTGGGCAAAGTTTGACAGAGCGTGATCAACTTGACTTTGCTTCTAAAATCGGAGAGCTTAACTCGCCGTGTTGTAAAATGCTTGGTATAAGTTTAGAAGATGGCAAACTTATAGGTAATCGTTATTTAAAACACTTTGCAAAATATCCTGATGCTTATTGGGGTGATATAGGTGTGGATTTTGATATGCGTGATGGCAAAATTTATGTTAAAAATGTGCGTAAAAATGGACAATTTTTACTTAATGATGAGCTTGTGAGTGTTGATGGACAAGCTTATGATGATTTAAGAAAACTAAATGAAAAAATTTTATTTGCTGATCGCGGTGCAACTTTATACTTTAATGTATTAAGAGATAATAAAGATGTTAATATCTCCACTATGGTTTTTGATAAAGACTTGGGTGTATTTGCTAAGCCTAAAAAAGTGGTTCAAGCTAAGCCAAGTTCTTTTTATAGCAATCTAGGATTGCGCGTAGATATGAAAATGAATGTTACAGAAGTTACTCCAAATTCTAAAGCACAAATGGCTGGATTTTTAAAAGGGGATAAGATTTTAAGAATTAATAATCAAAAAATCAACAATTTTAATGAACTTCAAGCTGTTTTAGCTCAAGCTAATACTTTTGATATTCTAGTCTCAAGACAAGCAAGCAATATCCCTTCAGCGAAAAATAATGACTTTGAGCATTTTAATAAAGGATACTTTGACTTTTTTATAAGGCTAAATAAGTGATTTTAGAAAAATTCAAACAGCATTTAGAGCAAAATTTTCCTAAAACTCAAAGTTTTCATCCATTTTTTAATGAAGCATTAAAATGGATGTTAGAAGCTGGTGGGAAGCATTTTAGAGCCCAACTGCTTTTGGGTATAGTTAATGCTAAAAATCCTGCTTTGTTTGAAAAGGCTTTAAATGCAGCTTTGGCTTTGGAATTTATCCACACTTACTCTTTAATACATGATGATTTACCCGCTATGGATGATGCTTCTTTGCGTAGAGGAAAGCAAACTTTACACAAAAAATATGATGAAACTACGGCTATTTTAGTGGGCGATGCTTTAAATACTCAAGCTTTTTTACTTCTTTCTAAGCTTGATTTAAAAGAAAATGTTAGATTAAAACTCATAGAAATTCTAGCCTTTAATGCAGGGCTTGGCGGTATGATTATCGGGCAAGCTATTGATTGTTATTTTGAAGATATGCCTTTAAATTTAGAGCAAGTTGAGTTTTTGCACATTCATAAAACTGCAAGATTGATTGCAGCGGCTTTAAAAATGGGTTGTGAAATTTGTGAGTTAGATGAAAAAGAATGCGAGCAAATTTATGAAATAGGGCTTTTGATAGGATTAGTTTTTCAAATCAAAGATGACATTATCGATGCGACTTTAGATACTCAAGAAGCAGGAAAGCCAACTCATAATGATTTGCATAAAAATTCTTTTGTTAAACTTTTAGGTTTAGAAGGTGCTAAAAAGGCAAAAGATGATAAAATTGCTTTATGTGAAGAAAAAATGAAAAATTTAGACTCTAAGCTTGCTAATGAGCTTCAAATTTTGATTGATAAATATTTAAAAGGTTAAACAATGTTACAAAAACAAGCCAACACTATAAGATTTTTATGTGCGGATATGGTGCAAAAAGCAAATTCAGGCCACCCAGGTGCTCCAATGGGTTTAGCAGATATTATAAGTGTTTTAAGTACTCATTTAGTGCATAATCCAAAAGATCCTACATGGTTAAACCGCGATAGATTAGTCTTTTCAGGTGGTCATGCTAGTGCTTTGCTTTATAGCTTTTTACATTTGAGCGGTTATGATGTAAGTTTAGAAGATTTAAAAAATTTCCGTCAATTACACTCTAAAACCCCAGGTCATCCTGAAATTTTCACTCCAGGTGTTGAAATCGCCACAGGACCTTTAGGACAAGGCATTGCAAATGCGGTTGGTTTTGCTATGGCAGCTAAAAAAGCAAGTTTGCTTTTGGGTGAGGATATTATCAATCATAAAGTATATTGTTTATGCGGTGATGGAGATTTACAAGAAGGAATTTCTTATGAGGCTTGTTCTTTAGCAGGTGTGCATAATCTTGATAATTTAATCATCATTTATGATAGCAATAATATTTCAATTGAAGGTGATGTGGCCATTGCTTTTAATGAAAATGTAAAAGAGCGTTTTAGAGCGCAAAATTTTGAAGTACTTGAGATAGATGGGCATGATTTTGAGCAAATTGATTTAGCATTAAAAACTGCTAAAGAAAGCAAAAAGCCTTGTTTGATTATCGCTCACACTACTATAGCTAAAGGAGCTTTAGATCTTGAGGGAAGTCATCATTCTCACGGAGCACCTTTGGGCGAAGAGCTTATAAAAAAGGCAAAAGAGGCTTTAGGTTTTGATCCACAAAAAACTTTTGAAATCCCAGAAGAAGTTAAAATTCGCTTTAGCGGGGCAATAGAACTTGGGGATTTAGCACAAGCTAAATGGAATCAAAAAGTGCAAAATTTAAATGCAGAGAAGCAAGCATTGCTAAAAGAGCTTTTAGAGCCTGATTTTTCAAAAATACAATTTCCTGATTTTAAAGGACAAGATTTAGCTACTAGAGATAGCAATGGTGTGATTTTAAATGTTATCGCTAAAGCCTTACCGGGATTTTTAGGTGGTAGTGCAGATTTAGGTCCATCAAATAAAACTGAACTCAAAGATATGGGCGATTTTCCAAATGGAAAAAATATCCACTATGGTATAAGAGAGCATGCAATGGCTGCTATATCAAATGCTTTTGCAAGATATGGTTTGTTTTTGCCTTATTGTGCTACCTTTTTTATATTTAGTGAGTATTTAAAACCTGCTGCAAGAATAGCAGCTTTGATGAGGGCTAAACACTTTTTCATCTTTACTCACGATAGTATAGGTGTAGGTGAAGATGGCCCAACACACCAACCTATAGAGCAGCTTAGCACTTTTAGAGCTATGCCAAATTCATTGACATTTAGAGTAGCTGATGGGGTTGAAAATGTAAAAGCATGGCAGATTGCACTTAAAACTAATATGCCAAGTGTTTTTGTTTTATCGCGTCAAAAGTTAAGTGCTTTAAGCGAGCCTGTTTTTGGAGATGTTGAAAATGGGGCTTATTTGTTAGAAGAAAACGCAAATGCGCAATTTACACTTTTAGCAAGTGGTAGTGAAGTGTCATTATGTGTAAAAACAGCTAAGATTTTAAAAGAAAAAGGTGTGATTGCTAATGTGGTTTCTATGCCTTGTTATGAGTTATTCATCGCTCAAGAAAAATCTTATAAAGAAAGAATTTTACAAGGTAAGGTTATAGGTGTTGAAGCTGCAAATTCAAACGAGCTTTATAGAATTTGTGATGAGCTTTATGGTATAGAAAGTTTTGGTGAGAGTGGTAAAGATAAAGATGTATTTGAGCATTTTGGATTTAGTGAGGAGAAATTAAGCTCATATATTTTAAGTCTATGTAATGAAAAATAAAATAATCAAAGATGTTAAAAATCAAGAATGCATTTTTAGCGTCTTTGGTATATGGGATAAAACAAGTGTAGGAAAATTGGAAAAATTAGATTTTCCTACTCAAAAAAATATTATTTTTGATTTTGCAAATTTAGATTTTATAGATACTGCTGGGATTAGGTATTTTCTAGCTTTAGAAAATGAATTTAAGCAAAAAGGTTTTGAGCTTAGTAGGATAAATCTTAAAAGCGAGCATGCTAAGCTTTTTGAACTTTGTCAAAAACACTACAAAAGCTTTTGTGATTCTTATGAAGATAAAAAAACAATCAAAGATTTTTTTGAAAATTTAGGAAAGAAAGTTGCAAATTCTTTTACAATTTTAGTGCAGTTTTTAAATTTCATAGGACTTATTATTTATACTTGTTTTAAAACACTTTTAAACCCTAAAAAACTTCGCTTTAAGGCATTTTTATATCATGTAGAAAATAGCGCTATTAATGCTTTACCTATTATTATGCTAACTTCATTGCTTGTGGGTGTGGTGCTTGCTTATCAAGCTGCGTATCAGCTTGCACAATTTGGAGCTAATATTTATATTGTTGATTTAATGGGAATTTCTGCCACTAGAGAGCTTGCACCATTAATTAGTGCTATTGTTATTGCAGGCAGGAGTGCAAGTTCTTATACAGCTCAAATTGGAGTAATGAAACTTACTGATGAAATTGATGCGATGAAAACTATGGGTTTTAAAGAAAGTGAATTTATCATTTTGCCTAGAGTTTTAGCTTTAGCACTTGCTATGCCTTTGGTAGTAATAGTAGCTGATATTTTAAGTATTATAGGTGGAATTGTAGTTGCTTGGTTTAGTTTAGAAATTAGTGCGAGTGAGTTTATGAGTCGTTTTAAAGAAGCAGTGGAGCTAAAACATATTATCATAGGACTTATAAAAGCACCTATTTTTGGATTTTTGATTGCTTCTATTGCTTGTTTTAGAGGATTTTTTGTACAAAAAACTACCGAAAGCATAGGTGTTTATACGACAAAAAGTGTGGTAAATGCTATTTTTTGGGTGATAGCTTTTGATGCGATTTTCTCTGTATTTTTGACAAAGGCTGGATTTTGATTATAAAGGCTAAAAATATCAGCACTTATTTTGGAAGTAAATGTGTACATGAAGATATTAGCTTTGAAGTGCAAGATAATGAAATTTTTGGCATTTTAGGTGGTAGTGGTAGTGGTAAATCTGTGCTTTTAAGACAAATGTTAATGCTTGAGCATTTTGATAAGGGAGAGTATGAAATTTTAGGTAAGAGATTACAAAATATAAGCGATGAAGATGCTTTGTTTTTGCAAAAACAATGGGGTGTTGTTTTTCAATATGGAGCATTATTTAGCTTTTTTAATATACTTGAAAACATTAGCATACCTTTGGTTGAATACACAAAACTTAGTAAAAACGACATTAAAGAAATAGCTATGATGAAGCTTAAGATGGTAGGGCTTGATGAGAGCGTGGCTAAGCTTTATCCAAGTGAGTTAAGTGGGGGTATGAAAAAAAGAGTGGCCATAGCTAGAGCTTTGGCGCTTGATTCTAAATTACTTTTTTTAGATGAGCCAACTTCAGGGCTTGATCCTTATAGCTCAAGAGAATTTGATGAGTTACTTTTGAGTTTAAAACAAAGCTTTAAATTATGTGTAGTCTTAATTACTCATGATAAAGAGAGTATGAAAAATGTTTTAAACCGCTTTTTGATTATAGAAGAAAAAAAAGTTGGTTTTTTGGGAAATGTCGAGGCTTTGCAAGAGCAAAATCCAAGACTTTATGAGAGGTTTATGCAATAATGGAAAACAAAGCAAATTATATTTTGATTGGAATTTTTGTTTGTGTGTTATTTTTTATCAGTTTGTTTTTTATAGTGTGGTATGGAAATTTAAAAGATGAAAAATCATTCAAATATTATGAAATTTATATGGAAGAATCAGTTGCAGGACTTAGTGTAAAAGCTCCAGTTAAATTTTTAGGAGTAGATGTTGGAAGTGTTGAAAACATCAGTATAGATAGCTCAAGTAAGCAACTAAGAGTAAAAATTTTAGTTAAGCTTGATTCTAGTTTGGCTGTTAAAACAGATACTTATGCAAGTTTGCAAATTCAAGGCATAACAGGATTTAAATTTATTCAGCTTGCAGGAGGTAGTGAGGAAGCTAGTGTTTTGAGAGCAGGTGATGATGTTTATCCTATTATAAAATCAAAAGAAAGTTTTTTTGCAAGCATAGATAAGCAAACTTCAAATTTATTAGAACTAATCACAAGTTCAAAAATAAAATTAGAAAAACTCTTAAGTGATAAAAATTTAAAAAATATAGAGCAAATTTTGCAAAATTCATCAGAATTTTCTGCACATTTAAATGCTAATGTACCAGTATTCTTAGCAAATTTAAATAAAACAAGCTCTAAACTTGGCAAAAGTGCAGATGAATTTTCAAATTTTTTAAACAATGCTAATGACCAACTTAATGAGCTTAATAAAAGTAGAATGCTTTTAAATGAAAATTTGGATATTTTAAGAGTTTTGTTTTTAGATTTTACGCAATTATTAAATATTTTAAAGCAAAATCCTTCAGATATAATTTATAAAGATAAGGCTACTCAATATGCTCCAGGAGAATAAAATGAGATATTTATATATTAGTTTAATAGCTATTTTTTTTAGCGCTTGCTCTTTGATTAATCCAAGTCAAACTTTACCTGCAAATAAATATTTTAGTATTAATTTAGAAAAGCTAGAGCAAAGTCAAAATAAAAAAAATGCAACTATTATAGTTTCCTTACCTAAAGGCTTAGCTTATACTAATGAAATTTTTTATAAAAAAGATTATACTATCAATACCTATGCCTATCATTTTTGGAAAGAAAATCCTGCTTTAATGATAAAATCTTTTTTGGAATTTCATTTGCAAGATTTAGGGGTATTTAAAGCAGTTTTAAATCAAGATAGTCTAGCTAGTGCTGATTATGTTTTAGAAAGTAAAGTGGATATTTTAGAGCAAGATTTTAGTGATGAGTTGCATTCTAAAATAAAGTTTGGTATTAATTTAAATTTAGTGCAAATAAACACTAAAAAACTTATAGCGAGTAAGTACTTTTACTATGAAAAAGAATTAAATGATAATAATCCTCAAATTTTAATCCAAAACTATGATGAGGTTTTTTTGCTTTTTGCTAAAGATTTTAGAGTTTGGGTAGATCAAAATTTGGAATAAAAAATGCTTTTCTTGTTATAGCAATAACAAGGAAGGTGTATTATGAGAGATGAATTAGAAATCTTACAAAAACATTTAGGACAAGTAGGTTCAAGTATAGATGGTGCAAATTTAAAACATCAAACGCAAAAATTTAGTGAAGATATTACTGATGCTAATGACTTTATAGGTGCTTTGCAAATTTTAGATTCCTCATTGAAAAAAATTTCAAAACTTCTAGAAGATAAAAACTATGAAGATGTGCAAGATAAAGTTTTAATTGCTAGTGAAAGTTTAAAAATAGTAGATAATTGCTCATTTTTAGGTAATGCTTTATTTGATAATAATTATAATGTAAATGTTGGTTCAAAGGCATTTGCTTTTGAAATTTATAATCCTTTAAAAATTTTAGAAACTAGTGATTATGAAGGTATGAAAGCTTATATAGTCGATAAAAGAGAAGAAATAGCTTCTATGCTTAGTGAGCTTGCAGTGGCTATTGCTACTTATAGTCCTAGTCAAAGTTTTGGCGGATCAAGCCATGATTTTATGGGTGATTTTGATTTTACTAAGCTTTTTAAATAACACTAAAGGCTAAAAAGCCTTTAGATTTTTATTTTATAACACCACATGCCATTCTAGCACCGCCACCGCCAAGTGCTGCAGGATGATCGCTGTGATTGTCTCCTCCAAAATGTATCATTAGAGCATGATTTTTAAGCTCATCAAGAGTTTTGATTTTTGGTGCTAATACAGGGTTAGTTGCTTTACCATCTTTTTCTACATAAAGTGGTGGTAAATCCCCTTTGTGACCTTTATCATCCCATGGGCTTGAGTGAGCATCTGTTTTTTCAGGATCCCAGTGTCCACCTGCTTTCATACCTAAACCTTTATCAGTTGCTCCACAATCAGCATTTGCATGAACATGAAAGCCATGAATTCCACTTTCTAAACCTTTAAGATTTGGATAAAATGCTACCCCATAAGGAGTTTGTACTGCTACAACTTCGCCTGCATCTTTATTAGCTTTTTTATCAAGAATTTCCATTTTGATAACTAAATGATCTTTTTGTGCTTTTGGATTAAAATTTTCTAAATTTGCTCCAAATAAAAAGCTTGATGCTAGTAAAGAACCTAGAATGATTTTTTTCATTTTTTCTCCTTTTTTAATTGAAATTAATTATATTGTAACATAAATTCTTAATAAAAAATATTTTTTATTGTATTATATAAATAATCAAAAAACTTATAAAAAGGTATATATGTTAATTTTTCCAAAAGATCTTGAAAAAATCAGTCAAAATGTTTTGAAAAATACTTTTTTTTCTTTATGTTGGTATCAAAAAGATTTTTCAAATGATAAAAATCAAGAAGTTGTATTTAAAGATTATGCTTTAGTATTTATTTTAAAAGGTTCTAAAAGTATTTATACTATGGATAATCAGTTTAATGTAAAAAAAGATGAGCTTGTGTTTTTTACAAAAAATTCTTTTTCCA
This sequence comes from Campylobacter sp. CNRCH_2013_0898h, assembly GCF_025772965.1. NCBI lineage: Bacteria > Pseudomonadati > Campylobacterota > Epsilonproteobacteria > Campylobacterales > Campylobacteraceae > Campylobacter > Campylobacter sp. CNRCH_2013_0898h. The sequence goes on along the minus strand of NZ_JAKMTD010000004.1, from coordinate 17,652 downwards.
TTAGAGACTATTTAAATGATGAAAATATATATGAATCTATTATTTTGTGTTTTAAGGAAAGTATTTTAATAGAACTTATTTTTAAATATCAAGAATTAATTTGTAAATTAGATTCTCCAAAATATGCTAAAAGTTTATTTAGCTTAAAAACTAATCTGATAACTAAAGGTATTTTCGAGTCTTTCTTACCTTGTATAAATGAATTTAATGAGAAAAATGAATATCTGCTTAGATTAAAATTTGAAGAATTGTTTTTGTCTTTATTATATAGTGAAGATAATGCAGAGTTTTTAGCTTTTTTAAAAGCCATTTTAAGTGGTTTTAAATTAGAGCTTTATAAGATGTTTGCATATTGTCAAAATGACTTTGAAAGCGTAGCTTCTATGGCCAAATTTAGTAAAATGGATATAGCAAGTTTTAGTCGTAATTTTAAACAAAGTTTTGGTATTACTCCTAAAGAATGGCTTGATAACAAGCGTTTTGAAAGAGCTAAATTTTTACTTGAATTTTCTACAAAAAATATCACTCAAATTTGTTATGAACTTGGATTTAATTCTCCTGCTTGGTTTATAGCAAGATATAAAAAAAGATATGGCATTACCCCAAAACAAGAACAAAAGTCAAAAAACTTATATTTTTTATCTTAAAAATGATAGATTTTATTTTGGTTTTTTATTAGAATTTGTTAATAAAATTTAAGAAAGGTAACAATTATGAAAAAAAGTATTTTAACTTTGGCCTTATTTGCATTTTGCGGTGCAAATGCTTTAGAGGTTCAAGAATTTAAAGGTTTTGCACATCCTGAAAGTGTATATGTAGATAAAAATGCAGTTTATGTATCTAATGTAGGAAAAGAGCTAACTCCATTAAATAAAGACAATGATGGTTTTATTTCAAAATTAGATAAAGATGGAAAAATTTTGGAATTAGAATTTATAAAAGGTCTTAATGCTCCAAAAGGTATGTCTAAAATAGGTGATGTTTTATATGTGGTTGATATTGATATTTTATATGGCTTTGATATAAAAAATAAAAAAGAAATTTTCAAACTTCCTATAAAAAATGCGGTATTTTTAAATGATATTGCTGTGTTAAATAATGACACATTATTAGTTAGTGACACAGGTACAGGATACATCCACAAAGTATTTTTAAAGGATAAAAAATATGAAAACTTTATCCATTTAGATTCAAAATATGGTGGCCCAAATGGATTGTTAATAGATAAAAATACTTTATTTGTAGCAGGTTATGATCCAAGTGATAAAGCAGGTGGGAAAATCATTAGTATTGATTTAAATTCAAAGAAAATTCAAGAATTAAGCAAAAAAATAGAACAATTTGATGGCATTGTGTATGATAAAAATAAAAATCTTTTAGTGTCAAGTTGGGGTAAAAATCTTCAAGGATATATTTATACTCTAAAAGATAATAAAGAAATAAAACTTGATTTGGCTTCTATAAAAGGTCCTGCAGATATGTTTTTTGATGGTGAGTATTTATGGGTGCCAAAAATGGCAGAAAATGCTTTAATTAAAGTAAAAATATAAAAACTTTTAAGCCTTTGGGCTTAAAAGTCAAATAATTCCCCAAGCCAACTTTCTTTTTTCTTGTATTTATAGCCGTTATTATGATGGTAGTTTGCTTGTTGGTTATAATTTTGTTGTTGAGGTTGTTGTGTACTTTGAGAAGAATTTCTTTCTATGATTTTATCAAGCTCACCACGATCAAGCCAAACACCACGGCATTTTGGACAATAATCAATTTCAACTCCATTTCTTTCGCTCATCAATAAGTCAGTATTTACACAAACTGGACAAGTCATTGTATTCCTTTTTTGAAAATTTTTGAAAGTATATAAGTTTTAAGTAAATTAAGGGTTTAAATTCCAATCAATAAGACTTTTACCAAGTTTTGATAAAATTTCATTACTTTTTGAAAAATGCTTGCAACCTAAAAAAGCATTTCTTGCTAAAGGCGAAGGATGTGCTGCTTCTAGGATAAAGTGTTTTTGAGGGTTGATTAAATTTTTTTTATTTTTAGCATAATTTCCCCAAAGTAAAAATATCAATCCTTCTTTTTCATTGCTAAGTTTTGATATAACCGCATCGGTAAATTTTTGCCAACCAAAATGTGCATGTGAAGCAGGTTTATTTGCTTCTACACTTAAAATAGAATTTAAAAGTAAAATTCCTTGTTTAGCCCATTTACTTAAATCACCATGTTTTGCTATAGGGATGTTCAAATCATCTTGCAATTCTTTATAGATATTAAGTAAAGATGGGGGAATTTTAACACCCATTGGCACGCTAAAGCTCAAACCCATGGCTTGATGAGGGTTGTGGTAAGGATCTTGTCCTAAAAGTATGATTTTTAAATCTTGTAAAGGGGTTAGATTAAAAGCATTAAAGATTAAATTCGCGGGTGGATATATAGTTTTTCTTTCATTTAAAGCATTGATATAATGAGTTTTTATTTCTAAAAAATAAGGTTTTAAAAACTCTTCTTTTAAAAATTCCTTCCAAGCGTTATCTATTTTAATTTTTTCTAAGCAAATTTCCATTTTTATCCCTACCAAGAAAGTATAAATTCACTTCCTTTATCTTTTTTACTCAAAACTTTTATGTTGATATTGTTTTTATCGGCTATTTGTTTGACTAAATTTAAGCCTATGCCAAAACCACCTTGGTCTTGATTAAAGCGTTTGTAGCGTGTAAAAATTTGAGTAATTTCTTTAGTGCTCATACCTTGACCTTCATCTTTAATACTAAGTGTTTTTTCTTTTAAACAAATAAAGATTTTTTTATTAGTATTGGTGTATTTTATGGCATTGCTTAAAAGATTGTCAAGTAAAATTTGCATTTCTTCTTTATTTGCATAGAAATTTTGCTCTAAAAGCTCTTTTTCAATGATGAGATTTTTTTGAGAGATTAAAGTGTCAAAGTATTCCAATCTTTGTTCTAAAAGCTCTTTTAAATTTATATCTTCTTTTGTATTTTCTTTTTGTAAGAAAAAATTTAAGGCTATGAGGTTTTGATAGATATGATTTAAATTTTTACTTGCTAGTTTGATATGATTTAGTTTTTTAGTGTTATTTGGATTTAAATTTGTATCATCAAATTTTTTAATACTAGCTAAAATCACGCTCAAAGGCGTGTTAATTTCATGTGTGGTATCTTTAATAAAATCATTGAGTGTTTTAAATTGTTCTTTGATATTTTTAAAAACAAGCAAGATGAGTATATAAGCAATTATAGCAAGTAGTAAAATACATATAAGTGTATAAAAAATAGTTTTTAATTTTAGTTTCCAAAGTTCATTAGCATAATCGTTAATATCTAAATTATTGTAGTTATCTTTGCGGTATTGTTCTTTTTTAAAGCCAAGATCTTCCGTTTCTATAATGATATGGATATTTTTATGTCTCAAAAAATGAGAATGGTGTTTTGGCTTTCTTAAATTACTCGTATCTATATAAGTATTAAGATTTCTAATCCTTGAAAAATCTATGAATAATCTTTTGTTTTCGTTGTAAATAAAGTTGTTTTCTTTAAGCTGTGTTAATATTTTTAAAGCATCAAAAGTTAAATTACTAAAAATGATTTGATTGTTTGCAACAATAGCAAATTGAGTATTTATTTTTTTAGAAATATAAGAAAAATCATCTTCGTTTAATAAATTTTTATCGTGTCTTGCTTCAATGATATTTTGTAAAATATAATTATAGTGAGTGTATGAGTGTGTGATTTGATTTAATCGTATATAATTTGCTTCTTTTTGATAAAAAGTAATAAAAAAAATCGTTAAAAATATGCCACTTGTGATGATATAAAGGGCTAGAATTTTAAAAATGGTATTATTAAAGTTTTCACTTTTCATTTTCTAGCCTAATGGCATAGCCTATATTTCTTTGATTGATGATAAGGTCTTTACCAAGAATTTTTCTTAAATTTTTGATATACACCCTAAGGCTCATAATCACAGGCTCTTCATCTAAACTCCAAATTTCGTCAAAAATAGTTTCTATATTTACAAAATGAGGGCGTTTTTTTAAAAGTAAAGCTAGGAGTTCTTTTTCTTTATTAGTTAGGTTGATAATTTCTCCATTTTGATAAAGGGTTTTATTGATAGGATCAAAAGAAATATTTTTTGAAGAGCTAAGTAAGATTAAGTCTTCCTTTTGATGACTAAAATTTCTTTTAATGATATTTTTTACACGGATAATTAACTCATCAACATCAAAAGGCTTTTTAATATAATCATCACAACCTGATAAAAATCCTTGTTTTACATCATCAAGCATGGATAAAGAAGTTAAAAATATAGCAGGAGTGTTTTTAGCACTTTCTCTTAATTCCTTTAATACTTCAAAACCATTGCCTTTTGGAACTTTAACATCAAAAATCCAAAGATCAAAATTTTCTTCATAAGCTTTTTCTAGTGCCTCTTGTGCATCATATACACAAGAGACTTTAAAACCTTCATCGCTTAAGGCTTCATTGATGATTTCATTTAAGCTTAAATCATCTTCTAAGAGTAGAATTTTTGCTGCCATTTTATCTCATTGAGCAATTTCCATGATTTGCACCATGCCCTTGATGATTCATTTTATGGGCTTTGTGTTCATTTTTATTATAATGATGTAAATTTAAATCTCGTATTTCTTTGCCACTCATTTCATCGGTTAGTTTTTGCATATCTTCTTGAACGATAGCCTTTCTTTGACTTCTTTCTTGAGGAGAAAGTTTAGAGATGTTTTCGCGTAAGTTACTTTTAAATTGTTGATGAAAAACTTTTGCGTCTTTGTATTTCATCTCATTCATTCTCTTTTTCATTTCTATAATTAAGTCAGCTTGATCTTGTGCTTTTACGCTTTTTGCAAGATTTAAAATTTCATCATTGCTTTTTTTGGAAAAATCAGCACTAAATGCTAAAGAGGCTGCTAAAGAACCCATAATAAATAAACCTATAATTTTTTTCATTTTTTCTCCTTTAAATTAATGATGAGAAATTATAAAAACCCAAGATAAAGCCAAAATAAAATTTATTGACAAACAAAAAGCACATTAGCTTTTAAGCTTTGCTTTTCATTTTTAATAACAGGAAGCACTACACTATCTGCACTAGCTGCTAAACTTGGAGAATTGTATTTGATATTACAACTATCAAAATGAACATTTTTTACTATGCAAGTTTTTGTTAAAGTTTTAGAATAATATTGAGCTTTTTCAAAAGCTTTTTTAAGCGCAAGATCGTATAAATCTTCTTTGTTTGCTTCTAAGGTTGCTTCGTCAAATCCTGCTTGCAAGGCTTTAGTATTAAAAGAAATTAAAGTATTAGTATTGCTGATATTTTCTATATCTTTTATAAGATTTTCATAGTCTTTATTTTTATTTTGTGGGATTTGACAAGTGAAATTAGAATACAATCTATACCCATTAAGTGTTTTTACTCCTTGATAATAATTATAACTTGGCTCTAAAGTATAACTTCCACCTTTACAATAGTCTTCTTTGGCAATACGATCTGAAATTTCTTTGAAAGTTTTAGCAATATGATTTTTTTCATCACTAGAGATGATAGTTTTTTTACTAAGTTCTTCGCTCGCGCTAAAATTTAAAACAGCATTAAAAACATTTGGCATGATTTCATTTGATACTTCTATATTTCTTGAAAATTCTACATTTTGTTTATTATGATTTTTTAAACCTAAAAATTCAGTATTAAAAACTACTCCTAGTACAAACAATACTAAACAAAGTAATCCTAATCCTAAACCTTTTAAAAAACTTTTCATTTTTACTCCTTTTTAAAAATATTTTTTTAATTTTAACATAAAGCTTTTAAGAATAGATTGTATAATTTTTAAAAACAAAGAAAGTTTTAATGCGAAAAATTCATGAAAGTATTTTAAAATGGTATAACGAGAATGGTAGAAAAAACCTTCCTTGGCGTATTTTGCATAAAGAATATAGAAAATATGGTAGCGAGGATGATTTAAAAAAGCTAAAAAATATTGACAATGCTTATGCTGTTTATATTAGCGAGATTATGTTACAACAAACTCAAGTAAAGAGTGTTTTGCAAAATTATTATTTTCAGTTTTTAGCTAAATTTCCTTCTTTAAAAGCGCTTTCTATGGCAAGCGAAGATGAGGTTTTAAAAGCTTGGCAAGGACTTGGGTATTATACTAGAGCTAGGAATATACATAAATGTGCAAAAATTTGTGTGCAAGAATTTAATGCAAAATTACCATTTGACATAAAAGAGCTTCAAAAACTTCCTGGTATTGGAGAATATACAGCTGGTGCTATAGCTTGTTTTGGTTTTTTACAAGCTAAAGCTTTTGTGGATGCAAATATTAAAAGAGTTTTGAGTAGATTTTATAGTTTGCAAAATCCAAACTCTAAACTTTTAACGCAAAAAGCAAAAGAGTTTTTAAACTATGATAATGCATTTGATCATAATCAAGCTTTGTTGGATATAGGGGCTTTGATTTGTTTACCTAAAAATGCAAAATGCAAGCTTTGCCCCATAGAGAGTTTTTGTAGTGGAAAAAATGAATATGAAAAATTTCATGTATCTAAAAAAACTCAATATGAAAATATTATTTTAAATATACTCATAGTGCAAAAAAATGAGCAGTTTTTGCTTATCAAAAGCAAAGAAAAGCTATATTTTAATATGTATAATTTTTTAGAATACAATAAAGAAAAAAATGCAAAATTTATAGGTGAATTTAAACACTCTTACACCAAATATAAAATTAATGCCAAGGTGTATTTTTTAAAAGATGATGATTTTGAAGATTTAAAAGTAAAAGCATTTTCTTATAAAGAATTAGAACATCTTGCACTTTCAAAACTTGCCCTAAAGGCGTTTGAGCTTTTTAAAAAGAGTGATTATGCATTTTGAGAAAATTTATATAGAATTAAGTGATATTTGTGGATTAAAATGTGATTTTTGTCCTAGCCAAAAAGCGCAAAGAAAACAAATGAACCTTGAAAATTTTGAAAAAATTTGCAAAAGTGTGCATAGTCATGCCAAGCTTTTTACTTTTCATGTGCTTGGAGATCCTTTAAGGATTTTAAATTTAAAAGAGTATTTAAAAATAGCTTTTAAATTTAATATGCAAATAGAACTTACTACAAGCGGGTTTTATTTTGATGATGAGAAAATAAAACTTGTTTTAGATTCTAAAAACATACGACAAATCAATATTTCTTTGGGTGCTTTTTTATCTCAAAGTAGAATGAGTTTAAAAGAATACTTTGAGCCTGTTTTAAAACTTATTTTTTTGCACTTGGAAAATAAAAACAATTCTTTTATCAATTTAAGACTTTGGAATTTAGATAAAAATTTCAACCCACCTTTAGAAAATGAGAAAATTTATGATTTTTTAGAGCAAAATTTTAAAGTAAAAATTCAAAAGCAAAAAACTAAAAATCGCCTAGAAAGGCATGTTATATTACACCAAGCTAGGCTTTTTAAATGGCCTTCTTTGAAAGATGAGGTTATTAGGGAGAATGGGTGTTGTCATGCTTTAAATGGACAAATTGCTATTTTAAGCGATGGAACTTTAGTGCCTTGTTGTTTGGATACTAAAGGGGATATAAAACTTGGAAATTGTTTTGAAAAAGATTTTAGCGAGCTTTTAAATTCGTCTTTATATATAGAATTAAAAGAAGGCTTTAAGCAAGGAATTTTAAAAGCTGATCTTTGCAAAAGATGTGAGTTTTTGCAATTTAAAAACTGATTTTCCTTGCTCGGACAATTATAATTTCAGGAAATTCTTCATCTAAAAAAGGTTCTTCAAAAAATCCATCTATAATAAAACCATTTTTAAAACAAGTGTTGAAAATTTCTTCCAAAGAACGGTGGTAGTAGTGATGTTTTACAGGTTGTTTTTCAAATACATACCCAAGATAATTATGCGGACTAAGATATTTTTTAGTTAATGTTACAAAACAAGGATGTTGAGTAGCAAAAACAAAAATTCCATTTTCTTTTAGTAGAAAATAAAGACTTTTAAATAAGGGCTGGATATTTTCCATATCCATGATAGCCATATTTGAAACAGCTTTGCTAAAGGTGTGTTTTTTAGCTAAATTTTGCAAAGTCAATTCATCGCTAGCGTCTATGGTTTGAAAATGAATTTTATGTAGAAAATTTTTCCATCTTTGTTTTGCTAATTTTATCATTTGATCACTATAATCAAAAGCATAAACATTTATGTTGTATTTTTTGCACATATAAGCGGAAAAATTTCCATTTCCACAAGCAATATCTAGAATATAATCATCATCTTGTATGTTTAACAATTCTTCAACTTTAGGACGCACAACTTTTTTATGAAATTCATTAGAATCATCTCCCATTTGTATATCCCAAAATTTTGCATTAATATCCCATGCTTTTTGCATTTTAAAAACCTAAATTAACTCCACCTTCATTGTTGATTTGATAGTTTGCATCCAAACCATGTTCTATTTCTTCTTCTTTGTCATTGTCTTTAGAATGTTTAAAAATATCTTCGGTAATTTTTGTAGCTATACCTCTAAGGGCTTTTTGTTTGCTTGATTTGCTTGTAGAACTCATTTTAAATTCTAGGGTATTGGAAGCTTTGATTTGAGTTGTAGCAAATTCTATCAAACGATAATCAATGTTAATATTATAAGTTTGAGTGTTAATTTCATTTTGTGTTTGTGTTATTTTAGGGTTTAAAATAAGTAAAAAATCAGCCCCTAAAACATTATAAAGCTTAACAAGTTCATCATCGCTTGCATTTTTTATAAGTAAAGATTTTTCTTGATTATAAAGATCAAGATTTGCTCTATCTAAAATTCTAAATTTTTTACTTTGGAGCAAAACGCTTAAAAGCTCTTGTTCAAATTTAGCCGAAAGTTCATCTTTAACTTTATTGATGATAATTAGCGAACTTTTATCTTCAAGATTTTTTTCACTATAAAGTTTTTTGTAAATCACAACTTTTGCATGGAATTCATTTTGATTTGTTTGAGTTAAAGATTTAATATCATAGCTATTAAAAACTCCATTGCTAACTAAGTCTATTTCTTCATCATAACCTATATTGAAATTTCCATTAAAGCTAAATTCGAATTTTTTAAGCTTAACTTGTTTTAAGCCCTCCATTTTCCCAAGAGCTTCATTGATAGCATTTTTTATTGCTTCACTTCTTGTATTTCCAAAACCCTCACCATAACTTTCTTTGTTTAAAGCGCTTTGTGCTTGACAAAAACAAACAAGAGCAAAAAAAAGAATTAGTAGTTTTTTTACCATGTTACACTCTTGCTTTTACCTGTTTTATCAATAGTTTTTTCATCTTCCCAAAAAGCTAAACCGCTAGTTAAATCTGTAAGAATTAAATGGAAAAAATATTCAGTTTGGATTTTGCCATTATAAAGTTTAACGGTATCTTGTCTGATTTTACCAGAAAGTGAGAAATTTGGGGCCAAAAGTGTGCCTTTTTTGGCTATGGAATTTTGATTAAATTCTTCATTGTCTCTTAAATCTCTTACATCATGAGATAAACTATCTTTTGCTCCACCTGCTGCTACAGCGGTTGTTAGTATAAATTTACCAGATTTTCTTAATGCTATGGTAATTTTTGAAGTGAGTTTATCTGTGTCTATTCTTTGCGGAGTGTCATTGATGATTTTTCCTATGGCAATAACTTTTCTATTAGAGCTATTTAAATTTGCAAAAGCAGGATCACTAAGCAAGCTTTGTATCATATCTTCAGCAGTTTTTTCAAAATCTTCTCTATCAAGTCCTAAAGTAAGTGCGTTTCCTTGAACTTTTTGCGAAGCTTTACCATCAGTATATTTTGGTTGTGAAGAACAAGCGCTGAAAATCAAAATCGCAAAAACCATAAAAAATAAACTTTTTTTCATTTTATCTCCTTATTTTTCTTTAATTTTGTAAATAATATTTGAATTTGGCACAAAAGATCTTATAAGCACAATATAATTTTTATCTTTTTCCAGCTCATCTTCAAAGATTATTTTTTCTTTATCATTATAAATTTTAACTAAACCTTCATTTTTTAGCATTAAAATACTAGCACTTTTTGGTAAAGCTTGCCACATTCTAAGATCTGCTTTATTGATTAAAGCAGTGCTAACAGTGCTAATAAATGATAAAAATCCACTAGAATCATTATTAGCTATGGCTAAATTAATTGAAGTTTTAAGAGCGCTTGAGGCTAGGGTTTTCATCACCATAGAGGGTAAAAGAGTTTTAAATTCACTTGCTATAATATCATCAAAATAAATTAAATTTTGTGTTTTTTCATCTTGACTTTGCAAGAATTTATAAGAAGCATTTCTTGATTTTAAATAAGCAAAAGCTACACTAATATTTGCAAGATTATCATTAAAAACAAATGGCAGGGTAAGATCAAATTCTTCTTTTGTAGCACTAAAACCATCTTCATAAATGATAAAAATATATTTTTGTTGAGGGAAGGATGTTTTTAAATGAGTGAATTTTTCAAATACTTGAAATTGTTTTTGAAGTTGTTTGTTTTTTACATCGCTTAATGCTACTTCTTTTAAAAGATCATAAGCTTTAATATAATCTTTATCAAAAAAGAAAAATAAAGCACTAAGATAACTAGCATAGATATTAGTATAATTTTTATTTGCGCTAAATGTGCTAAGAAGATTGTCATATTGTTTATAGATAGGGTTTAAATTTTGCTTAAAACTCGCATATGTTTTTTTATCTTTTTGAAGCTCTTTTTGGTATTCTTCTTGAGCTTTTTGTATATAATCATAAAAATATTCTTTCATTCTATCTTGTCTGTATAAAGCTCTGTTAAACTCTACTCTTGCATTTTTAAAATCTCCCAAGCTCATATAATTTAAACCTTTGTAGGTATTTAGCATAATCCTTTCATAAAAATAACCTTGATAATCATTGATGGTGTCATTAAGTAAAATTTCGCTAAAATTTCTTGTGGCTTTCTGAAGCCCGTTTTGTAAATCTACATCATATTTGTAAGCCTCTTCTGCTTTATCAAAAAAAGCATTACTTTTTTCATAATCTTTACAAACTCTTGCTAAAGAGGCTAAATTTAACCCTGTGTATATAGTGTCTTTGTCTGCATTTTTTAAAGTTAAAGTATTTTCATCGCATTGTTTGTTTACAAAGGCTTTTTCATAAGATAAATTAACATTAGCATGATTTGAACAAGCACTTAAAAAAAGTAAAATAAAAAGATAAAAACAAGAGTAAAAAAGCTTCATAAAATCCCTTTTTTAGTATAAATTTAAAAAAATAAGTTATAATTTTCATTTTTAGAGAGGTGTCCGAGTGGTCGAAGGAGCACGCCTGGAACGCGTGTGTGGGGTAACTCACCGAGGGTTCGAATCCCTTCCTCTCTGCCACTATGCACTTTTATTATACTGACTTCCTATGTAATCTTGTGATGAATTTTGTGTGTATGATTTTATGGCTTTAGAATTTGGATTTGCTTTTTTATCGTCTTCGTCTTTATTTTTATCGTTTTGAGCTTTTGATTCTTCTGCTTTTATTTTAGCTTGCTCGGTGCGTGCATCATTTTGCATTTGCATAGCATTAGCTGCTACTTTATAATCTTGGGGACTAGGATCAGCTGGTGCCATAGCTGCAGCAATTACTTGCATAGCATTGGCTATAGTTTCTTCAGGAGTATTGCCTTTTTGCATTCTTATAGGCACTTCTCCTTCAACTGCATACATTTTATTATCAGGACCTCTTGTATAGCCAAAACTTGCAGCTCCTGCTAAGGCTCCACCTGCTGCTTGGTGGGCTGCTTCATGAGCCCTTACTTCTCTGTCGATTTTTTCAAGCTCTCGTACCTGTTTTACTTCTTCACTACTTAAGTCTTTACCATTAACTTTTTGAGTTTTTTCATCTTTTTCTTGATCGTTTTTATTTTCTTTTGTTTGCTGTGGGTTTTCTTTTTCAGAAATATTTTCTTTTGTTTGTTCTTTGTCTTTGTTTTGATAAGGATTTTGCGTATAAAAGGCACCGCCATAACTTGAGCTAATTTGCATTAAAATCCTTTTTAAATATAATTTCATATTTTTAGCACAAAAAAGTTAAAAAATATATAAAATTTATAAAATAAGTATTTTATAAAATGTTAAGCAAAATAAAGTATAATTTTAACTTCTTTTTATGTCAGGGTAGCTCAGCTGGCTAGAGCGCTGGTCTCATAAGCCGGAGGTCGGGAGTTCAAGTCTCCCCCTTGACACCACTTAAAATATCTTTTTAATGTTATATTTATTTTTTATATTTTGTAAATTAGCTTTCAAGAATGCTTATAAGTATAGTTTTTTGATTATATTTAATTTATTGTATGGTTTTAATGCCCTTATTTTACAAGGACATTAAAAATTTAGTGACCTAGTATATGGATTGGGTCTGTGTAGCCGTGCACTAGAGTTTCTTTTCTAGATTTATCATATTGATAGTGCAAAGTAAAAGTAGCATTTAAAATCTTCAATAATCATATTGATTAAGTTCTTCTTGAGTGCCAAGTAGCATTAATATATCGTTTAAATAAGCGGTATTTTCTAGATTTGGCATAATGCTCCAAGTATCATGTTGTTTGTGTGCAATGACTTTTAAATTTTGTCCAATGGATTGCAAAGTTTTCCCCGCTAAATTCTCATCGATTAAAAGTTTTGCTACCTTTATGGTGTTGGCTGAAAGATCTATGATTTCAAAATTTGGATTAGTGATAAGAATTTTAGCCAAACGCTTTGCAGATTCTTTTTCAGGATAGATGACTTTATTAACCCCAAGTTTTGAAAGAATTTGTCCATGTGTAGAAGAATTTGCTTTAGCTATGATATTTTTTACCCCTATTTCTTTTAAGGCCATGAAGGTAAGTATGCTTGATTCTAGATTTTCACCTATACTAAGTATGACAACATCAGCATTTGAATAGCCCGCTTCTTTCAAAGCTATGGTGTGAGTAGAATCTAAGATATAAGCAAAATCCGCATGATCTTGCAACTCTTTAACAGCTTCTTCATCAATATCTGAAACAATAACTCTTTTGCCTTGGTCAATAAGTTCTTTTGCTAAAACAGAGCCAAATCTTCCAAGTCCTATAATACCATAAGTTTCTTTTTTCATAGTATGATTTTTCCTTTTGGGTAATTTAAATATTTTTCTTTTTCTTTAAAAAATATACTAAATAAAAACGCAAGCACGCCCACTCTACCGCTAAGCATTAGTAAAATAACAATAAGTTTGCTTTCGGAGCTAAAAAGCGCACTAAGTGATAAGGTCCCACCATCGCCAACTGAAACACCTACTGTGGCAAATGCTGAACTTGTTTCAAAAAGCAAAGGTAAAAAACTTTTATCATCTTCAATCAAAGATAAAAGCAACACGCAGGTAATAATATAAACAATTGAACTTACTGCTATAATGAAAGCTTTATTAATAGTTTCGCTTGGAATTTCAAAGTTAAAAATTCTTGTATTACTATCTTTAATACTCCAATATGCATAAATTAATAGTACCGCAATAGTAGTTACTTTAATGCCCCCTGCAGTTCCACCTGGTGCACCACCTACAATCATAAACAAAGATCCAAAAAATAAGCTTGCATCCTTAAAGGTGCTAAGATCAAGAGTGTTAAATCCTGCAGTTCGGTAATTTACCGCTGTAAAATATGCACTCATAATTTTATCAAAAAGAGAAAATTCTCCTATGCTTTTTGGGTTGTGATATTCAAATAAAAACACAATCAAACTTGCAAAAATGATTAGTATAATAGTGGAAATTAAAACAAGCTTTGTATGCAGACTTAGACTAGCAAAGCGTTTTTTTGAAAAAAAGTATAATTCTAGCAATACAAAATAGCCCAAACCGCCAATAATAATCAAAGAGGTAATGATAAAGTTAATCCAAAAATCATCCCTATAAGGCATTAAGCCACTTTCAAATATGCTAAAACCTGCATTATTAAAAGCAGAAATGGAGTGAAAAATACTAGCCCATAGAGCATCAGTTAAATTCATATCTAATTTAAATCTTAAAAATAATAAAACAGCACCAACAATTTCAATAGCAAATACAAAAAATAAAACCTTTTTCAAAAATCCTACAAGCCCATCAGCACCAGGATAAATTAAGGATTCTCTTAAAAGATTTTTTTCCCCAAAACTCATCTTTTTCCGTACTAAAATATATAAAGCCATGGCTATACTCATATAACCTAAACCACCTATTTGGATAAGTAGTAAAATAACAAGCTGTCCATAAAAACTAAAATCTAATGAAGTATTTAGCACAATGAGTCCTGTCATACTTACAGCTGAAGCACTAGTAAAAAATGCATCTAAAAAAGATATTGGTTTAGTGTGCATAATGGGTAGCATAAGGATGAAAGTGCCAAAAAGAGCTATAAGTATATAACCTATAAATAAGATTCTTATATTATTTCTATCTAAAGATAATTTTGCCATTTTATTTCTTTAAAAATTAAAAAAATATTCTACTTAAAATTAGTTAATAAGTAAAAGAAGAAAACTTTCCGCTAAAAGCGGAAAGTAAGAGCATTAAAGCATTCCTACTGCTAAAAATCCTAATGAAACAGCAATAGCAATAGCTAATACACCCGGGATAAAGAATGCGTGATTAAATATAAATTTTCCAATTCTTGTTGTACCTGTATCATCCATTTGAACTGCACCTAATAAAGTAGGATAGGTTGGAAGTACAAAAAGTGCTGAAACAGCAGCAAAACAAGCAACTAGCATATAAGAATCTGCAGGATTTGTAGCTGAAATTCCTAATGCAGCAACGATAACTGGAACAATAGCTTTTGCAGTAGCTGCTTGAGAGTATAAAAGCATACTAGCAAAGAAGAAAGCAACTGCAAGCATAGCAGGAGTTTGTTTAACCCATTCACCCGCTACTTCTTTAATACCTGCTTCATGGCCTGCAACGAAAGTATTTCCAAGCCAAGCAACACCAAATACACATACACAAGCCGTCATACCTGATTTAAATACACTTGTATCTAAAATTTTTGCAGGTTCAACTTTACATAAGAATGTAATTAAAGTTGCAGCAGTTAATAAAAAGCTCATAATTGCAGCATCTCTTGGGATAACTACAGGATCAATCCATTTAATATTATTAGAAATTGCAGTAGCATAAAGAACAACTGCTAATACCGTAAATAAAAATATAGCAACTGAAAGTTTTGCACCCGGTTTATCTTCACTATGTAAAACATCTGAAGCACTTTTTACAAGACCAGCTTTTAAGCGTTCTTGATATACAGGGTCTTTGCTAAGATCCATTGGAGTAATTAAACTTACAATAAAAGCTGTAATCATACAAGCAGCAAAAGTAGTTACAATCCAAATTCCAATTAATGCAGGATAGTTCCAGCCAAGTGGCTCTAATACACCAGTCATATAAACAACAGCAGCACTAACTGGAGAAGCTGTAATACCAATTTGTGAAGCAACAACCATTAATGAAAGTGGAGCTGATGGCTTAATATTTTGAGATTTTGCAACATCAATAACAACAGGCATTAATGAAAATACTGCATTACCAGTACCTGCTAAAATAGTAAGCAACCAACCGCAAGCTGGTGCAAGATAATTAATGAATTTTGGGTGTTTACGCAAAATTCTTTCAGTAACTTTTACCATGTAGTCTAAGCCACCTGCTTGTTGCATTGCAGAAATCGCAGCAATAGCAGCAGCGATGATTAAAATAACATCCCAAGGAATATTACCTGGCTTCATGCCTAAAACAAGACCTAAAATAACAACACCCAAACCTCCGGCATAGCCTATTGCTATGCCGCCAAGGCGGATACCTATGAATATTGCTCCAAGGAAGACAACAAGTTGTAAAATAATCATAATATCCATGATTAAACTCCTAAGTTATTAAGCTTTTCTTTTTTCTGTCATATGAGGATTTAACATATTTTCTGGTGTTAAAATCTCATCAATTTTTTCTTTTGGTAAATAGCCTTTTTCAAGACAAATATCACCTACTGCTTTTCCAGTTTCTAGAGCTTCTTTTGCAATACTTGCAGATTTTTCATAACCTAAAATAGGATTAAATGCAGTCACGATTCCGATTGAATTTAATACAAGTTTTTTGCAGTTTTCAGGATTTGCTTTTAATCCTTTAATAGCTTTTTCAGCTAAAGTTTTCATTGCATTTTCAAGCAATACGATCGAGTTAAATAACCCATAAGCAATGCCTGGCTCAAAAGCATTAAGTTCAAATTCACCTCTTTCAGAGCAAAGCATAATAGTAACATCATTACCTATAACTTCATAGCAAGCTTCGCCAACTGCTTCACAAATTACAGGGTTTACTTTACCTGGCATAATAGAACTACCTGGTTGCATAGCAGGTAAACTAATTTCAGCTAGACCGCATCTTGGACCTGAATTCATCAACCTTAAATCATTTGCGATTTTAGATAATCTTACAGCTGCAGTTTTTAATGCGCCACTTACATGTACAAAATCAGCTGTATCTTGAGTAGCTGCAATGAAGTCTTCAGCAGGTTTAAAATCAACACCAGTGATTTCTTTTAATTTTTTCTCAACCACAAATTTATAATCAGGGTGGCAGTTAATTCCTGTTCCAATAGCTGTAGCACCTAAATTTAAATAGCTCATTGACTCACGAGCTGCTGTGATCTTTTCAATATCACTTTTAATATAGCTAGCAAAAGCATTGAAAGTGTTTCCTAAGGTTGTAGGAACCGCATCTTCAAGTTCTGTTCTACCCATTTTGATGATATCTTTGTATTCTTTAGCTTTAGCTTCTAATTCAGCTTTTAAGCCTTCCATAGCTTTTAAAAGATCACTAAGTTTTGCATAGGTTGCTACTTTGATTGAGCTTGGATAGGTATCGTTTGTAGATTGACCTAAATTTGTATGATCATTTGGGTGAAGGTATTGATATTCTCCTTTTTTATGACCCATACTTTCAAGAGCAATATTTGTGATAACTTCGTTAGTGTTCATATTTGTGCTAGTACCAGCACCACCTTGGATCATATCCACAACAAATTGATCTAAAAATTCACCAGCAATCAATCTATCGCAAGCTTTAGCAATAGCATCAGCTTTATCTGCATCAAGAACTCCAACTTCTTTGTTAGCTAGAGCAGCTGCTTTTTTAACTTGAGCAAAAGCTTTTACAAAATAAGGATAATCTTGCAGTCTTCTACCACTCATATTGAAGTTTTCTAGTGCTCTAAAAGTTTGCACTCCATAATAAACTTCATCAGAAATTTCTAACTCACCAATAAAGTCGTGTTCTTTTCTTGTTCCCATGATGTACTCCTTGTGGGTTTTATTTAAGTTTCGTTTATGAACTTAATAGGTATTATATAACAATTTTTTATAAAAGTTTCATAAAATTTTCCAATTTTTTCTAATTTTAATAAAAATATATAAAATAATATAAAGTATTGATATTCATTTTCTAAATAGTGGATATTTTATAAATAATTTTATTTATAATGATATTAATTATATTTATTTTTTGTATATTTTTTTGAAGTATTTGTTGAAGTTATGATTGTAATGGGTATGATTTTTTAGATAATTTGATTATAAGCTATCATCTTAACAC